>NZ_JAYDXP010000119.1:0-301962 GCF_036701605.1 Pseudomonas sp. FIP_A4 | reverse complement strand
CAGCGCGTCCGGGGTCAGGGTTTCCAGCGGCTTCTTCTTGGCCTTCATGATGTTCGGCAGCGACGCGTAGCGCGGCTCGTTCAGACGCAGGTCGGTGGTGACGATCGCCGGCAGGCTCAGCGCGACGGTCTGCAGACCGCCATCGATTTCGCGGGTGACGTTGACCTTGTCGCCAGCCACTTCCACCTTGGAGGCGAAGGTGCCCTGGGCATAGCCGGTCAGCGCGGCCAGCATCTGGCCGGTCTGGTTGTTGTCGCTGTCGATCGCCTGCTTGCCGAGGATCACCAGCTGCGGCTGCTCTTTGTCGACCACCGCCTTGAGCAGCTTGGCAACCGCCAGGGAGCTCAGTTCGTCGTTAGACTCGACCAGCACGGCGCGGTCCGCGCCCAGTGCCAGTGCGGTGCGCAGCTGCTCCTGAGCAGCGGCCGAACCGATGGAGACGACAACGATCTCGCTCGCCACGCCCTTTTCTTTCAGGCGTACGGCTTCTTCCACGGCAATTTCGCAGAAGGGGTTCATCGACATCTTGACGTTGGCGAGGTCGACGCCGGAGTTGTCCGCCTTGACGCGAACCTTGACGTTGTAATCGACCACTTTTTTTACAGCTACCAAGGTTTTCATATTTAAATTCTCGCTGAAGAAGTTGGGCGCTTTCTATTGCTTTAAAAGATTTGGATTTTTTTCCTTATATTTAATTACCTGCTCCCGAAGCTCCGGTGTTCTTATGGAACTAGCGAGGGCTTGCTGTTCATCCGTCAACTGTTGTTCAAGCGATTGTCCAAATGACTGTCGTATCAATTTTTTCAATCGACCTAAGCTGGGTGTGGTGGATTGGCAAAGCCGATTAGCCACGCATTGGCTTTCACAATCGAGTTGATGAAAGGGAACGACTCTATTCACGAGACCGATATTCAACGCTTGCTGTGCGTTGAAAGAGCCGCTCAATAGCGCAATTTCCATCGCCATATGTAGCCCGACCAAGCGGGGAAGATGCCAAGAGGAACCCAGTTGACAGCTCGTGCTGCCGGTAGGCAGGCATGCGAAATTGAAACGGCTGTTATGTGCAGCAATGACTAGGTCGCAGGCCAGCGCGATACTCAGCCCGGCTCCGGCAACAGGTCCATGCACACTGGCTAAAACTGGAACTTCCAGCTCCCCCAAGAGCCTCATTGCTTTGTTCATCGGCTCAAGTACGCTTTCTTCAACTGAATCGGGCGAGTCGATGAACTGTTGCTGATCTAGCCCGGCCATGAAACATCGTCCTTCCCCCTTGAGCATCAGCACTCGTGTTTGCTTTCGCTGCACGATTTCCTCGCAAGCTTCGAGAAAAGCACTTGCCATTGCTGAATCAATCGAATTCAACATATGCGGCCTATTGAAGCGAATGCAGCTGACCGCATTGTTGTGTTCAACCAGTACCGGCTTTGAAGATGGGTTGGTCATCATTAGCCTCGCTGATAATTGGGAAGGACGACTCGTAGAGCGTCCGCGGTGCGCCTGCTGCTTCGCTACGGTTCGGTGCGCTCGAAGATGGCGGCGACGCCTTGCCCGCCGCCAATGCACATCGCAACCAGCGCGTAATGGCCAGCCGTTCGCTGCAATTCGTAAATGGCTTTGGTGGTGATGATCGCGCCGGTCGCTCCAATGGGATGGCCCAGGGAAATGCCGGAACCGTTGGGGTTGACCCGTTCCGGATCCAGGCCCAGCTCCTGTGCTACAGCACAGGCCTGAGCGGCGAATGCCTCGTTGGCTTCGATGACATCCATTTGCTCCAGCGCGAGTCCGGTGCGCTGCAGTACCTGACGTATCGCCGGTACCGGCCCGATACCCATGTAGGCCGGCTCGACGCCCGCATGCGCATAACCGACCAGCCGGACGAGCGGCCGCAGGCCCAGTTCGCGAGCCCTGTCGCCTTCGGCCAGCACGACGGCGGCAGCGCCATCGTTGAGCCCCGACGCATTGCCGACGGTGACCGTGCCGGCCGCCTTGTCGAATACCGGACGCATGGCAGCGAGCTGCTCGGCGGTCACCTCGCCGCGCACATGCTCGTCGGTATCGAACAGGCGGGGGCCTTTGCGCGTAGACACCTCGATCGGCACGATCTGCGTGGCGAAGCGGCCTTCAGCAATGGCGCGCGCGGCGCGGCGCTGGCTTTCGAGCGCGAGGGCATCCTGCTGGGCGCGGCTGATGTCATAGCGCCGGGCGACGTTCTCCGCGGTGATACCCATGTGCACCTGCTGGAAGGGGTCGTGCAGCACGCCGTTCATGAAGTCGATGGCGCTGGCGTCGCCCAGCTGCGTGCCCCAGCGCAGCCCGGGCAGCATGAATGGCCCGCGGCTCATGCTTTCGGCGCCGGCACCGATGGCGATCGAGGTGTCGCCCAGCCGGATCGCCTGGGCCGCGGAAATGATCGCCTGCAGGCCCGAACCGCACAGACGGTTGACGTTGAACGCGGGCGTGGTGCAGGGGATACCGGCATCGATGGCGGCGAGACGGCCCAGGTAGGCGTCCCTGGGCTCGGTCGCGACCACGTTGCCCATCACCAGATGCCCAACCTGGTCCGGCTCGACGCCGGACCGCTCCAGTGCCGCACGGACCACGCTCGTGGCCAGCGAACCAAGCGGTACATCCTTCAGTGCGCCGCCAAAGCTGCCTATGGCTGTTCGAACGGCTCCGACGACGAAAATCTCGCGCTCTAACATGGCATCGCCTGTCCTGGAAGTGGCTGCGTTGCTGCAACTGCGCAGCATCGCTTTGCCTGCATTCTTGGGCAGGCGAAGACCGCCGACATCGTCCACACGGCTTAGCCTCGCGCCGCGCTTTAGTCTTTCCAGACGATGAGGCTGGCCGTCGTGCTGTGTGGAAATGAGCCTGAGCGAGGCACCCGACGCTACCGGCGGGCCTGTCCGCCGCCAACCACGTCGACAAAGGAGAGGTTCATGTCCGTTATCGCAATTACAGGAAGCGCGTCAGGCATCGGCGCCGCGCTCAAGGAACTCCTGACCGCCGCTGGCCATACCGTGATCGGCATCGATCGCAGCCACGCCGACGTGGAGGCCGATCTGTCCACCGACGAAGGACGTGCCGCCGCGGTCGCAGCGGTGCTGGAGCGCTGTTCGAACGTGCTCGATGGGCTGGTCTGCTGCGCCGGCGTCGGTGTCACCGCGCCCAGTAGCGGCCTGGTCGTGGCGGTCAATTACTTCGGCGTCAGCGCTTTGCTGGATGGTCTGGCCGACGCCTTGTCTCGCGGCCGGCAGCCGGCAGCGGTGGTCGTCGGTTCAGTTGCTGCCACCCAGCCTGGGGCTGCTGAGCTACCGATGGTCGAGGCGATGCTGGCCGGCGACGAAGCCCGCGCGATCGAGCTGGCCGAGCAGGGCGGGCAGACGCACCTGGCCTACGCCGGCTCGAAATATGCCGTGACCTGCCTGGCGCGGCGCAACGTGGTCGACTGGGCGGGGCGCGGCGTGCGCCTGAACGTGGTGGCGCCCGGCGCGGTGGAGACGCCATTGCTGCAGGCTTCGAAGGCCGACCCGCGTTACGGCGAATCGACGCGCCGCTTCGTCGCGCCGCTGGGACGCGGCAGCGAACCGCGCGAGGTGGCGGAGGCGATCGCCTTTCTGCTCGGGCCGCAGGCGAGCTTCATTCACGGCAGCGTGTTGTTCGTCGACGGCGGCATGGACGCCCTGATGCGGACCAAGGTCTTCTGAGGCCGCACTGCGGTAACGACACGAGAACGCCTGGCTTGCCAGGCGTTTTGGCTTCAGGCGCCGACCTCCGTCAACCCGAGCGGCGCCACTGCTGCTGGAACGGGGGCTGCCGCTGCGTGATAGGCACGGCTGCGATAGAGCATGACCAGCAGCCCCATCGGCACCAGCAGGAAGACATTGACGATCAAAATGGCGTAGCGCAGCGAGTCGTCGCCGAACGTGCTGCCCAGAACGTCGCTCAGCAGGCCGACCGCGAGCGGGCCGAGGCCGATGCCGAGCAGCGTGGAGAACACCGTCTGCAGGGCGATCGCCGTCGCGCGCTGCCAGGGGCTGACCAGCTGGGTCAGCAGGTTGAACGACGCCGCCACCCACCAGATGCTGAAGAAGCCGCTGAACGCTGCCCACAGCATGGCCGAAGGCACCGGCAATCCGGCGACGGTCAGCCAGGTCGCCTGCGGCCAGAGCAGATACAGCGCCAGCCCGGCCAACCCGAGCAGATGCCCCAGCAGCGGAATGCGCAGCAACCAGGCGCGATTCAGGGCGCTGAGCCGATCGGTCAGCCAGCCGCTGAATACACCGCCGACGGCCATGGCGGCGCCACTGACCACGCCGGCGAGAATGCCCGCATGCTGCAACGACAGCGCATGGCTGCGCACCAGAAAGCTGGTGTTCCACATCGCGAAGGCATACGCGCTGAAGGTAGTAAGCGCGCTGGCGCTCATCAGCAGGAGATAGGGCCGGTTGCGCAGCAGGGTCAGCGCCGACTGCAACAGGCTCTCGCCTGGGGCCGGATGCGCGGTGACGCCGTCCCAGCGGCCGCGTTGGGGTTCGCGCACCAGGAAGCCGAAAATCAGCGAGAGGAACAGCAACGGAATGGCGATCAGCACGAAGCCGGTGCGCCAGCCATGCACGTCGACCAGCCACGCGCCGACGCTGAGGCCGACGATGGCCGACAGGGTGGGCGCGCCGGTGAAGCAGCTGATCGCCAGCGAGCGGTTCTGCACCGGATAGAGGTCGGCAATCAGCGACAGCGAGGTGGGGGTGACCGGGGCCTCGGTGGCCGCCACCAGCATCCGCGCCAGCGCCAGCACGACAAAGCCGGTGGCCATGCCGCAGAGCAGGGTGGCCAATGCCCAGAGCGCCGCGGTAATGGCCAGCACGCGCATGCGCGAATGGCGATCGGCCAGGCGCCCGGCCGGCAGGCCGAGCAGGGCATAGACGGCGGCGAACGACAGGCCGGAGACCAGCCCCATGGCGGTGTCGCTGACGCCGAACTCCAGTTTGATCGGCTCGATCATCACCGACATGATCTGCCGGCCGATGAAGCTGCTGGCATAGGCCACCACCAGCAGCGCCAGCACGCCATGGGTGCGCCAGCCGAGGCGCGGCGCTGCATTAACCGTCGTCATGCCAGCCTCCGACCCAAGCCGGATCGATCAGGCGCGCGCCTGGCGTTGCTTGAGCAGCGTCAGCGCGGTGTCCTCGATCATGTCCTCCTGACCACCGACCATGCCGCGGCGGCCCATCTCGACGAGAATCTCGCGTGCCGAGACGCCGTACTTCTTCTCGGCGCGTTTGGCGAACAAGAGGAAGGAGCCATAGACGCCGGCATAGCCCATGGTCAGGGCGTCGCGGTCGCTGCGGATGGGGAAGTCCATGATCGGTACCACCAGGTCTTCGGCGACGTCCTGGATGCCGAACACGCTGACGCCCGTCTCGATGCCCATGCGGTCGCAGACCGCCACCAGCACCTCCATCGGCGTGTTGCCGGCGCCAGCACCGAGGCCTGCGCAGGCCGCGTCGATGCGCGTCGCGCCGGCGCCGATCGCGGCGATGGAATTGGCCACGCCCATCGAGAGGTTGTGATGGCCATGGAAGCCGATCTCGGTCTCCGGCGCGAGCGCCTCGCGCAGCGCGGCGACCCGGGCGCGAACGTCGTCCGGCAGCAGGTAGCCGGCCGAGTCAGTGATGTACACGCAGTTGGCGCCGTAGCTTTCCATCAGCTTGCCCTGGGCGGCGAGGCCCTCGGGGCTGTTCATGTGCGCCATCATCAGAAAGCCCACGGTATCCATGCCGAGGCCGCGCGCATGGCTGATGTGTTGCTCGGAAACGTCGGCCTCGGTGCAGTGGGTCGCCACGCGGATGGTAGCGACGCCCAGCTCATGGGCCATCTTCAGATGGTCGACGGTGCCGATGCCCGGCAGCAGCAGCGCCGAGACCTTGGCCTGCTTCATCAGCGGGATGACGGCCGAGAGATACTCCTCGTCGCTGTGTGCAGGGAAGCCATAGTTGACTGAGGTACCACCCAAGCCGTCGCCATGAGTGACTTCGATCAGCGGCACGCCGGCCGCATCCAGGCCCTGGGCGATGCTCTTCATCTGCTCCAGGCTGATCTGGTGACGCTTGGGGTGCATGCCGTCGCGCAGGCACATGTCGTGTACGGTGATTTTCTTGCCGCGAAGGTCCATGGCGCGCTCCTTAAAGCTCGGTCTGCTTGAGCAGTTCTTCGGCGAACATCTCGGCGGTGCGGGCCGAGGCTGCGGTCATGATGTCGAGGTTGCCGGCGTACTTGGGCAGGTAGTCGCCCAGGCCCTCGACCTCCATGAAGACGGAGACGCGATTGCCGTCGAACACCGGCCCGTTGACCAGCGTGTAGCCCGGCACGTACTTCTGTACCTCAGCGATCATCGCGTGGATCGACTCGGTGATCGCCGCCTCGTCCGGCGTACCTTCCACCAGGCAATGCACGGTGTCGCGCATGATCAGCGGCGGCTCGGCGGGGTTGATGACGATGATCGCCTTGCCCTTTCTCGCGCCCCCGACCTGTTCCACCGCGCCGGCAGTGGTGCGGGTGAATTCGTCGATGTTCTTGCGCGTGCCCGGTCCGACCGACTTGGATGCGGCGGTGGCGATGATCTCGGCATATTCGACCGGCTGCACGCGCGACACCGCGGCAACCAGCGGAATCGTCGCCTGGCCGCCGCAGGTGACCATGTTGACGTTCGTCGCCCCGGCCTTGAGATTGTCCTTCAGGTTCACCGGCGGCACGCAGTAGGGGCCGATGGCGGCGGGGGTCAGGTCGATCATCAGCACGCCCAGCTCGGTCAGCTTGCGGCTGTTTTCGGCGTGCACATAGGCGCTGGTGGCGTCGAAGGCGATGCGGATGTCATCGGCCGCGACGTGCGGCAGCAGGCCGTCGACGCCCTTGGCGGTGACCTTCAGGCCCATTTCCTCGGCGCGCTTGAGGCCCTCGGAAGTCGGGTCGATGCCCACCATCCAGACCGGCTCCAGCACTTCGCTGCGCTTGAGCTTGTACAACAGGTCGGTGCCGATGTTGCCGGGCCCGATCAGGGCGCAGCGGATCTTCTTGCTCATGGTTCGTCTCCTTGACGAATCGGCTCTAGTCGACGAAGCGCAGGCTCGCCGCGCCGATGCCGCTGATGGTCATGTGGATGCGGTCGCCGGCGCCCACCGGCACCAGCGGGGCGAGGGCGCCGGAAAGAATCACTTCGCCCTTGCGAAACGGAATGCCGAGCCGACCCAGGGTGTTGGCCAGCCAGGCCACGGCCTCGCACGGGTGCCCCTGGACTGCGGCGCCCAGGCCGCGCCCGGCCGGCTGGCCGTTCTTGAACATCTGCAGCTCGCAGGCGGCGAGGTCCAGTTGCTGCGGGTCTATTCGCGTTTCGCCGAGAGCGAACACGCCGCAGGAGGCGTTGTCCGCCACGGTGTCCTGGATACGGATCTGCCAGTCGTCGATACGCGAGTCGACGATCTCGAAGCAGCAGGCCACCGAGGCGGTGGCAGCTGCCACGTCCGAGGCGGTGACGCCCGGCCCGTTGAGATCCTCGGCGAGGATGAAGGCGATCTCGCCTTCGGCGCGCGGCTGGATCAGGCGGTGCCCGGCCAGGCTCACGGCACTGCCGTCATCGACCTGCATCGCCTGGGTGAGAAAGCCGAAATCCGGCTGGTGCACGTTCAGCATGTCCTGCACGGCCTTGCTGGTGACGCCGATCTTCTTGCCGATCACCTGCTCGCCGACAGCCTCGCGCCGTGCCAGAAAGCGCAGCGAGATGCGGTACGCATCGTCCAGGTCGATGGCCGGATGGCGGCTGGTCAGCGGCGCCAGGGTGCGTCGTTCGCGCAGGGCGGCGAAGAGCTCGTCGCCGAGGGCTTCGATCAGTTGCGGATCAAGCATGGCAAGCGCTCCTCAACCGGGCCAGACGCTGGATTCGGCGCCGCCATCGACTTCGATGATCTTGCCGGTCACCCAGCGCGACGCCGGGGTGGCGAGATAGAGCGCGGCGGCGGAGATGTCTTCGACTTCGCCGAGGCACTTCATCGGCGTGTTCCGCTCCATGGCCGTGCGCATCTGCTCGGGCATCACCCGGTTGAGCGCGTCGGTGAGGATCGGGCCGGGCGCGATGGCGTTGACCCGCACCGTGGGCGCGAAGTCATGCGCCAGCAGCCGGGTCAGCTGCGACAGCGCGGCCTTGGCGGCGCCATAGGCACTGAACTGCGGCTGTGCGTAGCGCGCCGCGCCCGAGGTGATATTGAGGATGTTGCCGCTACCGGCATGGCGCATGTGCGGCACGCACAGCTGGGTCAACGCATAGGCGGAGCTGACGTTGAAGCGCAGCACCTGCTCGAATTCCTCGACGCTCATCTTCAGCGGGTCGTTCGGTCCGGCGCCACCGGCGTTGTTGACCAGATGGGTGATGCGCCCAAAGGCCTCCAGCGCGGCTGTTACCGTGGCCTGGCGCATGGCGTCGTCGTTGACGTCGCAGCGCACGGCGATGGCCTCGCCACCGGCGGCACGGATCTCGGCGGCCACCGACTCGACGTCGGCGACGGTGCGTGCGGCGCACACCACGCGCGCGCCGGTCTCGGCGTAGGCCAGGGCAATGGCGCGGCCGATGCCGCGGCCGGCGCCGGTAACGATGGCGACGCTGTCATGCAGGGTGAAGCGATCAAGCAGACTCATGGCGGTTCCTTGTCTCGTTGTACGCGGTCAGGCTCAGGCTTGTGCGCTGACCGGAGATTGCGCGGGGGCCCAGAGATCGGGCAGGCCAGGGTCGGTGTCGTGGATCAAACGCTTGAGCAACACCTTGAGCACCTGCGAATCGGTCGGGCCGAGCTTATCGGTCACTTCTTGCTCGACCGCTTTGGCCAGGGCGATCTGTTCCAGCGATATCTCACGCCCGGCGGCGGTGAGCAGAAAACGCAGTACGCCGAACTGCTTCTCAGCCACCACGTAGCCCTGCTTTTCGAGGAACAGCATCATCGACAGCGTGACCTCACGGCCGGTGTAGCTGACGAACTCGTTGATCTCGTCGAGCGTCAGGTTGTCCTGGATGCACAGCACCGAGAGCACGAAGAAGGCATGCTCGTCGATCTTCTGGCTGTGCAGCAGCCGGCGCAGCGCGTCGAGCAGCTGGTAGTGCGCGCGCCCGACCAGATAGCCGAGCAGGTCCTCGGTGTAGCTGCACTCGGGCGGCGGTTCGGAACCCAGGCGCAGCGTCTCGCGGGCCTTGCAGGTGGCCAGCGCGTACTGCCCGCTCTGGAAGGCCAGCGGCGGCAGGTCGGTCTTGTCGAAGGCGAGCACCTCGCCGACGAAGATCAGGTGGTCGCCGCCTTCGTAGGTAAAGGCGGTGCGGCACTGGAAGCGTGCCGTGCAGTCCATGAACAGCGGCGTGTCGTTGATGCCTTGGTCGAGCGTGACACCGGCGAACTTGTCTTCGCCGCGCGAGGCGAAACGGCCCGAGAGCAGCTGCTGGTCGGCGGAAAGAACATGCACGTTCCAGTGCTTGTTGCTGGAGAAGGCCGGCAGGCTCAGCGCCGACTTGGCCAGGCTCCAGAGCACCAGCGGCGGGTTCAGCGAGACCGAGTTGAAGCTGTTGGCCGTCACGCCCACCGGCTCGCCATCGGCACCGCGCGTGGTAATGATCGTCACCCCCGTGGTGAAGGTGCTGAGCGCTGCGCGAAACGCCTGGGGGTTGAAACTGGCTGGAGCAGTCATGGTCTGCCTCACAAATCGGGTCAGTCGTGATTGCAGTATTCGCAGCCCGGGTTGCGCCAACATCGTCTTTACGGACTAAGGGAAGCGCAGTGGTTCGCGTCGTCCGGATGGACGAGGCCGTGCCGTTCGCCGGCCACTAAGGTGGGCCTACAAGAACAACAGAAAGGCCCGGAGGCCGTATGAATGCGAACCTGCGATCCATCGACGAGGTCGGCGAGCTGCTGGCCGCCCAGAGGCAGGCCTTCGACCGCGAGGGCACGGTCAATTTGGAGACGCGCAAGCGCCGGCTGCAGGCGGTCATCGACTTGCTGGTGGCCGAGCAGCGACCGCTAGTCGAGGCGATGGACGCTGATTTCGGCGGCCGCCACCCCGGCTACGGGCTGATGACCGACATCCTCGGCGCACTCGCTTCGCTCAAGCATGCCCGCGAGCATGTTGAAGGCTGGATGCAGCGCGACCCTCGGCCAGCGTTCGCGCCTTACGATCAGCTCGGCGCCGAGGCCTGGGTGCAGTACCAGCCCAAGGGTAGCGTCGGCATCATCGGCACTTGGAATGCACCGTTGTTCACCCTGCTGAGCCCGCTCGCAGGCGTGCTGGCGGCCGGCAACCGGGCGATCCTCAAGCCGTCGGAGGTGACCGCCAACACCGCTGCGGTGCTGGCCGCGGCGATCGGCGAACGCTTCGATCCGCTGGAGTTGGCAGTCGTCACCGGCGGCGTCGAGGTAGGGCAGGGCTTTGCCAGCCAGCCATTCGACCATCTGGTGTTCACCGGTAGCACCGCCATCGGCCGCGACGTGATGCGCCGCGCCGCGGAAAATCTGGTGCCGGTGACGCTCGAGCTCGGCGGCAAATCGCCGGTGATCGTCGGGCGCAGCGCGGACATCGCCGACGCGGCGCGGCGCCTGGCAATCGCCAAGCTGACCAATGGCGGGCAGATCTGCGTCTCGCCGGATCTGGTCTACGTCCCGGTCGAGCACAAGCAGGCGTTCATCGAGGCCTTCCGCGCCGCGGTGACCGCGCTGTATCCGAGTGCCAACGACAACCCCGACCTGGTGGCGGTGGTCAACGAGCGGCACCTGCAGCGCATCGACCGTTACCTGGCCGACGCCGTCGAGCAGGGCGCCGAGGTGCTGCACTGCCCGGACGAGGCGCCGGTGGCGAGCAGCCGCAAGCGCCCGCTGAGCCTGGTGGTCAACCCGCCACTGCACAGCCGGGTGATGGAGGAAGAACTGTTCGGCCCGATCATGGTGCTGCTGACCTACAGCGACCTGCCGTCGGTGGTGGCGGAGATCAATGCCCGGCCGCGTCCACTGGCGCTGTACTACTTCGGGCAGAACCTGGCGGAGCAGGACTACGTGCTCAGCCACACGCTGTCCGGCGGGGTGACGATCAACGATGCCATGCTGCATCCGGCGATGCACGACGCGCCCTTCGGTGGCATCGGCGCATCCGGCATGGGCCATTACCACGGCCGCGAAGGCTTCTGCCAGTTCAGCCACGCGCGCACGGTATTCAAGGCCCCGGCCTACGATCCGCGGGGCGAATGGGGAATGCTGCCGCCCTATGGCGAGCAGTTCCTGACGGCGATGCAGGCTCAGGTCACCGCTGATTGAGCGGGTGTTCCACGCTGCAAGAAAGTACAGCGCACAGCTGTGACAGGGAGTCCCATGCTCGGATCGATCACCATTGCCCAGCGCCTCTGGTGCTGGGCGCTGCTGGCCAGCGTCCTGTTCTTCTCCGCGGTCGGCCTCGGCTGGTATGGCTTGCAGCAGGCGCGTGACAGCCTGCGCACCGTGCACGACGTACATCTCGCCGCATTGTTGTCCTTCGGCGAGATCGAGCGTCTGCTCGACGAAAACCGGCGGTTGATGCTACTAGCCTTCCAGTTTGACCCGCAGGGCCCGCTGGTGGTGGCCCACGACCGTCCGGTCGGGGCCGTGCTCGATACGGTCGAGGCCAACAGCCGGCGGATTGCCGAGATCTGGAGCGCCTACCGGCAGAAGTCGCTCGGCGCCGAAGAGCAGCAGGCCGCGCAGGGCTTCGATGATCGTTACCAGGCCTGGCTGGCCGAACAGGAAATGATGGTCGAGACGCTGCGCATCGGGGACTACCGCACCGGCGGCATGCTCTCGTTCCTGCGCGTCGGCGAACCGGAGGGCGAGGCGGCGAGCCACGCGCTGGCAGACCTGCGGGCGATTCAGGAGGCCGGCACCGGGCAGGCCTACACGCAGGCCCAGCAGCGCTACCAGGCCAGCGTGATCGCCTACCTGATGCTGGCGGTGCTCGGTGCCCTGGCCGGCGGCGCAACGGCGGTCAGCACGCTGCTGCGGCTGCGCAGGGCCTTCGCCGTGGCCGGCGAGCAGCTGGCGGCGATCGCCCGCGGCGACCTGTCACCGCGCGGCGAGGTGCAGGGCCGCGACGAGGTCGCGCGGATGCTGCGCGACATCGAGCTGATGCGCGATCAGTTGCGCAGCCTGATCGACGCGATGCACCGCCAGGTGCGCGAGCTGAGCGTCGAGGCGCGACGCATGGCCGAGGAGGCTGGGCAGGCATCTCTGGCGACCCAGCAGCAGGCCGACGCGGTCGCCAGCATCTCCAGCGCGGTGGAAGAGCTGTCGGTGTCGATCGACGAGGTGCAGGAGCATGCCGGAGCCTCGCGCCGGGTTACCCAGGCCTCGGCCAGCCGCTCCGGCGAAAGCGAGGGCTTCATCCGCGACATGGCGCAGGAGATGCAGGACATCGCCGAAGCGGTGACCCGCACGGCCGAGCATGTCCGCGCGCTGGATCATCGCTCCGGCGAGATTGGTGGCGTGCTCGGCATCATCCAGAACGTCGCCGAACAGACCAACCTGCTGGCGCTCAACGCCGCCATCGAAGCCGCCAGGGCCGGAGAGCAGGGCCGTGGTTTCGCCGTGGTGGCCGACGAGGTGCGCATGCTCGCCCGTCGCACGACCAGCTCCATCAGCGAAATCGGTAGTACCGTCAGCCGCATGCAGGAAGGCACCCGCGAAGTGGTGTCGGGTATGGAGGCGACCATCGTGCGGGTGCAGGCCGGTGCCGGCCTGGCGGAGCGCGCAGGCTCGCTGGTCGGGATGATCCGTTCGGGTACGGAAGAGGTCATTGGCGCCGTCGACGGCATCGGTTCGGTGCTGCAGGGGCAGGCCGCGGCAACGCGGGAGATCGCCCAGCGCATCGAGGGCGTTTCCTCCGCCACCGGCGAGCTGTCGGCCAACGCCGAGCGCAGTGCCAGGGCGGCCGCCGATCTGGAACGCCTGGCCGTGCAGCTGAACCAGCTGTCGGCACGTTTTCATACCGAAGAGCGCAGGCGTGACGCGAGCTGACCGCCCTTCACCAGCAGAGAGCACATCGATGAATGACACGACTCCTTCAAACATGGCGCTACCGGCTCAGCTTCCGTCCGGCTGGCCGCGCCGTCAGGTTCTCAAGGCTGGCGCACTGGCGCTCGGCGTGACCATGGCCGGGCGTTTCGCCTTCGCGGCCGACAACGGCTCGGCATTGACCGCCAGTGAATATGACGCCCTCGATGCCTGGGCCATGGCCGAGGCGGTGCGCGCGGGCGAGCTGACCGGCGCTCAGTTGCTGACGGCCGCGCTGGCGCGCTACCGGGCGGTCAATCCGCTGGTCAATGCGGTGAATATGCTTCATGAGGATTACGCCCGCGCATTGCTCGACGGACGCTCGGCAAGCAAGGGCGCGCTCGCCGGCGTCCCCCTGCTGGTCAAGGACCTCAGCACCTATATGCAGGGCACGTCGACCAGCCACGGCAGCCGGCTGTTTCGTGACAATCCGCCAGCGACCCTCACCAGTACGCTGATCGCCCGTTACCAGGCCGAGGGTGCGCTGCCGTTCGGCAAGACCGCTACCCCGGAATTCGGCCTGACCACGACCACAGAATCGGCGCTCTGGGGCCAGACGCGCAATCCCTGGAACCTCGAACACAGCGCTGGTGGCTCCTCCGGCGGCGCCGCTGCGGCGGTGGCCGCAGGCATCGTTCCAGTGGCGCATGCGACCGACGGTGGCGGTTCGATTCGTATACCGGCCTCCTACTGCGGGCTGGTTGGGCTCAAGCCCAGCCGCTACCGCACGCCGACAGGTCCGGGGCGGTTCGAAGGCTGGTTCGGTGCCAGTGTGGCGAACGTGGTGTCGCGTACCGTACGTGACACGGCGCTGTTTCTCGATGTCGGCCAAGGCCATGAGCCGGGCAGCCCGTACTGGACCCAGCCACTTGAGCGGCCCTTCGTCGAAGAGCTCAAGCGGGAGCCAGGACGTCTGCGCGTCGCGTTGGTCAAGCGCTCGCTGACTGGTGCCGAGCTTGATCCGGCCGTTGCGCAGGTGCTCGACGACAGCATCAAGCTGCTGCTCAGCCTCGGCCACGAGATTGAAGAGTTGAGTCTGCCGGTTGACCCGCGCGAGCTGTTTAGTGCCCACGGTACGGCTGGCGCGGCGGCCACTGCGGCGCTCATCCGCGACCGCGAGCAGGCCCTCGGCCGCGCCCTGCGCGATGATGATCTGGAAGAGGTAACGCGTACCGTACTGGGCAATGGCGAGCGCGCCACGGCGGTGCAGCTGTACCGCGCGCGGCACGCGTTCGAACAGATCAGCGAGAGCATGGAGCAGGTGTTCGAGCGCTTCGATCTGATCCTCTCGCCGGTGACCGCCAACCTGCCGCCGAAACTTGGTGAACTGCGTCTCTCGCAGCCGTGGGACGACTATGCGCACAAGGCCATGGGCAGCGCGTCCTTCACGGTGCTGGCCAACGTCAGCGGGCAGCCGGCGATCTCGCTACCGTTGGGCATGAATGGCAACGGTCTGCCGGTGGGCATGATGTTCACCGCGCGTCTGGGCAACGAGGCGCTGCTGCTGCGCCTGGCCAGCCAACTGGAGCAGACCCGCCCCTGGGCCGATCGCCGCCCCGGTCTGGCGGTCTAGCGTCTGCCTCGATCCCTCACTGCCGAACCCGCCCGGTAGGCCCGCGCCGAATTCACCTGAAGCGGTGCGGGCTGCCGGACGCCTGTCTTTCAGCCCGTCTCTTGCCGCGCCGGCCGGACGCAACCCTAGTCCACTTTGACGATGAGTCCGGCGCTCCGTCCTCTCGATAATCAGGCCAACCGCGTCGTCCTGTTGCGGTGCCCACGTGAGGATTCCGAGATGGCAGCCACTCGCCAGAAAACACAAGAAGAAATCGATCTGATCGAGCGCGCGCGGCAGATGATCCCCGCGCTCAAGGCGCGAGCCGCACAGGCAGAAAGTCAGCAGAAGATTCCCGACGAAACCATCGCCGACATGCAGGAAGCCGGGCTGTTCCGCGTGCTGCAGCCCAAGCGCTTCGGTGGCTACGAGGCAGACTTGCGCACCTTTGCCGAAGTCCAGATGGCCCTGGCCGAAGGCTGCATGTCCACGGCCTGGATCTATGGCGTGATCGGCGTGCACCCCTGGCAGCTGGCGCGCTATCCGCTGCAGGCGCAGGAAGACGTCTGGGGCGACGACCAGTCGACGCTGATGTCATCCACCTACATGCCCGTCGCCAAGGTGACCGAGGTCGAGGGCGGCTATCGCATCAGCGGGCGCTGGGGCTTTTCCAGCGGCAGCGAACATTGCCGCTGGTGTCTGCTCGGCGGAATCATTCCGGCCGATGAAAACGGCGAGGGCGCCGAGCACGGGACCTTCCTGGTGCCACGCAGCGACTATCGCATCGAGCGTAACTGGGATGTGCTGGGCCTGCGCGGCACCGGCAGCCACGACATCGTGGTCGAGGATGCCTTCGTCCCGGCCCATCGTGTGCAGCGCACCAACAACTCCAGCCTCGAAGCCACGCCGGGCCGCCAGGTGAACAGCAACCCGCTGTACGGCATTCCGTTCGCGCAGGTCTTCACCCGCGCGGTGTCCACCTCCTGCCTGGGCGCGCTGCAGGGCGCGATCACCGAGTTCCGCGAGAACGCCGCGCGGCATATCGGCAAGCACGGCGCGAAGACCGCCGAAGACCCGCTGGCGCAGGAAACCGTGGCCGACGCCGCGCTGACCCTGGACATGCTGCGCCTGGTGCTCGAACGCAACTACGAGCAGCTGCAACAGATCGCCGCTGGCAACGCCTACCCGGACGTCGAGACCCGGCTGCTGTATCGCTACCAGTCGGCCTACGTCACCAACACCTGTGCCGAAAAGGTCAGCGGCATCCTGCGCTGCATGGCCGCCTCGGGCCTGTACGAGAGCAACCCGGTGGCGCGCATCTTCCGTGACATGCACCAGGCGCGAGGGCACATCTCGAACAACGTTGCGGCGTTCGCCCGCACCTACGGCGCGGTCCAGCTCGGCCTGCCCAACCCTGACCCGTACGTGTGACGCGCAGCCCGCCACCGTCGCAGGTGGCGGTTCGTTTGAACCTGGCAAGTGAGTCGGACATGCATAACAACAATGAATACGCGGCCACCTGCGACGTCTTGGTGGTCGGTTCGGGCGCGGGGGCGATGACGGCCGCCGTGACCGCGGCAGATCAGGGCCTTTCGGTGCTGATGATCGAGAAGGCCGCCCAGTATGGCGGCACCTCGGCGCTTTCTGGCGGCGGCATCTGGATACCGAACAATCACTATTTCAAGGCCATCGGCGGCGAGGACAGCTATGAGCAGGCGATGACCTACTTGAAGGCGTCGGTCGGTGATCGTGTCGATGAGTCACGTCTGCATGCCTACCTGAGCCAGGCGCCGGAAATGATTCGCTACCTGGAACAGCACACCCGTGTGCATTACACCGTGGCGGACAAGTATCCCGACTACTACCCGAACCTGCCCGGCGCTCTGCCGGGTGGCCGTACCCTGGATCCTGAGCTGTTCGATACCAGCGTTCTCGGCGACGAGCTGGAAAACCTCCGCGAGGCCTCGCCGACCACGCTGTTGATGGGCCGCATCGCCTGGACCGCACGCCACGCACACAAGGCCATGGCCAAAACGCCAGGTTGGCGCTTGCTGATCATGTGGCTGATCCTCCGCTACAAGTTCGACTTCGCCTGGCGCCGCAAGACGCGCCGCGACCGCCGCACTGCGCTGGGCAACGCGCTGGTGGCGAGCCTGCGCGCGTCGATGCTCGACCGCGATATCCCGCTGTGGCTGAAGACCGACTTTCGCGAGCTGATCGAGGAAGACGGCAAGGTGGTTGGCGTGGTCGCCGAACGCGATGGCCAGCTGCTGCGTATTCGCGCATTGCGCGGGGTGATACTTGGTGCCGGCGGCTTCGAGCAGAATCAGGCCCTGCGCGAGCGCTACCTGCCGCAGCCGAACAACCACGAGTGGAGTGCCACGCCCAAAGGCAATAACACCGGCGCGGCACTGGAGGCCGGGCAGAAGCTCGGCGCGGCGACCGATCTACTGGACTGGGCCTGGTGGGCGCCAACCCTGCAGGTGCCGGGCGAAGCCCAGTCGCGCGGCGTGTTCGCCGAGCGCGCCTTCCCAGGCGCCATCGTGGTCAACGGCCATGGCCGGCGCTTCGTTAATGAGGCGGCGCCTTACCTGGAATTCGTCGACGCCATGTACCGCGACAACGAAGTTAGCGGCGGGCAGAGCGTGCCAGCGTGGGTGATCTTCGATGCGAAATTCCGCTTCGGCTACGCGATGGGCCCCTTGATGCCGGGGCAGATCATGCCCGACAGCCGCCTGCGCAAGGAGTGGCTCGGCAGCGTCTACTGGAAGGCCGACAGCCTCGACGAACTGGCCGGGCAGATTGGCGTCGACGCCGAGGGGCTGCGTGAGACCGTGGCGCGGGTCAACCGCTTCGCCAGCTCCGGCGTGGATGAAGACTTCGACCGCGGCGGCAACGTCTTCGACCGCTACTACGGCGATTCCAACGTCAAGCCCAATCCCTGCCTGGCGCCGCTGGCCAAGGGCCCGTTCTACGCCATGCGCATGAACGCTGGCGACATCGGCACCAAGGGCGGGCTGCTGACCAACGCCCAGGCGCAGGTGCTGCGCGAAGCGGACGGTGCGCCGATCCCCGGGCTGTACGCCATCGGCAACACCTCGGCGTCGGTCATGGGCATCCGCTATCCGGGTGCAGGTGCCACTCTCGGTCCGGCGATGACCTTTGGTTACATCGCCGCGCACCACCTGGCCAACAGCCGCTGAGGAGCGACCGATGAATGCACGTCTGCAGGGCAAGATTGCCGTGGTCACCGGTGGGGCCAGCGGCATGGGCGCGAGCACGGTACGCCGGTTCGCCGCCGAAGGCGCCCGGGTGGTGCTGACCGATCTCAACGCCGAAGCCGGCCAGCGCCTGGCGCAGGAACTGGGCGAGGCGGTGAGCTTCATCGAGCAAGATGTCAGTGACCCGCAGAGCTGGCAGGCGCTTGGTGCGTATATCGAAGCGCAGCATGGCCGGCTCGACGTGCTGGTCAACAATGCCGGCATCCTCAAGGCCGGCTCGGTGGAGGACACCACGCTCGAGGACTGGCAGCGTCTGATGCGGGTCAATGCCGACAGCGTGTTTCTCGGCTGCCAGACCGCGGTCGCGCTGATGAAGCGTGGCGGCGGTGGCTCGATCGTCAACCTCGCCTCAGTCACCTCCATGGCCGGCAAGCCAGACTACCTGGCCTACAGCGCCAGCAAGGGAGCGATCGCCGCGCTGACGCGCAGTGTCGCGGCCTTCGGCCGGGCACATCGCATCCGCTGCAACTCGGTGCACCCCGATGGCGTGCTGACGCCCATGACCCGCGCGGTCTATCCGGCGAACGTCGACCCGGAACGGCTGACCATCGACGCGGACCCGATGAACCGTGCGTGCCGGCCGGAGGATGTGGCCAACGCCATCGTTTTTCTCGCGTCCGACGAAGCTCGGGCCATCAACGGCATAGAACTGCGCATCGACAGCGGCCAGTTCGTCATGAGTATCTGAGCATGAACGCGCCCGAATACCTCACTCTCACCGTGGCCGAGGTGGTTCACGAAACCGCCGACAGCTGCTCGTTCGTCTTTGACGTACCCGCGGCGCTGGCGGGGCGCTTCAGTTATCGCCCCGGTCAGTTCCTCACCCTGCGCATTCCCCACGGTGACGACTGGCTGCCGCGCTGCTATTCGCTGTCCAGCTGCCCGCTGCATGACGAGCCGCTGCGCGTGACGGTCAAGCGCGTGACCGACGGTCGCGGCTCCAACTGGCTGTGTGACCGGCTCAGCGTCGGCGACAGCGTGCAGGTGTTGCCGCCGGCCGGCGTGTTCGTGCCGAAGACGCTGGACACCGACCTGTTGCTGTTCGCTGGCGGCAGCGGCATCACGCCGGTGCTGTCGATCCTGCGCGCAGCGCTGAAGGAGGGCAGGGGGCGCATCCGTCTGGTCTATGCCAATCGCGACGAAAACTCGGTGATCTTCCGCGATCTGCTGCGTCAGCTGGCACTGCATCACCCGACGCGGCTACAGGTCATTCACTGGCTCGACAGCGTCCAGGGCCGGCCTTTGCCCGAGCAGTTGGCGGCCTTTGCCGAAGGCTTCGCCCAGGCCGAGGCGTTCATCTGCGGCCCGGGGCCGTTCATGGACGGTGCGGTGGCCGCGCTCAAGGCCGCCGGCTTGCCTGGCCAGGCGGTGCATGTCGAACGCTTCGTGTCGCTGCCCGGCGAAGGTGAGCAGCCGACTGAATCGGTCGTCGAGCATGCCGGCGCCCTGGCCGCTCGGCTGACCGTGGAGCTGGACGGCGAGCGACATAGCCTCGATTGCCAGCCGGGCGAGTTGTTGCTGGCGGCCATGCGCCGCGAGGGCCTGCAGCCGCCGCATTCCTGTCTGGTCGGCGCCTGCGCGTCGTGCATGTGCACGCTGGTGGAGGGCGAGGTGGAACTCCTGGCCAACGAGGCGCTGGATGCAGACGAGCTCAAAGAGGGCTGGACGCTGGCCTGCCAGGCCATCGCACTGACCTCCAACGTTCACCTGCGCTTTCCCGACTGACCGAGCAGAGACCGACATGACCGTGCTGATTTCCCCCTCGAACGAAACCCGAGACGGCGCCGCTGACGTCGCACAGACCCTGCCACAGCTGATGTTCGCCGCGGCCCAGGTGCATGCCGGCCGCGTCGCGCTGGAGGATGGCGAGCGGCGCATCGATTACCGCGAGCTGCCCGAGCAGGTTCTCGCCGTCACCCGTGGCCTGATGGCCGTGGGGGTCGAAGCCGGCGACCGCGTGGCGATCTGGGCACCGAACTCCATCGACTGGGTGGTGCTCGCCCTGGGCCTGCAATGCGCCGGTGCCGTGCTGGTGCCGCTCAATACCCGTATGAAGGGCGCCGAGGCCGCCGATATCCTCGCGCGCAGCGGTACGCGCCTGCTGTTCGTCGAAGGGCAGTTTCTCGGCGCGGATTACCCGGCGATGCTGGCGCCGTATCGCCCCGCCAGCCTGGAACAGGTGGTCACACTCGACAGCACCGCGGCCGCGGCGACCGATCTGACCCTTGCCGAACTCCGCGCACGCGGCGAGGACGTTTCGCTCGAAGCGGCCCGCGCCCGTGCGCTGGCGGTACGTCCGGACGACCTCAGCGACCTGCTCTACACCTCCGGCACCACCGGCAAGCCGAAGGGTGTGATGAATGCGCACGGGCAGAGCCTGCGCGCCTTCAGTGAGTACGTGCGGATCATCGGCCTGCGCCCCGGCGATCGCTACCTGATCGTCAACCCGTTCTTTCATTCGTTCGGCTACAAGGCCGGCTGGCTGACCTGCCTGCTTGCTGGCGCGACCATCCTGCCGCACCCGGTGTTCGACGCCGAGGCGATCTTCGAGCGTGTCGCCCGCGAGCGCATCACCGTACTGCCCGGGCCGCCGGCGCTGTACCTGTCGATGCTCGCCCATCCGCGCCTGCAAAGTGCCGATCTGGGCAGCCTGCGCATCGCGGTGACCGGCGCCTCGACCATTCCGCCGCAGCTGATCGAGCGCATCCGCCATGAGCTTGGCTGCAGCGTGGTGACCACCGCCTACGGCCTGACCGAGTGCGGTGGCCTGGCGACCATCTGCGACCCGCGCGAGCCGGCGGAAATCATCGCCGGCACCAGTGGTCAGCCGATTCCCGGCACCGAAGTGCGCATCGTCGATGCACACAACCGGCCGCTGCCGGCGGACGAGAACGGCGAGATCTGCCTGCGGGGCTTCCATGTAATGCAGGGCTATTTCGATGACCCGGCAGCCACGACGGAGGCGATCGACGCCGAGGGCTGGTTGCACACCGGCGACGTCGGCAGTCTCGACGCGAGCGGCAACCTGCGCATCACCGGGCGCCTGAAGGACATGTTCATCGTCGGCGGCTTCAACTGCTACCCGGCCGAGATCGAAGCCGCGCTGGGCGAACACCCGGATATCGCGCTGGTAGCGGTGTTGGGTATTCCCGATGCGCGCATGGGCGAGGTGGGTTGTGCCTGCGTGGTGCGCAAGGCCGGCGCGACGCTGGATGAAGCCGAACTGATCGCCTGGTCCCGCGAGCGCATGGCCAACTACAAGGTGCCGCGCCGCGTGGTGTTCTACGAGCAGCTGCCGACCAATGCCTCGAACAAGATCGACAAGCTGAAACTGGCTGCCGAACTGGCCTGACAAACCGCTGCGCCTTCGTCCGTATGGACCATGTGGCGCGGCCTGGCAGTTCTGATACTGCGTCTGCACCTCTCGAAGGGCATCGGTTGGATGGCTTAAGGAGCAGACCTTGAACAACAAGAATAAGGTAATCGGGTACGCCGGCGTGCCGAGCCGGCAAGGGCGGCTGGTGCTGGCCCTTTCCGGCTTGGCGGTGAGTTCATCGGCGCTGGCGTTGCCCACCGTCGAGTTCGACAACGGGCTGGTGCTGCAATCGCAGATCACCGCCAACTACACGCTGTCGGTGCGGACCGCCAGCCCCTCCAGCGAATACCTGGCGGACCTCAACAACGACGACGGCACGCGCAACTTCGACAAGGGCAGCCTGATCAACAATCGGCTGAGCCTGTTCGGCGAGATCATCGCGCGCAAGGACAACTATGGTGCCGTGCTGCGTGGCAGCCACTTCTACGACGACGTCTACAAGAACAGCAACGACAACGACTCGCCGCTGACGGTGAACAAGACCGGCGACTATCGCGAATTCACTTCGCGTACGCGCAAGGACAGCGGCAGCAAGGCGCGGCTGCTGGATGCCTATGTTTTCGGCGATTTTCCGCTGGGCGAGCAGCAGTACCTCTCGGTCAAGGCCGGTCGGCACCTGCTGGCCTGGGGCGAAAGCCTGTTCTGGCCGAATATCAGCCAGGGTCAGGCGCCGGTCGACGCTACCAAGTTCAACGTGCCGGGCACCGAAGCCAAGGACGCCTACCTGCCTGTTGGCCAGGTTTCGGCAGCCTGGTCGCTGAACGAACAGCTGACCCTGACCGGCTTCTACCAGTACGAGTGGGAGCCGACCCTACTCAACCCGGTGGGCGACTACTTTGGCTCGGACTACTTCGGCCCGGGCGCTGAGTTCTATCGGCTCGCACCTGGAGTGATCAGTAGCCTGCCGGACGCCACGTTCTCCGCGCTGACCTACGCCGGTGATGACAAGCCGCGCGATTCGGGGCAGTGGGGCGTGGGGCTGCGCTATTCGCCGACCTTCAGCACCGAGTTCGGCCTGTATCACTACCGCTACCACGACCGCGTCGCCGCGATGTTCTTCGATTTCACCGGCACCACGCGCTATTCCTCGGCGCCCGGGCTCGACGGGCTGGGCTACGGTCCCGGCGTGCCGAGCTACAAGTTCGGCTACTTCGAAGACATCAAGCTGACCGGCCTGAGTTTCACCACCAAGTACCGCGATGTGCAGATCGGCGGCGACATGAGTCTGCGCCAGGATGCCCCGGTGTACCTGAGCAACGGGGCGCCCACCACCGGCGACCTGCTGATGACCAACCTGAACTTCATGTACATGCTCGGGCCGAACCGCTTCGCCCACCAGACCACGCTGATGGGCGAGCTGCTCAACGAGCGAATCCAGCGCGTCGACACCCTGCAGGTCAGCGGCGGTGGGGCCGGCATCGATGGCGCTTACGACGACTTCGAGTACGACGGCCAGACCCGCTCCAGCACCTTGCTCGGCCTGGGTGCCTACTTCGACTATCCGGGGCTGTTCAGCGGCTGGGATCTGAACACCCGCGTGGTCTGGATGCAGACCCTCGACGGCAGCGGCACCCAGGGCCTGGGGCGCGACGAGAAGCGCCTGACCCTCGGTGCCGACTTCAAGTACCTCGGCAACTTTCAGGTCGGTGCGACCCTGGTCAACTACCTCTCCTCGCCGAGCATCGAGCACGGCCGGCTGCTGGCCGACCGCGACTACCTCTCCTTCAACGTCAAGTACACGTTCTGATCGGATAAGGGACTACTTATGCACCTTGTAAAACGAAACCTGCTGCTCGGCCTGGCCTTGCAGTTCGGGCTGGCCGGCGTCGCTCTGGCCGCCGCCAGCGAAGCGGAAATCGCCCGTCTGGGCCAGGACCTGACCTGTGTCGGCGCCGAGAAGGCCGGCAATGCCGACGGCAGCATTCCGGAATGGTCCGGAAAATGGCTGGGCGTGCCGCCGCACGTCACCTTTACTGCCACGGGCGAGCATCCGATCGACCCCTACCCGGACGACAAGCCGCTGTTCGTGATCACCGCGCAGAACATGGCCGAGCACGAAGCGCGGCTGTCCGACGGGCAGAAGGCGCTGTTCGCCAAATACCCGGACAGCTTCCGCATGCAAGTCTACCCGTCGCGGCGTGATTTCCGCATGCCCGACAGCGTCTGCCAGGCGACCCTGGAGAACGCTCGCAGCGCCAAGTTGGTGAGCGACGGGGAGGGTATCGAGGCCACCACCGGCGGCATTGCGTTTCCCTTCCCGAAGACCGGTCTGGAACTGCTCTGGACGTCGAGCTTCTACACCTACCGGCCCTGGACCGAAGAGCTCACGTCTGATAACGCCTATGTGCTGGTCGACGGCAAGATCAACTGGGGGCGGGTGAAGTCCCGCAACCTGGCGCCGCACCTTAAGCCTGGCCATGTCGCTCCGCAGACGGGGCAGTCGTCGTTCTACCTCAACGAGACGCTGCTGCCTGAGCGTGACCGCGGCGAGATCAACACCGGCATGGAGTTCTGGAATCACCAGACCCAGCCGCGCCAGAGCTGGCGCTACGACCCGGGCACGCGGCGGGTCCGCCAGGCGCCCGAGTACGGCTTCGATATGCAGTTTCCCGGCACGGGTGGGTCGATCACCGTCGACGAGGTGCGCATCTTCAACGGCTCGCCGCAGCGCTACGACTGGCGCATCGTCGGCAAGAAAGAGATCTACGTGCCCTACAACGCCTACCGCGTGCATTCGCCGGAAATCAGCTACGCCGAACTCCTGACACCCGGCCATGCCAACCCCGAGCACATGCGCTACGAGCTGCACCGCGTATGGGTGCTCGAGGGCACGCTCAAGGAGAACTACCGGCACCTGTACGGCAAGCGCGTGATGTACGTCGACGAGGACAGCTGGCTGATGCTCATGGGTGACAACTACGACACCCGTGGCGGCCTGTGGCGCACCTCGATGGTGAACTACTTCTACGCCTACGAGGCCCAGACCTGGCAGGCCGGCGCGGGCTTCTACCACGACCTGCTGTCGGGCACCTACCTGGGCTTCAACCTGGTCAACGAGCAGCCGCAGGCCTATGTGCTCAACCGCGGCAAGCTGACCGAGCGCAACTTCGGCCCCGAAGCGGCGCGCCGCTCCGGGCTGTAGTGCAACTGCCGGCGCACCCGCAAGGGGCGCCGGCTTTTTCTCGTCCAGCGATCTCACAGGTCCCGCCATGAATGGACAATCCCTGTCTCCCTTTAAGCCGCTGCGCATCGGCCCGCTGACGCTCAGGAACCGCTTCATCAAGGCCGCCACCAACGAGGGTATGTCGATTGACGGCGTACCGAGCAAGCAGCTGGTGCGCTTCCACGAGTCGATGGCCGCCGGCGGCGTGGCCATGACGACCCTGGCCTATTGCTCGGTTAGCCTCGATGGCCGAACCCTGCCGGGGCAGATCGTGCTGCAGCCCGACAGCCTGCCGCACCTGCGTGTGCTGACCGACGCAGTGCATCGCCACGGCGGGGCGGCGTCCGCTCAGATCACCCACGGCGGCTGCTTCACCTTTCTGCGCGAACGCGCCACGCCGCGACCGCTGTCGGCCAGTGGCGGCTTCAACAAGATCGGCATGCTCAGCGGGATGTTCCGCAAACAGGCGATGCGCGAAACCGACATGAACCGCGTCATCGGCGACTTCGTCCAGGGTGCGCGGCTGGCCCGCGAGGCGGGCTTCGATGCGGTGGAAATCCACATGGGCCACGGTTACCTGCTCAGCCAGTTCATCTCGCCGCTGTACAACAAGCGCCGCGACGAATACGGCGGCAGCTTGGAGAACCGCCTGCGCTTTCCGCGTCAGGTCCTGCGTGCGGTGCTGGATGCGGTGGGTAACGACTTGGCCGTGCTGTGCAAATACAGCATCACCGACGGCGTCAGGGGCGGTAACCGCCCGGAGGACGGCGTCGCCATCGCCCGGCAGTTGGAGCGCGAAGGCGCGCACATGCTGGTGCTCAGTGCCGGCATGAACGCCGAATCGATCACCACCATGTTCGGCTCCTCGTTTCCCAAGGAGAACCGGGTGCGCCCGAGCAACCCGCTGGTCGCCGCCGCCATGGCGATCCAGCAGCTGCGTGAGCCGGTGGTGGATTTTCGCGAGCTGTATCTACTGGATCATTCGCGGCGCATACGCCAGGCCGTTGAGCTGCCGCTCGCGTATCTGGGTGGAGTGACCAGCTTGCAGGGGGCCCAACAGGTATTGGCTGAAGGCTTCGATGCGCTGGCCCTGGGGCGCGCGCTGATCGCCGAGCCTGACCTGGTCGCCAAGTTCGCCGACGGCACGTCGGAGCGGGGTATCTGCACCGCCTGCAACCGCTGCGTGGCGATGATGTACACCCCGGGTGGCACCAGCTGCGTGCTTGGTGCGCCGGGCGATGCGGCGCTCAATGCGCAGGCGGCGGCTTCATGAAATCCGTGAACGCTGACGTTCTGGCGCGGGAGGAAGCAGGGCGAATCCTGCCATCCGCCAACCTGATAGTTGGACGGCGCACCAAACCAGCAGTGCGGTTGTCGGTGGATGGCTTCGGCCATCCACCCTACGACTGACCTGCAGTTGTTCAATGAGAAAGGCCCGGCCAAATGGCCGGGCCTTTCTATATCCAGCGTGAGCATACCTACTGCACCCGCGGCTCGCGCGGCATGCCCAGCGCCCGCTCGGCAATGATGTTGCGCTGGATCTCGTTACTGCCGCCGTAGATGGTGTCGGCGCGGGTAAACAGGAACAGCGACTGCAGGCGCGACAGCTCGTACGGGCCGCCGTCGAGAATTTCCGCCTGCGGCCCGAGCACATCCATCGCCAGCTTGCCCAGTTCAGCGTGCCAGGTAGACCAGGCCAGCTTGTAGATCGTCGCCTCCCGGCGCAGGCTGCCGTCCTGCGGTCCGGACAGCATACGCAGCGAGTTGTAGCGCAGCACCCGCAGGCCTGCCCAGGCCTGGGCGAGGCGCTGGCGGATCAGCGGGTCCTCGGCGGCACCGTTGCGTTTGGCCAGGCGGATCACTTCGTCCAGCTCATTCTGGAACTGCATCTGCTGACCGAGGGTCGACACGCCGCGCTCGAAGCCCAGCAGGGCCATGGCGATCTTCCAGCCGTCGCCCGGGGCGCCGATCATGCAGCTCGCCTCGGTCTGGGCATCGTCGAAGAACACCTCGTTGAATTCGCTGGTACCGGTGATCTGCTGGATCGGCTGTACCTTGATGCCGGGCTGGTCCATCGGCACCAGGAGGAACGAGAGCCCATGGTGGCCGCGACTGTCCGGATCGGTGCGTGCCAGCACGAAGCACCAGTCCGACTCGTGGGCGAGAGAGGTCCAGACCTTCTGGCCGTTGATCAGCCACTTGCCGCTCGTCTCGTCGAAGCGTGCGCGCGTCTTTACTGCCGCCAGGTCCGAGCCGGCGCCGGGTTCGGAATAACCCTGGCACCAGAACTCACGGCCCCCCAGGATGCCAGGCAGGAAGCGTGCACGCTGTTCATCGCTGCCAAAGGCCACCAGGGTCGGACCGATCAGGCCTTCGCCGATGTGGCCCATGCGCCCCGGGCCGCCGACACGTGCGTACTCCTCGTAGAAGATCACCTGCTGGCTTATCGACAGGCCGCGCCCGCCGTAGGCGCTCGGCCAGCCGAGGCCGATCCAGCCGCCACGGGCCAGCTCGCGCTCCCAGGCTTTGCGCTCCTCGGGGAACATGTGCTCGTCCCCCGGGCCACCGCGAAACCGCAACGCTTCGTATGGCCCGCAGAGGTGTTCGGCCAGCCAGTCGGCGACCTCCTGGCGAAAGGCCTCGTCTTCGGCACTGAATCCGATCTTCATGCGTATTGCTCCAGAATCAGGTGGGCCAGGCGCTCGCGATGCTGAGCCGGCGTGCCAAGCAGCTGTTCGCCGGCGCGGGCGCGTTTGAAGTACAGGTGCGGGTCGTATTCCCAGGTGAAGCCGACGCCGCCATGCAGCTGGATCGACTCTTCGGCGCAGTGCATGAAGGCTTCGCTGGCGTGAATCTTGGCGATAGCACTGGCTTCGCCCAGCTCAGCGGCGATCGCCCGGTCGCCGGCCGGGTCGAGCGCCTCGCGGGCCACGCATGCCGCGTAATAGCAGGCCGAGCGCGCACTCTCGATCTCCAGCATGAGGTCGGCGCAGCGATGTTTAATCGCCTGGAAGCTGGCGATGGGGCGGCCGAACTGCTGGCGCTCGTTCAGGTAGGCGAGCGTCAGGTCCAGGCACTGCTGGGCGCTGCCGGTCTGCTCGCAGGCGAGCGCGATGGCGCCCAGCTGCAGCGTTTGCTCGAGCAGCTGAGCGCCATCGCTATCGGTATGCAGGCAATCATCGGCCGACACCTGGACGGCTCCGAACACGACCCGGCCCAGGCGCCGGGTCTGGTCGAGCGTCGGCAGTGCCTCGCGGCTGATGCCGCGCCCGTTGGCCGGCACGGCGAACAGGCCGATGGACGCGCCCTCGGTTCCGGTCAGGCGGGCGGCGACAATCAGCAGATCGGCCTCGGCGCCGTCGACCACCGCGTCGCAGACTCCATCCAGACGCCAGCCGTCACCTTCGGCCACCGCCTGCACGTTCTGGTCGAGCAGATGGCCCGCCCGTGAACCGGCCGAGCAGGCGAGGGTAGCGGTCAGGCTGCCACTGGCCAGCTCGGGCAATAGGCGCGCTTGCAATTCGGCATTGCGGCTCAGCAGCAGGGCGGGGATGGCGAGACAGGCGCTGGCGAAGAAAGGCGAGCCGAGCAGGCGGCGGCCCATTTGCTCCAACAGGATGGCCTGCTCGACGAAACCGAGCGCAAGGCCGCCGTGTTGTTCCGGTACGATCAATGCCGGCCAGCACAGCTCCCCGGCGATCTGGCGCCACAGCTCGCCGCTGTAGCCGCCACGTTCCATGGCCGCGCGAACGGCGGCCGAGTCCGAGGCCTTGGCGAGAAAGCCAGCGGCGCTTTCCTGAATCATCAGTTGTTCATCGCTCAGCGCGAAATCCATCGTCGGGCTCCTAGGGGGCTTCGTTGGCGGCAGCCTACGGCGCGCCCCGGGAGGCGGAATCCCCGAAACGGACTATCTGCCTTCGAAGGCCGGGCGGCGCTTGTCGAGAAACGCCTGCATGCCTTCCTTCTGATCGCGTGAGGCGAACAGCAGGGCGTTGGCCTTGCGCTCCAGGGCCAGGCCGGCTTCGAGCGAGGCGTCCATGCCGGCGAGGATGACCTCCTTGATCTGTTCGGCAGCCAGCGGCGGCATGGCGGCGATCAGCCGGGCCTGCTCCAGGGCGTGCTCCTGCACCTGCTCGTCGGCGACCACCTCGCTGACCAGCCCGGCGATACAGGCTTCCTCGGCGCTTATCGGGCGGCCGGTGAGGGCCATCTGCATCGCCTTGGCCTTGCCCACCGCGCGCACCAGGCGTTGGGTGCCGCCGATGCCGGGCATGATGCCGATACGGATTTCCGGCTGGCTGAAGCGAGCGCTACGGCCGGCGATGATGATGTCGGCATGCATTGCCAGCTCGCAGCCACCGCCGTAGGCGTAGCCACACACCGCGGCGATCACCGGCTTGGGGCAGTGCTGGATGGGCGCCCAGACCCGTTCGGTATGACGCTGCAGGATCTCGATCGGACCGACGCCAGCCATGCTGGAGATATCGCCACCGGCGGCGAACACCTGCTCGCCGCCGGTCAGCAGGATGCAGCGCACCGAGGCGTCGTCAGCCAGTTCGCTGAAGTACCGGGCCAGCAGAGCCTGTAGCTCCAGGCTCAGGGCGTTGTTCACCGCCGGGCGGTTCAGGCGCAGGCGGGCCACGCCTTCGGCGGGACGATCGATCAGGACGCTGCGTTCTTCTGCTTGGCTCATGGCGGCCCAGCTCCTCAGGCGGATAGTTGCCGCGATTGTTCGGTGCGGGCTTGGTCGACTCATCGTCCGTTCAGACGACGAGCCGCCTCGGTCAGGTCAATACAGTGGGGCCATTGCTTGCACGAGGACTGAGCGATGGATGCCCCAGCAGACCTGAATTTTTCCGACAAGACCGTACTGGTGACCGGCGGCACCAAAGGCATCGGTGCGGTGATCGCCAGCCGCTTTCTGGCGGCCGGGGCGAATGTGGTGGTCTGCGGCCGCCAGGCGCCGGAACGTCTGCCTGAAGGTGGCGGCCGTGTGGCGGAGTTCATCGCCGTCGACGTGCGCGACCTCGACTCGTTGGTGGCGCTGTTCGCCGCCATCGACGAGCGCTACGGGCGCCTCGACGTACTGATCAATAACGCCGGTGGCAGCCCGGCCGCCGAGGCCGCTACCGCCTCGCCGCGGTTCCACGAGGGGATCATCCGGCTGAATCTGATCGCGCCGTTGAACGTCGCCCAGCAGGCCAACCGGCTCATGCAGCGCGATGGCGGCGGGGTGATCCTGTTCATCGGTAGCGTTGCCGCGCTACGCCCGTCGCCGGGTACTGCGGCTTACGGTGCGGCCAAGGCCGGGGTGCTGGCGCTGGTCAGTTCGCTGGCGGTGGAGTGGGCACCGAAGGTGCGCGTCGCGGCGATCAGTCCCGGCCTCATTCGCACCGAACAATCGCACCTGCACTACGGCGACGAGGCCGGCATCCAGGCGGTGGGCCGCACTATCCCGGCCGGCCGCATGGGCGAGCCGGACGACATCGCCAATGCCTGCCTTTTCGCGGCCTCGCCCATGGCGACCTATTTCAGTGGAACCAACCTGCTGCTGCACGGCGGTGGCGAGAAACCCGCGTTTCTCGATGCCGCCAACGCCGACCAGCATTGATGCAACCCCGGTGATGCCGCCGGCGGCGGCGTCCAGACAGATCCATCAGGAGGCTAACTTGGCTGATCAAGAGCTGATAGAAAAACTGCAGGCCACAGTCGGGCGCGAGTACGGCCGGGTGAACGCCTGGGATGCGGTCAACGCGCCGATGATCCGCCACTGGTGCGAGGTCATGGGCATCGACAATCCGCTGTATACCGACCCGGCCGCCGCGCGCGACGCCGGCTACCCGGATGTGGTGGCGCCACCGGCCATGCTGCAGGTCTGGGGGATGGCTGGCCTGGATCTGGACAACTTCGCCCCGGGCTCCACCGCCGCCAACGTCTTCGAGATCCTCAAGGACATCGAGGCCTACGGCTACCCGGGCGTGGTCGCGGTGAACTCGGAGCTGAGCTTCGACCGTTACCTGCACGTGGGCGAGCGCCTGTACTACAACAGCCGCATCGACCACATCAGCGAGGAAAAGACCACCGCCCTGGGGACTGGCTTCTTCGTCACGGCGATCATGACCTACTTCGTCGAGCAGGAAGAGGGCGACGACGAGCGCGTCGGCGAGCTGCTGTTTCGCGTATTCAAGTTCAAGCCCGCCGAGCGCCCGAAGGCCGCCGAGCCGGCCGCGGCGGAAACCGAAGCGCCCAAGGCGATGCGCCCGCTACCGGGCATCAGCGACGACAGCCGCTTCTTCTGGGATGGCTGCCGCGAGGGCAAGTTGCTGATCCAGCGCTGTACCGCCTGCCAGACCCTGCAGCATCCGCCGGCTCCGGTGTGCAGCACCTGCCACAGCTTCGAGCTGGACCACGTGCAGGCCAGCGGGCAGGGCGAGCTGTATTCGTTCGTGGTCATGCACTACCCGGAAGTCGCCCCGTTCGACCACCCCAACCCCATCGGCCTGGTCGAGCTCGACGAAGGCGTGCGCCTGGTCGCCGGGCTGGTCGGCGTGGAGCCGGGGGAACTGAAGGTCGGCCAGCGCCTGCAGGTCGAATTCAACACCTTCGACGAGCGGCTGACGCTGCCCCAGTTCCGGCCCGTAGCCGGTTAAGGAGGCCTCATGGATTTCTCGTTCAGTGACGAGCAGCGCGCCATCGCCGAAATGGCGGACGGGCTGTTTCGTGATTACTGCACCGATGATCGCCTGCGCGCCTGGGAGCTGTCGGGCGAGCCGTACATGGGTGAGCTGTGGCAAACCTGCATCGAAACCGGGTTGCATGCGCTGGCGATACCGGAAGCGAACGGCGGCAGCGGGCTCAACATGACCGACTTGCTCTGCGTGCTGCAGGCCCAGGGCGCGAGCCTGGCTCAGGTACCGCTTTGGCAGCATCAGCTGTCGGCCGCAGCCTTGGCGCAATGGGGCGATCAGGCGCACGCCGGTCTGGTGGCCCAAGCCGCGGAGGGCAGTGTGCTGTTTTCGCTGTCTCTTGCCGGGCTGGCCGCGGGGCGGGGCATCGGCCTGCAGATAACAGAGGTGGCTGGTCAACTGACCTTGTCCGGGGCGGTGGGCGCGGTGCCCCTGGCTTCCCAGGCCGACCGTTTGTTAGTGGTGGCCGAATGCATCGAGGGGCCCCGGCTGGTGCTGCTGGACCCGTGTGGCGAAGGCATCGAGCCCGTCGAAGGCGTGGCCAACCATGGCCTGGCCGTCGCCGACCTGCATTGCCGCGACGTTCGGCTGACGCCTGAACAGGTGCTGCCGGCTGCCGCGCTGGGCTGGCTGGAGCAGCGCGCCATCGCCGCCACCGCGGCCCTGCAGCTGGGCGTCAGCGAAGAGCAGATTCGTCGCACCGTGGCCTATGTCAGCGAGCGGCGCCAGTTCGATCGCGCCATTGGCTCTTTCCAGGCAGTGCAGATGAGCATGGCCGACTCCTACATCGTCCTCGAAGCGCTGCGCTCATCGCTCTATCAGCTCTGTTATCGCCTGGAGCAGAACCTGGGCAGCGATTCGGAGGCGCTCTCCACGCGCTACCTGGCGTGCGAAGCCGGCCACCAGATCGGCCACAAGACGCAGCACGTCCACGGTGGCATCGGCGTCGATCTGACCTACCCGATCCATCGCTACCTGTACTGGAGCCGCGACCTGGGCCAGAGCCTGGGCGGACCTGCCGCCACCCTCGACCGACTCGGACAGTGGCTTGCCAATAACGACACGCTGGGATGGAAATATGACCTCGAAGAAAACCAAGGCATTCGCTGACGTCACCCTCGGCGAAAAACTGCCGGAAAAACAGATTCCGATCACCGTAACCCTGGTCGCCGGCGGCGCCATCGCCACCCGCGACTACGTACCGGTGCACCACGACGTCGAGGCGGCGCGTGCTCAGGGCGCCCCGAATGTGTTCATGAACATCCTCACCACCAGCGCGCTGGTGCAAGGCTTCATCGAGCAGTGGAGCGGGCCGCAGGCGCGCTTCTCGGACCTGAAGATCAAACTCGGTGCGCCCAATTTTCCGGGCGACAGCATGACCTTCAGCGGTGAAGTGAGCGAGCGCGACGAAGCCGCAAAGCGCGTCGTCGTCAGCCTCAAGGGCAGAAATTCCATGGGCAACCACGTGACCGGAACGGTCACCGTGGCCCTGCCATGATCAACCGGAGGCAGTGTTCATGAGCCAACCCAATCTTTCCGGTCAGGCCGCCATCGTCGGCCTGGGCGCTACAGAATTTTCCAAGAACTCCGGGCGCACCGAGCTGCGCCTGGCCATGGAGGCGACCCTCGCTGCGCTGGAGGATGCCGGCATCGACCCCAAGGAGGTCGACGGCTTCAGCAGCTATACCCTGGACAAGGTGCCTGAATTCGAGATCGCCCGGCTGCTCGGCTGCGAGCAGGTGCGCTTCTTCTCGCAGATCCCGCATGGCGGCGGCGCCGCCTGTGCGCCGATCATGCACGCGGCGATGGCGGTGGCCACCGGCGTGGCCAAGACGGTGGTGGTCTACCGGGCGATGAACGAGCGCTCCTGGTATCGCTTCGGCAACGGCAGCTACGGCTTCGGCAACACGCCGATCTTCGAGAACGTCAACTACGGCTGGTACATGCCCCATGGGCTGCACACGCCGGCCTCGTGGATCGGCATGTTCGCCCAGCGTTACATGCACACCTATGGCGCCACCTCGGAGGATTTCGGCCGCGTTGCCGTGGCGGCGCGCGATTTCGCCGCGACCAACCCGAACGCCTTTTTCTATGGCAAGCCGATCACCCTCGAAGAGCACCAGGCCTCGCGCTGGATCTGCGAGCCGTTGCACCTGCTCGATTGCTGCCAGGAGTCCGACGGCGCGGTGGCGATGGTCATCACCTCGGCCGAGCGTGCCCGTGACCTCAAGCAGAAGCCGGTGATCATCAAGGGCGCCTCGCAGGGCATGGCGCCGGGGCAGCAGTCGATGACCTCGTTCTACCGCGACGACATCACCGGCCTGCCGGAAATGGGCGTGGTGGCCCGCGAGCTCTACCGCCAGGCCGGCGTCGGCCCGGACGCGATCCAGACCGCGGTGATCTACGACCACTTCACACCGTTCGTGCTGCCGCAGCTCGAAGCGTTCGGCTTCGCACCGAAGGGCGAAGCCAAGGAATTCGTCCGTGCGGGGCACCATGCGCGTGGCGGCAAGCTGCCGATCAACACCCACGGTGGGCAGATCGGCGAGGCCTACATCCACGGCATGAACGGCGTGGCCGAGGGCGTGCGCCAGGTGCGTGGCAGCGCCGCCAATCAGGTCGACAACGTCGAGCACGTGCTGGTCACCGCCGGCACCGGGGTTCCCACGAGCGGCCTGATTCTCGGCGTGGCCTGAGGAGAGCGAAATGTTCGTTGATCTAACCGAAGAGCAAAGGGCGCTGCGCCTGAAGGTGCGCGACTACTTCAACCAGCTGATCAGCCCCGAGCTGCGCATGCGGATGCGCGGCACCGAGGGCGGCGAGGAATATCGCCGGCTCATCCGGCAGATGGGTGCCGACGGCTGGCTGGCGGTAGGCTGGCCCAAGGAGTACGGCGGGCAGGGCTATGCCGCGACCGAGCAGTTGATCTTCTTCGAGGAAGCCAACATCGCCGGCGCACCACTGCCGTTCGTGACCATCAGCACGGTCGGCCCGGCGCTGATGGAACATGGCACGCCGTTGCAGAAGGAGCGCTTCCTGCCGGGGATCGCGGCCGGTGAGATCCATTTCTCCATCGGCTACTCCGAACCCGGCGCCGGCACGGACCTGGCCACGCTGAAGACGCATGCGCGCCTGGAGGGCGACCACTTCGTGGTCAACGGCAACAAGCTGTGGACCTCAGGCGCCGGCAACGCCGATTTCATCTGGCTGGCCGCGCGCACCAACCCCGAGGAGCCGCGCCACAAGGGCATCTCGATCCTGATCGTCGATACCCGCGACGAAGGCTTCTCGCACACGCTGATCCCGACCTGCAGCATGCCGACCACGGCCACCTACTACGACAACGTCAAGGTGCCGAGGGAGATGCTGGTGGGCGAACTGCACCAGGGCTGGCGCTTGATCACCTCGCAGCTCAACCATGAGCGGCTCGGCCTCGGCGCCTGGGGCGACAAGGTGGTCGGGCTGTTCCGCCGGGTCTATCTCTGGGCGCGCACGCGCGACGAGAACGGTCGGCGGGCGACCGACCAGCCCTGGGTGCGTCAGCTGCTCGCCGAGTGCTATGCGCGGCTTGAGGCCATGCGCCTGATCAACTTCCGCATCGCCGCGGAGCTGGAGCAGGGGCGGATGGACGTTGCGCTGGCCTCGACCACCAAGGTCTATGGCTCGGAGTCGGTCATCGAGATCCTGCGCAAGCTCACTGAAGTTGCCGGTGCGAACGGGCTGGTGCGCCCCGGCAGCTCGGCGGCATTCCTGCTCGGCGAGCTGGAATACGAGGTGCGCGAGGCGGTGACACAGACCTTTGGCGGCGGGGTGAACGAGCTGCAGCGCGAACTGATCGCTCAGTTCGGTCTGGGCATGCCACGCACTTCCCGCTGAACGCGGTGCCGGAGATTCCGGCACCGATACTTGCCGCCGGTGATCGCCTCGTGCGTCACCGGCGGCTGTTGGCTTCTCCATAACAAGACGAATTCCGATGGAGCCTGTCATGGACCTTTCCTTTTCCCCCGCGCGGCCCTGCCGCATCGAAGACGTGCCTGCCTGGGACATCGAGACCGATGTGGCGGTCGTTGGCTTTGGCGCCGCCGGCAGCTGCGCGGCGATCGAGGCGCGCCGCGCCGGTGCCGAGGTGCAGATATTCGAGGTGGCCTCGTCCGCTGGTGGCAGCGCGGCGCTGTCCGGCGGCGAGGTGTACGTCGGCGGCAACGGCGGAACGGATGTTCAGCGCGCGGCGGGCTTCAACGACGACACCGAGGATTTCTATCGTTACCTGATGATGGCCGGCGGCCCCGCCGCCGATGCCGAGCGGGTGCGCCTGTACGCCGAGCAGGCGGTCGACCACTTCGGCTGGTTGCGCGAGCAGGGAGTGCCATTCAAGGGCACTTATCTGCCGGGCAAGTGGATCGAGCCGACCACGGACGACACTCTGTTGTGGTCCGGTAACGAGAAGGCCTGGCCGTTCAGCGCCGTCGCCCAGCCGGCACCGCGCGGCCACACGGCCCAGTTCGTTGGCTGGGGTGGCGGCAAGGTGCTGATGGAAACCCTGTGCGGGCGGGCGCTCGAACTCGGTGCCCAGGTGCACTACGGCGCCCGTGCACTGACCCTGGTGATCGACCGGCAGGGCGCGGTCTGCGGGCTGGTGGTACGCCTGGACGGCGCACCGCGCTTCGTGCGTGCACGTAAGGGCGTGATCCTCTGCGCCGGCGGCTTCATCGCCAACCCGGACATGGTCCGCCGCTTCGTGCCGGCGGCTGAGGCCTGCCAGCAGCAGGTCACCGCCGGCAACGACGACGGCAGCGGCATTCGCATGGGCATCGCCGTGGGCGCCGCCGCGCTCAACATGCAGGAATTCTTCGCCACCTTGCCGTTCTTCCCGCCGGAGTCGCTGGTCAAGGGCATCTTCGTCAACGCCCGCGGCGAGCGCTTCATCAACGAGGATGCCTACCACGGTCGCGTAGCGCATTACGTGCTGCGTCAGCCGGAGGGGCGCGCCTGGCTGCTGGTGGACAACGAGATCTTCGGCCGGCCGATGCTGCAACCGGACATCCCCATCGCCGCGGTCGGCGAAAGCTGGGAAGAGGTCGAGGCCGAGCTCGGCCTGCCGGCCGGCGCGCTGGTGCACACCGTCGAAACCTTCAACCGCGAGGCCGAACAGGGCCGCGACCCGTTGCTGCACAAGGCTGGCGAATGGCTGCACCCGTTGACCGAGCCACCGTTCGCCGCGCTGAGCTATTGCAGCGGCGACTTCGGTGCGCATGCCTTCACCCTTGGCGGGCTGGCCACACGACCGACCGGCGAAGTGCTGGATGCCGATGGCCAGCCGATCGCCGGGCTCTACGCCGCGGGGCGCACGGCCTGCGGGTTGCCGCGCTGGGGCGAAGGCTACAGCTCTGGCCTATCGCTCGGCGACTCGACGTTCTTCGGTCGTCAGGCCGGGTTGCGTGCCGCCTCGACATGAGCCGCACGGCCGGGCTCGTCCATCCGGACGACGCGCCGGCTGCATGCCAACCGTAGATTCATTCCCATACGCCCCGACTCACAAGGACATGCGATGAGCACTATCGAGCAGTTCCGCGAAGAAACCCGGGCCTGGCTGGAAGCCAACTGCCCCGCGTCGATGCGCACCCCGATGCCCGAGGACGAACTGATCTGGGGCGGCCGCGAGATTCAATTCAAGAACGACGACCAGCGCCTGTGGTTCGAGCGCATGCGCGACAAGGGCTGGTTCGCCCCGGACTGGCCGACCGAATACGGCGGTGGCGGCCTCGACGCCGAACAGGCGGCGGTGCTGAGCAACGAAATGCGCCGCCTGGGCTGCCGCCCGCCGCAGATCAACCTCGGCATCTGGATGCTCGGGCCGGTGCTGCTGGAGTTTGGCAGCGACGAGCAGAAGCGCGAGCTGCTGCCGCCGATGGCGCGCGGCGAGACGCGCTGGTGCCAGGGTTTCTCCGAGCCCAACGCCGGCTCCGACCTGGCCAGCCTGAAGACCAGCGCGCGCGAGGAGGGCGACGACTTCATCGTCAACGGCACCAAGATCTGGACCTCCTACGGCAACAAGTCCGACTGGATGTACGCGCTGGTGCGCACCGGCCCGCAGCAGCCCAAGCACGCCGGCATCAGCCTGCTGGTGCTGGATATGAAGTCGCCGGGCGTGACCGTCACCCCGATCGACCTGATCAGCGGCAAGTCTTCCTTCTGCCAGGTGTTCTTCGATGAGGTGAGGGTGCCGAAGAAGAATCTGATTGGCCCGCTCAATGGTGGCTGGACGCTGGCCAAGGCGCTGCTGCAACACGAGCGCAAGGCCATGTCCAAGTTCAGCGAATCGGCGCTGCCGACGCACTTTGACCTGGCCGCACACCTGCGCGAGTACCTGCCCGAGCCGGCATGTGCTGCCGAAGTCGCACTGCAGCAGCGCGCGCTGGCATGCCTGATGGACGAGCATGCCTTCCGCCTGACCAACCGGCGCATGCTCGAAGGCATGCGCGCCCGGGAGGACATGTCCGGCGTCATGGCCATCTCCAAGCTGGTGCACTCCGAGCAGGAGCGCGACAAGTTCGAGATTCTCCTCGACCTCATGGGCCAGCAGGGCCTCGGTTTTTCCACTCAGACCCATCGCGAGCGGGAAGTGGCGATGACCGCCGCTTGGCTGGCGAGCTTTGCCCAGACCATCGCCGGGGGCTCCTCGGAAGTGCAACTGAACGTCATCGCCAAGCGTGTGCTTGGCCTGCCGGATAGCAAGTAAGGAGACTGCCGTGAGCCTGGTTTACAACGAAGAACAACGACAGCTGCGCGACAGTGCTCGTGACTTTCTCGCCGCCCGTGCGCCGGTGGCCCTGCAGCGCCGTCTGCGTGACGAGGGCGCCGCGCTCGGTTTCGACGACGCCGCCTGGGGCGGCATGCTCGAACTCGGCTGGAGCGCGGTCGCCTTTCCCGAGGAGGTCGGCGGGCTGGCCTTCGGCTTTGCCGGCTACGCGCCGATCTTCGAGGAGCTGGGGCGCCACCTGAGCGCCTCGCCGCTGCTGTCCAGCGTGGTGCTGTGCGGCAGCCTGATCGAGGCGCTGGGCGGCGACAGCCAGCGCGAGACGCTGCTGCCGGCGCTGATCGCTGGCGAACGGCGCTTTGCGCTGGCGCTGGAGGAGGGGACGCGGCATGCGCCGGAGGCGGTCCGCCTGCAGGCCGTCGAGGAAGCCGACGACTTCGTCCTCGCCGGGCGCAAGTGCTGGGTGCTCGACGCCCGCGAAGCGGACGTCTTCGTCACCGTCGCCCGGCTCGAGGATGGCGAACTGGCCCTGTTTCTCGTTCCGGCCGATGCCGAAGGTCTGCACCTGACACCGATGGACCTGGTCGACTCACGCAATCACGCCACCCTGGCCTTCGACAGCGTGCGCGTGCCGGCGTCGGCGCGCCTTGGCGGGGGTGACATCCGCCAAGCGCTAGCCGATGCGCTGGACCGCGGCCGGGCCTGCCTGGCCGCCGAGCTGCTCGGCATGGCCGAGCGCGCCTTCGAGATGACAATTGAATACCTGCGCACGCGGGTGCAGTTCGACGCGCCCATCGGTTCCTTCCAGGCGCTGCAGCACCGCGCGGCGCGCCTTTATGTCGAGCTGCAGTTGGCGCGTAGTGCCGTGATGGCTGCTTTCGAAGCGCTGCAGGACGAGCGGATCGACGCCCGTGAGCGCGCGCGCCTGGCCAGCCTGGCGAAGTGGAAGATGAACGAGGCCGCCCAGCGCATCAGCAACGAAGCGGTACAAATGCACGGTGGCATCGGCGTGACCGATGAGTACGATCTTGGCCTGTACCTCAAGCGCATCCGTGTGGCGCAGGCCTGCCTGGGCGATTCGGACTTCCACGTCGAACGCTACGGCAAGACGCTGGACTGAGCGTCGCGCCGCGGCGTGCGCGGCGTACCCACAAAAACAACAATGACCGAAGGGCCGCGACAGGGCACCGCTTGCCCGGCCGGGGCCTGGTGACAGGGGAACGGCAGATGAAGGAGCAACTCCAGCAGTGGCAACAGGCGTGGCAGCAGCTCATTGCACCGGGCGCACCGTTCGAGGTGGTCGGTGCCGATAACGGCAGCCGGCACTTTCGCAATGCGCCGGCGCACCTGATCGAGGCGGTGCAGGCCGGCCGGGCGTTCGCCGAGCGGCCATTCCTGCACTGGCAGGAGCAGCGGCTGAGCTATGGCGAGTTCTACCAGGCCGTCGACCGGCTGACCGCGCACCTGATGCGCACCCTGGGCGTGCGCCCCGGGCAGCGGGTCGCCATCGCCATGCGCAACCGGCCCGAGTGGCTGGTCAGCTTCATCGCCACGGTGCAGGCCGGCGCGGTGCCGGTACCGCTCAATAGCTGGGGGCTGCGCGCCGAGATTCTCAACGCCCTGGAAGACGTCGACGCCTCGTTGTTGATCTGCGATCAGCCGCGGCTGGCGCTTGTCGCCGATGCGCTGCCGGCGCGCAGCGTGCAGGCTCTGCTGGTCGATGGCGAGGCGGGCGAGGGCGTGTACAGCTACGCGGCATTGCTCGGCGAGCCGGTGGAGCCGGTCGATCCGCACGCGCCGGCGCCGGAAGATCCGGCGCTCATTCTGTTCACCTCCGGTACCACGCAGCGTGCCAAGGCCGTGGTCTCGTCGCACCGGGCGGTCAGCCAGGCGCTCTACGCGCTGGAATTCCAGAGTGCGTTCGCCGGCATGACCTCCTACGAACGCATTCGCCCGCTGCTCGAATCCGGACTGCAGCCGACGCTGCTGCTGGCTGTTCCGCTGTTTCACGTCAGCGGCCTGCATGCGATGTTCCTCAACGCACTGCGTAGCGGCCGGCGCATCGTGATGATGTACAAGTGGGATGTCGACCAGGCGCTCGAACTGGTGGCCCGCGAGCGCTGCACCCAGTTCAGCGGTGCGCCGGTGATGATGCAGCAGCTGCTGGCGCACCCGCGTTTCACCAGCGAGGCTGCCAGCAGCCTGATGGGCCTCGGCCTGGGTGGCGGTGCCGCGTCCGCGGGCCTGCTCGATCAGCTGATTGGGTTGAAGCCTGCTGCACTGGCCGGCGCCGGTTATGGCCTGACCGAGAGCAACGGGATCGGCGCCGCCTATGCCGGCAACCAGTTCGTCGCCCGCCCCGGTAACGCCGGCTGGGCATTGCCGATCGTTGATATCCGCATCGGCGGAGATCCCAGCCAGTCCGTGCCGCCGGGCCAGGCCGGGCCGATCTGGTTGCGCACGCCCACGCTGATGCAGGGCTATCGCAATCGCCCGGAGGAAACCGCCGAGACGCTGCGTGATGGCTGGCTGTTCACCGGCGACGTCGGCCTGGTGGACGAAGACGGCTTCCTGCACATCACCGACCGCATCAAGGACCTGATCATTCGCGGTGGCGAGAACATCTCCGCGCAGGAGATCGAGCATTGCGCCAGCAGCCACCCCGAGGTGAGTGAGGCTGCCGCCTTCGCCATGCCGGACGAGCAGATGGGCGAGTGCGTCGCCCTGGTGGTCTGCCTGCAGCCGCAGGCCCGCCTGGATGAAGCGCAGCTGCGCAGCCACATGGCCGAACGCCTGGCCGCCTACAAACTGCCCACACACCTGCTGCTGGTCCGCGAACCGCTGCCGCGCAATGCCATGGGCAAGCTGGTCAAGCAAGAGATCAGACAGCTGCTGCAACCCACGCCCGAGGCTCTTCGCAGCCTGGCCTAGCAGCGCCTCACGCAGCGGCGCTGCAGGCCGCTGCGCGATGATGCGTGCTCTCCATCGATCGCGCCGCTCCCTTCATTCGGCCCGCCCCGGGCGGAATCCCTCGTGGTCGACCAATCGGTCAATTAAACGACGATTTGTCAGGAATAGTCTTTCCAGACGATGTTGCGGGCGGGAGTCCCTGTAAACAATCGGTACCAGTTCCGACAGGTAACCGATGGAGACAATAACAATGAAAAAGTCTGTAGCTCTTCTCTCACTGGCGTTGGCAGTCAAGCTGGTTTCCCAGGGTGCGTTGGCGAAGGTAAGCGAGGAAGAGGCGGCTCGCCTCGGCAACGAACTTACCTGCACCGGCGCCGAGCGTGCCGGCAACGCCGACGGCTCGATTCCCGCATTTACCGGCAAGTACCTCGGTGAAGTGCCTGGCTGGGACCACGTCAAACACTCAGGCGGCAAGCCGGTCGACCCGTACCCGAATGAAAAGCCTGTCCTGGTCATTACCGCGAAGAACTTCGAAGAGCACGCCGAGCGCCTGACCGAGGGGCAGAAGACGATGTTCCGCAAGTATCCGGACACCTTTCGCATGGACATCTACCCGGGGCATCGCGACTTTCGCTATCCGGATTACGTCTGCGAGCGGGCGAAGTGGAACGCGCTGAACGCAGAAGTCGTCAACGATGGCATGGGCGTCGAAGGCATCGGCCAGGTTATGTTCCCGATCCCCAAGAACGGCTATGAGCTGCTCTGGAACCACCAGCTGCCGGCGCGCGCCTGGACCGAGGACGCCGTACGCGACCTCGCGTCGGTAATGCCCGACGGCAACATCGGCTGGGGCCGTACCCACATGAAGGGGCTCTCGCCGGCCAACCATCCGAGCGAAACCCCCTACACCAAGACCGGCGTACAGGCCTACTCCTACAACTACACCATGCTGCCCACCCGCGACCGTGGCACCGCGATCGCCGCCCACGAGCCCTACAACTTCGCCACCCGACCGCGCACCGCATGGTCCTACAACCCGGGCACCCGCCGCGTGCGGCAATCGCCAGGCTACGGCTATGACCAGCCGATGGCGGGTAGCAACGGCACGATGATCGTGGACGAGGATCGTCTGTTCAACGGCGGGCCGGAGCGCTTCGAGTGGAAGATGCTCGGCAAGCGCGAGATCTACATTCCCGCCAATGCGTACAAGATCAACAGCGGCGAAACCAAGTACGCCGACCTGCTGACGCCGAACCACCCCAACCCCGACTTCCAGCGCTACGAACTGCGCCGCGTCTGGGTGCTGGAGGCCACGCTGAAGGAGGGTTATCGCCACGTCTACGGCAAGCGTGTGATGTTCATCGACGAGGACACCTGGCATGGTGTGCTGGCCGACCACTACGACACCCGCGGCCAGCTCTGGAAGTACGCTTCGACCGCCTACTACTACCACCCGGACATGAGCGCCTGGCAGTCCGGCGCGGCCTTCTACCACGACCTGAGCACCGGGCAGTACCTCGCCTATGCGCTCACCAACGAGTCGCACAAGGGGCCGATCCTCAACGAAGGCAAGTTCACGCCCAGCATGTACACGCCAGACGCTTTGCGTGCAGGCGGCCGCTAAGCGGTGAGCTGAACGACAACCGGCGCCTGGGCGCCGGTTTTTTTATGGCTGGCGAGTGCGTTGCCGCGCCTGGCGAAGCATTGCACCCCTCAGCCTTTCTTCCCAGCGATCGATCGCTCCGATGGTCTTGCCTGTTCGCGGTCAGCTTGTAGAATCCCGCGCCCCGAAATTCAGGAGACAGTACGTTGGTGATTCACTACGCCCCGCTCGATGGGAACGTCGCATGCGGCAGAACAGGAACGAGCCTGCAAAGCTCGCCGGACGCCTCCCAGATTTCATGCAAGCTCTGCCTGCGCTCGGTGGAAAAGGCCACGGCCGAGCCCGTGCGCAAGAGCCCCAGCCTGGCCGAGCTGCGAGCTGCCGCCAAGGCCTCCGCCCCGACCGAAGCAGCAGCGTCCGCCAAGGCTGCAGCACTCGCCGGACCGGCCCCTGCCAAAGCCGCGAAGCCAGCTGCGAAGTCCGCTGCCAGTCTGTCAGCCCGCGCCGAATGGCAAAAACGCCTCGCGCAACTCCCCGGCAAAAACCGCCTCCCTCGCGGCATGGCGGCGCAGGGGTTTATCTAGGGCAGTGGGTGTGGGGTCGGCTTGCCGATCCGGATGAGCCGGCCTGGAGGGGCCAGCTTGTAGACGACCGAGCAAGTTATCAGCACAGCCATGACCATACAGGCTTGCTGCCCACTGCCTAAATCACGTCCCGCGTGTTCCAGAACAGCGCAGCAGCCGCTGTTGAGTCACCGGGAAGAAACATCGGTAGCTAGAAAGCTACCGGTGTTGGCAGGCGGTAGTACCGCTCAGTCTGTTACCAACAAGAGGTTGGCGGCGTGCGCGTGGCGGCCGCAAGTTCCGGCGAGTCGGCTCGCTGCATTCCAGAAGAAGTTGAAACTAAAACGGTTTACAGCCAAGTTATGGGGTGATGGCAGAATAACATCGTCGTAATATAGTATCGGTCCGCATCATCCCGGGCGGCCAAGTTATCCAGCATTCGTTTATGCAAGGTTTGACGGCCTAAATGTTCCGTCAAGTCGGTTATACACGCTTGCCTTAGAGAAACTCTGTATGGTCAAGCTGGAAGACATAAAAAAAGACGCCCTGACTCGCGGCATTGAGCCAGAAGAGATCGTTCGCATCGTCTCGGTAGAGCGCGTCGGCGAGCATGCCGTCACCGTCATCTATAAGACCAATCAGGGGCGCCTGGGGGAGCAGATGCTCTTCCGTACCGACGAGGCGCGCCTGGAACTGGCGGAGACCGGGCGGCCTTGGGCGTTCGATGCGTCTGCCGAGGAGTTCAAGCTCGGCCTGGAAGCGCTGCGTATCCAGCTGGCCCACCTGTTCGACCCGATGATGGCGGTGCATACCTCCAACGTCGAACCCTTGCCGCACCAGATTTCCGCTGTCTATGAGTTCATGCTGCAGCGTCAGCCGCTGCGCTTCGTCCTGGCCGATGATCCCGGAGCCGGCAAGACCATCATGGCCGGCCTGCTGATCCGTGAACTCCTGATGCGTGCGGACGCCAAGCGCGTGCTGATCGTGTCTCCTGGCTCCCTGACCGAGCAATGGCAGGACGAACTGCTGGAAAAGTTCGGCGTCCAGTTCGAGATATTCAGCCGCGAGAAGATGGAGCAGAGCCCGTCCGGCAACTACTTCGAGGATCAGGACCTGATCATCGCCCGCCTGGACCAGCTCTCGCGCAACGAGGCATACCAGCAGAAGCTGCAGGCCACCTCCTGGGACGTAATCGTCGTCGACGAAGCCCACAAGATGTCGGCCAACTACTTCGGGCAGAAGGTCAACAAGACCCAGCGCTTCAGGCTCGGTGAGCTGCTCGGCGGCTTGTGCCGCCACTTCCTGCTGATGACCGCGACGCCGCACAACGGCAAAGAAGAGGACTTCCAGCTGTTCATGTCCCTGCTCGATGGCGACCGCTTCTACGGCAAGTTCCGCGAGGGGGCGCACAAGGTCGACATCAGCGACATGATGCGCCGTATGGTCAAGGAGGAGCTGCTCAAGTTCGACGGCAAGCCGCTATTCCCCGAGCGCCGCGCCTACACCGCCAACTACGAGCTGTCCTGGATGGAAGCTGACCTCTACAACGAGGTCACCGACTATGTCCGCAACGAGATGAACCGCGCGGAGCGCCTGCTGGACGGCAAGCGCAAGGGCACTGTGGGCTTTGCGCTCACCCAGTTACAGCGTCGCTTGGCTTCCAGTCCCGAGGCCATCTTCAAGTCGCTGCAACGTCGTCGCAAGAAGCTGGAGCAGCGTCTGGATGAGATGAAGCTCGCTGCGCGAGGCATGCAGCCCGGCGTCGCCCAGACGATTGGCAACTATGTGGTGACCAAGCAGCTCGACTTGCCGGACAACCTCGACGAACTGGAAGACGAGCTTAGTCCGGAAGAGTACGAGCTCTACGCCGAGCAGGTGGTTGATCAGGCCACGGCCGCCGCGACCATCCCCGAGTTGGAGGCGGAAATCCTCATCCTGCGCGATCTGGAGCAGCGTGCTATGGATCTGGTCAGCTCCGGCAATGACCGCAAGTGGGAGGAGCTGTCCGGCCTGCTGCAGGATCGCCCGGAAATGTTCACAGCCACCGGCAACCGCCGTAAGCTGATCATCTTCACCGAGCACCGCGACACCCTGAATTACCTGGTTGCCCGCATTCGCGACATCCTCGGCAAGGCTGAGGCCGTGGTGACCATCCACGGCGGCACCAATCGCGATGACCGCCGCAGGGTGCAGGAAGAGTTCCGCTACAACCCCGAAGTGCTGGTGCTGATTGCTACCGATGCGGCAGGGGAAGGAGTGAACCTGCAAAACGCCAATCTCATGGTCAACTATGACCTGCCCTGGAACCCCAACCGTCTGGAGCAGCGTTTCGGCCGTATTCACCGTATCGGCCAGACCGAGGTCTGTCACCTGTGGAACCTGGTGGCCTGCGAAACCCGTGAGGGCGAGGTCTTCAAGAAGCTGCTCGAAAAGCTCGAAATCGAGCGCGCCGCCTTGGGAGGTCGGGTCTTCGACATTCTCGGCGAAGCCTTCGAGAACAAGTCGCTCAAGGATCTGCTGATCGAGGCTATCCGCTACGGCGAGCTGCCGGAAACCAAGGCCAAGCTCGATCAGGCCATCGAAGGGGCGCTGGATACCGAGCACCTCAAGGCCATCATGCGCCGCAATGCGTTGGTTGAGCAGCACATGGGCATGGATGAGCTGTACGCGGTTAAGGAGGAAATGGACAAGGCCCAGGCGCGCAAGCTGCAGCCCTACTTCATTCGCGCCTTCTTCAGCGAGGCGTTCCGTCACCTGGGCGGCAAGATGAAGCAGCTCGAGGAAGGGCGCTATGAGATTCGCCATGTCCCCGCCGACCTGCGCGAGCGTGATCGCCTGATTGGTGAGACGCGCACTCCGGTGCTGCGCAAGTACGAGCGCATCTGCTTCGAGAAGCATCTGATTCGTCAGGACGGCAAGCCGATGGCCGACCTGATCCACCCCGGCCACCCACTGATGCGCGCCAGCACCGACATGATCCTCGGTGCCTTCCGCGCTAAGCTCAAGCAGGGTGCGATTCTGGTCGACCCGAACGACGATGGCATCGAGCCGCGCGTGCTGTTCTTGCTCGACCACAGCCTGCGCGAGGGTATGGGTGAGAAGCAGAAGACCGTTTCCCGCCGCCTGCAGTTCGTGGCCATCGACAGCAAGGGCGAGGCCGTCAATGCCGGTTGTGCGCCGCATCTCGACATGCAAGCCCTCGACCCGACCGACCACTATCTGGTGCAGGACATCCTCAACGCCAGCTGGATCACCCAGGATCTGGAAGCCCTGGCTCTCAACCACGCCTCCCAGCATCTGGTGCCGTCGCACTACGCCGAGGTCAAGGGCCGCCTGGTGCAGCAGGCTGACAAGATTCACGCGGCAGTGCGTGAGCGTCTGATCAAGGAAATCGACTTCTGGTCGGATCGCTACTTCAAGCTCAGCGATGAGGTACAGGCCGGCAAGCAGCCGCGCATGCAGCCGGAGAACGCCCGCCGCACCGCAGAGGAGCTCACCGCCCGTCTGCAACAGCGCGAGAAGGAACTAGAGGCCATGCGCAGCGTGGTTTCCAGCACCCCGGTGGTCATCGGCGGCGCCCTGGTGATCCCGCGCGGGCTGCTGGCGCAGCGCAAGGGCGAGACAACCTTCTGTGCCGATGCCGCAGCGCGTGCCCGCATCGAGCGACTGGCCATGCAAGCGGTGATCGCGGCCGAGGAGGCCTTGGGTCACAGCATCCGCGACGTTTCCGCCGACAAGTGCGGCTGGGACATCACCTCCCAGCCACCGCGCCAGGAACACTTCCTGCCCAATGCCCGGCACATCGAGGTGAAGGGCCGTGCCAAGGGCCAGGGCACCATCACCGTGACCCGCAACGAGATCATCTACGGCCTCAACCAGGCGGACAAATTCATCCTCGCCATCGTGCTGGTTGGCGAAGACGACAGCTTCGAAGGACCGTACTACGTGCGCAATCCCTTCAGCCAGGAGCCGGACTGGGCGGAAACCAGCAAGAACCTCGATCTCAACCTGTTGCTGGCGCGTGCCCTCAGCCCGGCGGAGTCCCTGTGAAATGACGCTCGCGAACCTGGCCCGGCAGGCCGAGGCCTTCTGCGCAGAGCATTTTGCCCGTATCGCCTCGCCGACCCACTACATCGCCGGCTTCCGTACCCGGCAGGGCCGCGAGCTGGCCCTGGAGAGGGAGCGCGACGGCATCTACTGCTGGAGCGAGGCAGTTTCCCTGGCCGATGCGCCGGCCTCGCCGGAGCGCCACTATCCGGCGGAGAAGTCACGCAACTCCAACCTCAACGGCAAGAACTGTCCGCGCCTGCGGGTGGGCCACGCCGTGCATTACTGGATATTTGATCGCCTCGACCAGTTCGAGGCGTTCTTGCGTTGGTATGCCCAGTCGCCCCTGGCGGTTGCCGTGGTCGAGCTTCCGGCTGTTGCCCAACCGGAGGTCGTCGCGCCACTGCAGCTTGTCCAGCCGGTGACGACCGGGCAGCCCGCATTAGCGCAACCAGAACAAGGAAGCATCATGGGCTACCAGATCACTACCATTGCCGATACCCTCGACCGCATTAACCGCAACCTGTTCATTCCGGCCATCCAGCGCCCCTATGTGTGGTCGCCGGAACAGATCACCGGGCTGTTCGACTCCATCATGCGCGGCTACCCGATTGGCGCGCTGATGTTCTGGGATCTGCCCGAGGGCAGCCAGGACGACTGGGAGATCTACAGCTTCATCAGCGACTTCCGTCATGGCTCGATTCACAACGACAAGGCCGAGCTGCAGCCCGGCCAGCCGGTTACCCTGGTGCTCGACGGCCAGCAGCGCCTGACCTCGCTGCTCATCGGCCTCAAGGGCTCCTACACCGTCAAGCAGAAGCACAAGCGCAAGAAATCGGATGATGCCTGGGACGAGAAGATCCTGTTCATCGACCTGGCCCAGTCTCCGGAAGTCGAGGAGGAAGGCGAGGACGACGACGTCAGCCCGATTGCCGAGCATTACCGCTTCGCCTTCTTCGACCACGACCAGCGCCCGCAGAACAAGGCCGGCGAGCTGTGGTTCGAGGTCGGTCTGATCCTCGCCGCCAAGAGCGAGGTCGAACTGGAGCAGATGCTGCGCAACTGGGTGGATGCCAACCTCAACCTGGACGACAGCCGCCGCGTCATCGCTCGTGCCAACCTCGGCCGGCTCTGGCAGGCCGTCTGGCGCGACAATGCGCTGGCCTACTTCACTGAGTGCAGCGCTTCCTACGACCGCGTGTTGGACATCTTCATCCGCGCCAACAGCGGCGGTTCGCCGCTGAGCCGCAGCGACCTGCTGATGTCGGTGATCACGCTGCGCTGGGAGCAATTCAACGCCCGTGAGGAAACCGAAGTCCTCATCGACGACCTCACCGCCATCCTCAGCCCCAAGCGTGCCATCAACCGCGAGTTCGTTCTGCGTACTGCGTTGTTCCTCAACGATCTCGACTTCGCCATCAAGGTGCAGAACTTCATTCCCAGCAACATCCGCCTGCTGGAGCAGAGCTGGGAGCGGGTCAAGGAAGTGCTGCGCTTCTCGGCGCGCTTCCTGCGCGACCATGGCCTCTATGGCGAACGCCTCAGTGGCATCAACGTGCTGATGCTAGTGGCCTATTACGTGCACAAGAGCAACCCGCAGCCGGGCGAGCTGCAGCTCAGCGCCGAGGATCGCCAGCGCATCCGCCGCTGGATCATCCTGATCGGCTTCCAAGGCCTGCTCGGTCTGCAGACGAACAACACCTTCAAGGTGTACCGCAACGCCGTGCGCCGCGCTCTGCGCAGCGAGGAGGCTTTTCCCTGGGAGGCGATTGCTGAGGCCTTTCGCGGCATGGGCCGGCCTATCGATTTCGGCCAAGACGCGTTGGCTCGCTGGTGCGGCACTACGCTGGACCAGCAGCCGCAGGCCGAGTTGCTGCTCTCGCTGCTGTATGCCGACGATCTCCCCAACCTGCAGCGACGTGCACTACCGCTGGTGCAGAGCCGCCATTTCCTGCCGGATGAACTGCGCCGCGCCGGTGTTAGCGAGGCAATGGTGCCGGTGCTGCAGGGCTTTGCCAACAAGTTGATCCTCGGCGTGGCGCTAAGTGCTGCAGAGCAAGAGCATTACTACGCCATGCCATTCGAGCAGTGGGCGCAGACCTTGGCGCCAGAGTTTATGCACAGCCATTGCCTGCCAAGCGATATCGATCTTTACCGTCTGGAACGCATCCCGGAGTGGGTAAGCGAACGCAGGCACTTGCTGGGTAAGCGACTTTTCAATTTGCTTGCCGACCTCGCGCAGCCAATATCCAGCCCCACTCTCTGCTTGAACGGTTAAGGAGCGAGCGGTAGTTGTTTATGGATATCAGCTGCTGACAGGCGGATTAGTGGAGAGTGCGGAAAGGTCGTGTTCGATTACGACAGAGCAAAAGAGCCCGTAAACTCATTGGGGCTCGATTCCTCGTTCACTCACCTCACACCCTGAACGCCACTTCCGCCGCGCGGCGCAGCGCGCCGTCGATATAGTCGAGTCGCCGATTCGTTGTGCCTATTAATGAATCACGCTGAAGGATCGAGCGCCGGAGTTCGCGTGCCCCAGAGGCCTTGCGGAGAAGAACTCGATCACGTGTTCTTCTGCTTTTTGGCGCGCGGCTGCCAGCTCCACGTCGCCTCTAGCCGTGCCTTCAACCGTAAAGAACTGTGGATGGTTCAGCCCAACCGTCGCGAGCGCCGCTTTCAGATACGGCCGCAGGAAGTCGGGTTGGCGCGCCCGATCCCCGGTGATGAGTCCGCCCGATGAGATCGCGCCATAAACCGGGCGGTCGCGTAGCAGGCCGACTTTGCCTTGCGGCGTGCTGTTGAAGGTCACCCGGATGCGTACGATGTGATCGATCCAGGCTTTGAGGACGGAAGGCACACCGTAGTTGTGCATCGGTGTTGCGATGACCAGCACATCGGCCTTATCCAATTGGTGGATCAAATTGTCGGAGCGCTGAAGGCTGCTCGCCGGCTGGGACGGGTCCATATCTGCCGAGCCGGCAAGTACTCGCGCATAACTGCCGTCGACGTGGGCCAGCGTATTCAAGTCCAGGTCCGTCACGCTAAGCGGTCTCTCCCCTGACTGGCGTGCAATGCCGTCGAGTACCTGATGAGACAGGCGCAAGCTCTCGGACTCGGCGCCGCGTGGGCTGGCAATCAGGCGAAGCACACTTAGGGTGTTGGAAGGGCACATCGGATGGCTCCTGTCAGTCAGTAATCAGCGGTTTGCTGTAGCGAATCGATGAGGGGATGAGTCCGCTGCGACGGTAACGGCCTTCTGCGCCGGGTTGGCCACCGTGGTGCTCCACGACCAGGCACAGGTAGCCCTCGGCGCGGGCGAGTCGTTCAAGTCCCAGTAGGAGTCGGCAACTCCAGTCAGCACCTTGGTGGGTGTCAGCCGTTATCAGATCCTCTAGGCTGAGGAACCGGCCAAACAGCAGGTTTTCCTGAAAGCGATAGCCGGCAACGGCGGCCAGGCGATTACCGTCGAACGCGCCGATCAAACGATACCCTTGCCCCTGCAGGCGCCCGATCCGCGCCATCGCGTCCACTGCGTTTGCCAAATGCGGATGGCGATGGCAGAGCAAGGGATGAGCCAGGCGCAGGTCCGCCAGACCGTCGAGGGGACGTAGCGCCGAATCGGCCAAGTCCAATAGGTTAGGCAGGTGCTGATGATTGGTGTGGGTCATGAAGCCATGCTAGGCCCGAGCTGCCACACTGCATTGAACCAAGATCGGACATTCCAGCTAGGCCATGAACAATCCGTTTTCAGATGCCCTCACCGCCGCCAATACGGCAGATAGCGCGCCGCTCTACCGGCAGCTCTACGACCGGGTGCGAGCAGCCATTGCCAGTGGGTCGCTTGCGCCTGGCGACCGCATACCTTCGGCTCGCGCGTTGGCCAAGGAGCTCGGCGTCGCCCGCGGCACCGTCGAACTCGCCTATTCGACACTGGTGGGTGAAGGTTATTTGCTGACGCGGGGGCAGGCGGGGACCATTGTGAATCCCGATCTGCGCCGCAGCACGGCCCCCGCGGGACCTCCCGTGGCCGACGTGAACGCCATCGCAAGTGACCCGGACATGCTGTGGCGCCCGCCGCAGCTGTTGCCCTTTCAGTTGGGCGTGCCCGCGTTGGATGCCTTTCCGCGCAAGATTTGGGCGCGCCTCGGCGCGAGTTACCTGCGAAGCATGCGCAGCCTGGATATGGATTACCCGGCGCCGCACGGGCTACCGGCGCTGCGCAGCGCGATAGCATCCTATCTGCAGGTAGCGCGCGGCATCGATTGCGGCGCGCATCAGGTGTTCATCACAACGGGGTGGCGGCACAGCCTGATGTTCGTGCTGCAAGCACTGCTCGCGCGGGGTGATCGGGCTTGGGTGGAAAACCCAGGCTATCCGCCGGCTCGTCAGGTCCTGCGACAGTTCGGCATTGAGCCTCTACCCGTGGCGGTAGACAGGCATGGCCTGGACGTGGACTTGGCCATTGAGCGCTATCGGGATGCGCGCTTGGCTGTGGTGACGCCCGCGCATCAAAGCCCGTTGTCCATGACGTTGTCCTTACCACGCCGGCAAGCCCTGCTCGAATGGGCTGCGCAGCGTGGTGCGTGGGTGGTGGAGGACGATTACGACGGCGAATACCGCTATGTCAGTCGCCCGCTGCCAGCACTCGCCAGCCTGGACCGGCACGGACGTGTGCTCTATGCCGGCACCTTCAGCAAGGTGCTGTATCCGGGCATCCGGCTGGCGTACCTCGTAGTACCACAAGAGCAGGTCGCGACATTCGAGCGAGTCGGGCGCGCGCTTTTCGCCGCCGCGGCGCCAGCGATGACCCAAGCCATTCTCGCCCAGTTCATGAGTGACGGACATTTCGCCCGGCACATCCAGCGCATGCGACGGCTGTACAGTGAGCGCCGCGCGCAAACCATGGCTGCGCTAGAGAGAGGCTTGCAGGGCTGCGTGCGGGTCGAGCCCGCTCCTGGTGGCATGCATCTGGTGTTACGGCTGCCGCCTGAAACGTCGGATCGACGCTTGGCTGAACAGCTGCTGCAAGAAGGAATGGCGGTACAACCTCTGTCGCCCTGGTGGGTTGGTGCCCCCCAGGGGCCGGCGATACTGGCCAGCTTCACCAACTGCACGCAACCTGAACAAGCGGAAAGACTGGGCGAGTTGGTCCGCCTGGCGTGCCGAGGGCGCCACTAACGTCAATCAGGCCATACGGGACGTCACGAACGCTAGCCCGCCATGGCGAGCAAGCAGCATCAGCCTTCCACCTTCACTCAAGCCTTGGCGAGCGGCTTCATTCGAAAGCTGATGCCCATGCGGTTCAAGGCGTTCATGGTCGCGATCACAATCGTGAGTTCGACAAGATCCTTTTCCCCAAAGGTGGCCAAGGCTGCGGCATAGGCTTCGTCGGATGCATGCGTTTCGCTGACGAGCGTGACCTCTTCAGCCCATGCCAAAGCTGCACGCTCCTGCTCCGAGAACAGATAGGAAGCCTCTTCCCATACCGGTACCAACACGAGCTTGTCGACCGTCATGCCGCCCTTGATAAGGTCACGCGTGTGAATATCGATGCAGTGCGCACAGCCGTTCAGCTGAGAGACTCGGAGAAAAACCAGGTGAACCAGTTGGTCGGGCAGGTTCGTCCCGCTTGTGGCGTACGTGTGGAGCTCGCCTAGCGCCCGTGCACCTTCGGCAGAGACTTGGAACCAATTGGGACGCGTCATGAATGATCCTCTCGAGGGAAGTAGGGAGTTGTTGCCCGCGCTATTGGGCTACGGGCCTGCCCGTTTAAGTCGGAGCCGACCACCAACGATCAACCCGCAAGCCAGCCGACCGCCCCGGGCGGTGATCGGCAAGAGGTGTTAGCGCGCTAGGCGAGATTGGACTTGTCCAGACCGAACGCCTTGTCGGCTGTGCCTGGGACTGCGCGCACCGCCACATTCAGACGATTCCAGCCGTTGATCGCGACCACCAGAAAGGACAGGTCAGAGATTTCCTGCTCCGAGAATTGCTCACGTACCGCGCTGTAGACCGCGTCCGACACCCCGTGCGGCGCGAGCTGGGTCAGAGCCTCGGTCCATTCCAAGGCCGCGCGTTCGCGCGGGGAAAACAGCGGCGACTCGCGCCAGACCGCAACGTGGTGCAGGCGTAGCTCGCGCTCGCCATGAATCTTGGCTTCCTTGACATGCATGTCTACGCAGAACGCGCAGCCGTTCATCTGGGAGGCGCGCAGCGTGATCAAGTGGGCAAGATCGGCAAGAAACGGCGTCTTGCTGGAGAGCAGCATGGACAGCTCCACCAGCTTGTTCGAGGCCTGCGGCGAAAGTTTGAAGTAGTCGAGGCGTTGGCTCATGTTCATTCTTCTCACGGTCGGGTTGAGGACAACAGGCCCGTCTGCGCTGCAGAACCGCCGCGGCCCGGTGGTGTGAGAACTCTACGCACCGATGGCTCTGCTCCACAGATCCAAGACCGAGCGTTTGAACTGGGCCATGTTCTGGTCAGCCTGCATCTGCCACTCAGCTGATATTCGTGATCAGCGGCCTCGTTTTTCCACGCCCCGCCTATAGCCGGTGCCTGTTATAGGTCGGCTAGGCGGCTTCGCAGGACTCCAGGTTTCGCGCGGATGCGGTCCTTTACCAAGGGCTGCTTCGAATCGGCAGGCGCCGGTTAGCGCCGATGGCGATCGGCGAAACCCGCCAAGCGCCGTTACCCGCAAAAAGCAGCTGCAACCACCTCGCGCTACATACAAAAAGCCCCGGCAAACGTGCCGGGGCTTTCTTTTTCATCCACCTACCTCAAACCCTCAACGCCACCTCCGCCGCGCTGTGTATCGCGCCATCGATATAACCGAGCTCGCCGCAGTCGCCGATTCGTTGTACCGAGAGGCCGGCGACTTCGAGCTGGGTGGCGAGGCTATCGTCGGGTTCGGCGCCCATGGCCATGACGACGGAGTCGGCCGGCAGGCGCTGGGCGTCGCCGTTGCTGTCGCGGTAGTCCACGCCACCGGCGTCGATGCGGGTGACGCTGACGCCGGTGATGAGCGGCACGTCATGGCTGCGCAGGTTGTCGAGTACGCGCCAGCGGCGAACGATCGCCAGTTCGCGGCCCAGGTGCGGGCCGGGCTCGAGCACGACGACGTGGCGCCCGCGTTCGATGAGAAATTCCGCCAGCTCCAGCCCGACCAGCCCGCCGCCGATGATGACAATGCGTTTGCCCAGCGGCATCCACAGCCGCGACAACGATTGAATAGCTTCAGTGCTGTCCGTGGCGCCGGTGAGGCTGCCGGCTTTCATCAGGGTGCGTTGGGTCAGCGAGAGCTTCTGCCTGGCGATTTCCTCGGCGCGGTCGCCGGTCATCAGCCGGCGCAGCTCGTCGCCACTCCAGACATGCTTGAGTTCGGCGCCGGGAATGGCCGGAGCGGAGCGGCGAGCACCGCTGGCGACCAGCACTTCGTCCACGCCCAGCGATTTCAGCAGCTCCGGAGTGGCGGCGGTGCCAAGGCGCACGTCGATGGGCAGGCTGCGCACCTGATGCACCAGGTTGTCCAGCAGACGGCCGTTCTCGTGGTAGGCGAGGGCGGCGAAGAACAGGGTGCCGCCGAGCCGTTCGCTGCGCTCGAGTAGGGTCACCTTGTGTCCCCGCAGGCTGGCGATCCGCGCGGCCTCGAGCCCGGCCGGGCCACCGCCGACCACGGCGATGTGTCGCGGCTCGGCGGCGGGCATGATGACCGCCTCGTGCTCGTGGCCGGTAAAGGCGTTGACCGCGCACTTGACCCGCCGATTGATGAAGATCTGGCTCACGCAGGTGTAGCAGTAGATGCACGGGCGAATGCTGCCGGGGTCGCCGGCGGCCAGCTTGTTCGGCAATTCCGGGTCGGCCAGCAGCTTGCGCGCCATGGCGACGAACTCGCACTTGCCGTCGCCGATGGCGCGGTCGGCGACGTCGGGCTCCAGGCGGCCTACGGCAATCACGGGGACCTTGACCGCCTTGCGCACCTCGGCAGCCCAATCCAGGTAAGCGGCAGGCTTGTGCACCAGCGGCGCATCGGTAAAGGCGGTGCCGGTGGTGACCTGCGCGTAGGCCGAAACCGACACGGCATCGGCGCCGTGGCGCTCGGCCATGCGCGCGACCTCGCAGGTTTCTTCGAGGGTGATGCCTCCGGGCGTATGCAGCTCGTAGGCATCGAGACGCAGCCAGACGCCGAAGTCGTCGCCCACCCGGCGACGGGTTTCGGCCAGCACTTCACGAAGAAGGCGGCTGCGGTTTTCCAGGCTGCCGCCGTACTCGTCGTCGCGCCGGTTGTGATACGGCGAGAGAAAGCCGGCAATGATGTAGTTGTGCGCGGCGTGGATTTCCACGCCATCGAACCCGGCCTGCTGGGCGCGTACGGCGGCGGCGGCGAACCACTCGACCATCTGCGCAATGTCGTCGCGGTCCATCACGCGGATGCGCGGGCCGCCGCCGATTCCGCGCGCGGAGCTGACGAAGTTCTCCAGCTCTTCGGCGGTCAGCGCGGCCATGATGTCGCTGTTCACCCGGCTGGGCATCGACGGCACCCAGAGTTCGCGGCCGGCGGCCATGTCGCGCACCGAGACCTTGCCGGCGTGCTGCAGCTGCATGGCAATCTTCGCGCCGTGCTTGTGGACGCGCTCGGCCAGCTGCGCCAGACCGGGGATGAAATCATCACGCGAGACGCCGACCTGCCAGGGCTCGGCGGTACCGGCCGGATAGGCCACGGCGCACACGCCCATGATCAGCAGGCCCGCACCACCGGCGGCGCGAGCTTCGTAGTAGGCCTGGATGCGTTCGCCGCAATGGCCGGTTTCCTCGGCGAAGTTCGACCCCATCGGCGCCATGACGATGCGGTTGCGCAGCGCGAGCTTGCCCAGGCGGCCGGGCGAGAGCAGGTGCGAATAGTCGGGCATGTTTCGTTCCTTGCGATGGGGCGGGGCGACCGGCCTTCAGGCTTCCTGGAGGAATTCGAGGCACTGGCGGTTGAACAGCTCGGGATGCTCGACCTGGACCCAATGACCGCAGCGGTTGAGCAGGGTGAAGCGGGCGTTACGCGCGTGTTTGAGGATCTTGAATACGCCGCTCGGCGGGTTGAACAGGTCGTCGCTGCCCCAGAAACCGAAGATCGGGCAGGTCAGCTCGCCGAGCCGCTCGGTCATGTTCGGCACCATCATGGTGCTGAACAGGTTGGCCGGCTGGGTCACGGCCACCGCCACGCGCTCGGCCAGTATCGAGTCGGGCAGGTTGGCGGGGACGAACACCTGCAGCTCCATCACATGGCGCATCTGCTCGATGCCCATGGGCCCGGCGGCGTAGGTTTGGACCATGCGCTGGATACCCTGCATCTGGAAGTAGGTCTCGCGCTCCTCGACGCCGCCCGGCGCCATGAGGATCAGCTTTTCGGCGCGCTGCGGGTGGGCCAGCGCGGTGCCGAGTGCAATCGCGCCGCCGAGCGAATTGCCGAGCAGGGTGCAGCGCTCGATGTCCAGCGCTTCAAGCAGCGCATTCAGGTGGCGGACGAAGAAGTCGAGGTTGTATTGCGCGTCGGCGGGTTTGTCGGATCGGCCGAAGCCGGGCAGGTCGACGATGATGTTGCGATAGCCGGCCTGCTCGAACACCGGGTAGTTGCCCTTGAAGTTGCTGTAGCCGCTGGCGCCCGGGCCGCTGCCGTGCAGCCAGACCACGATCGGGCCTTCGCCGATGTCCAGGTAGTGCAGGGTCAGGCCGGTGTTGAGGGTGACGTACTTGCCGGTGGGCAGGGGCAGGTCATGGCTTTGGTCGGTCATCGCGGAATTCCTTGTGTCAGGCGGTTACGGCGTCGGCTTTGGCTGTGTGATCTGCGGGCGTGTCCAAGGTCTGGCGGCGATAGCGAGGCACCGCGAGAGACAGGCAGATCACGGGAACAAGCAGCAGGGCGATGGTGCTAGCCATGGCGTAGCGCAGGGCCTGATCGCCGATCATGGCGCGGAAAATATCGCTCAGCCCGCCGACCACCAGCGGACCCAATCCGACTCCGACCAGCGTGACTCCCATCAGGAACAGCGCAGTGGCCTGGGCGACTTTCGCGGGTGGAAACAACCCGCTCATGGCGCCGAAGCAGGGGGTCGCCCACCAGGTCGCGAAGAAGGCGAAGCCCATGTAGAAGAGGAACGCGGTCGGTACGCTGTTACCGGCAATGTGAAAGGCAACGCCGTTCGGCCAGAGGAAGAACAGCAGGCCCAGTGGCACGCTAATCAACGTGCCTAGCGCCGCGACACCGACCTGCCAGCCGGAATCGCGGGCCGCCAGTCGGTCGGTGACAAAGCCACAGGTCAGGGTGCCGATGGCGGCGCACAGCCCGCCGACGATACCGATGAGAAAGCCCGCTTCCTGGATGCCCAGGCCGTGCGAGCGGATGAGAAAACTCGGGTTCCAGGTGCCGATGGCATTGCCCGCCACGGCGGCCAGGCTGCCAGCGACCAGAATCAGCCGGTACGACGAGACGCCGAGCATGCTGCGCAGCGTCATCATGAAGCTCTCCTGGCGTGCCTGTGGCGAGGCCAGCCCGGCCGGGCGTGGTGCCCTGACGGTGAAGGCCAGCAGCAGGCCGATGAGGATGCCCGGTGCGCCGATCACGATGAACGCGGAACGCCAGCCGTAATGCTCGGCGATCCAGCCGCCGGCGCCGAGGCCCAGCGCGATGCCGATCGGCGGGCCCATCATGAAGATCGACAATGCTCGCGAGCGCAGGCGCGCCGGATACAGGTCCGAGACCATCGCCACCGAGGGCGCCGAGCCGCCGGCTTCGCCCACGGCGACCAGGATGCGGAAGGCCAGCAGCATGCCGAAGCTGGTCGCCACGCCACAGAGCATGGTCATCAGGCTCCAGGCGATGCACGACAGCGCCACTACCGGCTTGCGTCCGATGCGGTCGGCGAGCCGTCCCATGGGCAAGCCGAACACCGTGTAGAACAGCGCGAACGCCACCCCGGTAAGCAGCCCGATCGCCGTGTCGGAAACCCCGAACTCGAGCTTGATCGGCTCGATGAGGATGGAGACCAGGTAGCGGTCGATGTAATTGCAGACGTAGATGACGGCCAGTACGCAGAGGGCGTAATGGCTACGCCAGGTGACTTGCGGAGAGCTGCTCACGGTAGGCGTTCCTGTCTTGTTCTTGTAGGGACCGGGACAGGATGTTCAAGGCTTCGCGCGCGGGCATCGTCCGTTCAGACCAGTCGCGGGGCCGCTGCGTCCGGCAAATGACTCGTTAGTCTCAACGGACGATGTTCGACAGTTCTGCGGCATGAATCATCCGCTCCAACGCAATGGGCTTGACCGGCTCCACGCCGACGGCCTTTGACAGGAGGAGCAGGTATGAAACTCGAAGGCAAGATCGCGCTGGTGACCGGCGCCGCGCAGGGCATGGGGCGCGCCATCGTGCGGCACTTCGCCGAGCAGGGCGCGACCGTCTACGCGGCGGATATCAACGTCCAGGCGCTGGAAGAAACGGTGGCCGGCCTGGCCGAGCGTGGCCGCGTGCAGCACTGCAACGTGGCCGACGAGCAGTCGGTTCTTGACGCCTTCGCGCGCATCGCCGCCGAATCGGGCCGGCTGGACATCCTCGTCAACAATGCCGGTATCGGCTCGCACGACGCCTTTCTCGACACCCCGCTGGAAAACTGGAATCGCGTGATCGGTGTGAACCTCACCGGCGCCTTCCTGTGCAGCCGTGAAGCCGCGCGCCTGATGAGCCAGGCCGGCTCCGGCGTGATCGTCAACCTGGCCAGCACCGCGGCCATGACCGGCGAAGGGCCGAGTCATTACTGCGCGAGCAAGGCCGCGATCATGGGCCTGACCCGCAGCACAGCGCGCGAGCTGGCGGCCAGCGGCATCCGCGTCAACACCCTGGTACCCGGCCCGACCGACACGCCGATGATGGCCGGTATCCCTTCCGAATGGATGGACGCGATGGTCAAGGCCATCCCGCTCGGACGCCTCTGCCAGCCGGAGGAAATCGCCCGCGTCGCGGCGTTCCTCGCCAGCGACGACGCCACCTTCATCACCGGACAGAACGTCGCCGTCAACGGCGGCATGGCCTTCATCTGAGGAGTTGCACATGACAGCACGCATGGCAGGAAAAATCGCATTCGTCACCGGCGGTGGCTCGGGTATCGGCGCAGCCACGGCCAAGCGCCTGGCCGAGGAGGGCGCCACGGTGATCGTCTGCGGCCGCCGCGAGGCGCCGCTGGCCGAGGTCGTCGAGAGCATCCGCGCGGCTGGCGGCAAGGCCCAGTTCAAGGTCGCCGACGTCAGTGACGAGCACGCCTTCGTAGGCGCCATCGAGCAGGTCGCGGCCGAGCATGGGCGCCTCGATGTGATGGTCAACAACGCCATGGCCTTCACCTGGGGCAGCGTCGACAGCATGTCCACCGAGGACTGGCACGCGAACTTCACCACTACGGTCGACGGCACCTTCTGGGGCACCCGCACTGCCATGCGCCTGATGAAGGACAGCGGCGGCGGCTCGATCGTCAACATCGCCTCGATCTGCGGCCTGTTCGGCACGGCCTGGATGTCCGGTTACTCGGCGGCCAAGGCGGCGGTGATCAACTTCAGCCGCGCGGTGGCCTCCGAAGGCGCGGCCAGCGGCGTGCGCTGCAACGTCGTGGTGCCGGGCGTGGTGGCGACGCCTTCGACTGCAGGAATGCTCTCCGACGAGCAGACCCGGACCAACACCGAAAAGCTGATTCCGATGCGCCGCGTCGCGCGCCCGGAAGAGCTGGCCAACGCCGTGCTGTTTCTCGCCTCGGACGAATCCTCCTACATCACCGGCGCCAGCCTGCCCGTCGACGGTGGGCGCAGTTCGGACCTCTACACGGTTCTCGAATGAGGCCGTTCCGTGCAACCGACCCGACCGGGAGATGAACCCATGGACCAGCAAGCACTCCTGCAGCGCCTCGACCGGCTGGAGTCGACCGAGGCGATCCGGCAACTGGCGGCCAGGTATTCCCTGTCGCTGGACATGCGCGACCTCGACGCTCACGTCAATCTGTTCGCGCCGGACATCCGCGTCGGCCGCGACCAGGTAGGCCGCGCGCACCTCAAGGCGTGGGTCGACGACACCCTGCGCCACCAGTTCACCGGGACTTCGCACCACCTCGGCCAGCACGTCATCGAGTTCGTCGACGCCGACCATGCAATCGGCGTCGTGTACTCGAAGAACGAGCATGAAGCCGGTGCCGAGTGGGTGATCATGCAGATGCTCTATTGGGACGACTACCAGCGCATCGACGGCCAGTGGTACTTCCGCCGCCGGCTGCCCTGCTACTGGTACGCGACCGACCTGAACAAGCCGCCGATCGGCGACATGAAGATGCGCTGGCCCGGTCGCGAGCCCTATCCGGGCACCTTTCACGACCTGTTCCCCTCGTGGAAAGCCTTCTGGGCCAACCCGCCGATGCGCGAGGGCCTGCCCGAAGTCGCTGCGCCGGCACCACTGGATGGCTTCCTCCGCCACATGCGCGGCGACACGCCGGCACCACGCATTCGCGTGCGCTGAGAGGACCTGCCCATGAACGCACTTTTCCAACCGGCGCGCTTCGGTGAGCTGGCGCTCGCCAACCGTGTCGTCATGGCGCCGATGACCCGCAGCCGGGCCAGCAGCGACCACGTGCCAACCGCCGAAATGGTGGAGTACTACGCCCAGCGTGCCAGTGCCGGATTGATCGTTGCCGAAGGTACCTCGCCCTCGGCCGACGGCATCGGCTACTGCCGCACACCGGGCATCTACAGCGAGGCGCAGATCCGGGCCTGGCGCGAGGTCACCGATGCGGTGCATGCGCGTGGCGGACAAATCGTCCTGCAGTTGATGCATTGCGGCCGGGTCGCCGCGCGGGCCAACAAGCCGGCCGGCACCCGTAGCGTCGCGCCCTCGGCGGTCGCCGCCAGGACGCAGCTGTTCACCGACAGCGAGGGCATGGCCGACACCGACCTGCCTCACGCGCTGAGCCTGGACGAGATTGCCGGCGTGATCAGCGATTACCGCCGGGCCGCACTCAATGCCCGCGCAGCCGGCTTCGATGGCGTCGAACTGCATGGCACCAGCGGCTACCTGCCAATGCAGTTCATCGCCACCAACAGCAACCTGCGCGACGACCGCTACGGCGGCCCTTTGGCCAACCGAATCCGCTTCACCCTGGAAGTCCTGCAGACAATGGCCGAGGCCATCGGCGCCGGGCGCGTCGGCCTGCGGCTGTGCCCGGGCAACCCGTACAACGACGTCGAAGACCTCGATCCCGAAGCGACCCTCAAGGCGTTGCTGGCCGGTATCGACGGCATGGGCCTGGCCTACCTGCACATCATGCGCTCGCCGGTACAGGGCCTGGATGCCTTCGCCATCGCCCGGCAGGGCTTTGCCGGTGCGCTGATTGCGAACGACGGCTTCGACGGCCCGAGCGCCGCCGCACACATCAGCAGCGGCGCCGCCGAAGCGGTGTCGTTCGCCCGTCATTACATCGCCAACCCCGACCTGGTGGAGCGCTTGCGCGAGGGCCATGCGTTGGCCCGCTTCGACCGGCACACCCTCTATTCACCCGGTCCCGCCGGCTACAGCGACTACCCGAGCCGGGCCGGCGAACCAGCCCTGGAGTAACTCATGAGCACCACCGGTATGGCACACAGACAAGAACAAGACCTGCGATCCGCCGTGGTTCCCCGAGAACAGACCCAGCAGATCCTCGACCGGCGTTCGGCTGCGGCCGGCGCGATCAAGCCCAAGGACCTCTACACCCTGGCCGACCGCCTGGAGACCCAGGCGGCAACCTTCGGCGCGCGCGATTTCCTGATCTACAAGGGCCGCCGCTACAGCTACGCCGAGGTCGACGCACGGGCCAGCGTGTTCGCCCACGCGCTACGCCACAAGGGCCTCAAGCGCGGCGACGTTTGCGCGCTGGCGATGGAGAACCGTCCGGAGTTCTTCTTCGCCTGGTTCGGCATGGCCAAGCTCGGCGTGGTCGCGGCGCTGATCAACCATCATGCGACCGGCACGCCGCTGCTGCATGCCCTGCAGAGCACCGCGGCCAAGGCAGTGGTGGTCGGCGAGGAATGCCTGCAGCCGTTCGCCGACACCCCGGAGGCCGCGCGCTATCCGCTGCTGTTGGTGCGTGACGAGGAAAACCCGGCGGCCGAACCGTTGCTGCGCCTGGCCGATCGCGACTTCGCCGAAGCAGTTGCCGGCACCGGCACTGCGGCGGTGGACCCGGCCTGGCGGGCCGGCATCCGTGCCGAAGAAACCATGCTGCTGATCTTCACCTCCGGCACCACGGGGCTGCCGAAGGCCGCGCGTTATAGCCACATGCGCTGGCTGAGCTCGGGCGACGTGATGCAGGTGACGCTCGACGCGACGCCGGACGACGTCTTCTACTGCTGCCTGCCGCTGTATCACGGCGCCGCGGCGACCTCGGTCACCTCCACCGCGCTGAAGGCCGGTGCCGCTATCGTGGTACGGCGCAAGTTCAGCGCCAGCGAGTTCTGGAACGACGTGCGCAACTATCAGGTGAGCGTCTTCCAGTACATCGGCGAGATCTGCCGCTACCTGCTCAACCGCCCGCCGCAGCCGGACGATCGGCAGCACAGCCTGCGCTGCATGCTCGGCGCCGGGTTGACCCCGGAAACCTGGCAGCGCTGGATCGAACGCTTCGGCGACCTGCCGGTGTTCGAGGGCTGGGGCTCGACCGAAGCCAACTGCGCCATCATCAACCTCGACAATCACCTGGGCTCCTGCGGGCGGGTGCCGTACTGGGAAAAGACCAACGTTCGGCTGATTCGCTACGACAGCGAGAACGGCTGCCATCTGCGCGACGAACAAGGCTTCTGCATTCCCTGTCAGCCGGGTGAGGTTGGCGAAGCGGTGGCCTTTATCGTCGACCATCCGGAGATCGGCGGCGGCCGTTTCGAAGGCTACACCTGCCCGAAAGCGACCGAAAGCAAGATCCTGCGTGACGTGTTCCAGCAGGGCGACGCTTGGTGGAGCTCGGGCGATCTGCTGCGCTACGACGAGGAGGGCTACTGCTACTTCGTCGACCGCATCGGCGACACTTTCCGCTGGAAAAGCGAGAACGTCTCCACCCAGGAGGTCGCCGACGCGCTCGGTGATTACCAGGGCCTGGAGCTGATCAACGTCTACGGCGTACGGGTGCCGGGGCACGAGGGGCGCGCCGGCATGGCGGCGCTGCTGATGCAGCCAGGCCATGTCTTCGACCCGGAAGCCTTCTACCAGCTGGCCGCCGCGCGCGTACCGCGTTATGCCGCGCCGGTGTTCGTACGGGTCTGCGCCAGCGCGGACATGACCAGCACCTTCAAGCTGCGCAAGGTCGACCTGCAGCGCCAGGGCTACGACCCGCAGCAGTTCGACGACCCGCTGTACATCCGTGACGAGGCCTCCGGCAGCTACCGGCCGTACAGCGCGCAGCTGCTGGCGGCCAACGGCCTCGCGCCATTCGCCAGCGAGTCCGGCCGATGAACGCGCCAACGCGGGACGACGAACTGCGTGACGGCCTGCGCTTCCCCTGGCCGCAGCCGCCGGCCGCCGGTGAGGTGCAGGAGGTCGCCGACGGCGTGCTCTGGCTGCGCATGCCGCTGCCGTTCGGGCTGGACCACATCAACCTCTACCTGCTTCGCCACGCGGAGGGCTGGGTGGTGGTCGACACCGGTCTGGCCGTGCCGCGCAGCCGCGAGGTCTGGGAACGGGTATTCGTCGAGGACATGGACAGCCGGCCGGTGCTGGCGGTGATCTGCACCCACTTCCACTTCGATCACAGCGGCCTGGCGGCCTGGCTGACCGAGCGCTTCCGCTGCCCGCTGTACATGACCCGCGGCGAGTACCAGGCGCTTTACGTCGCGCCGGACGGGCGCGAGCCGGGCTGGGAGTTTCACGACTTCTATCGCCGCGCCGGATTGGACGAGGAACAGATCGCCTCGCTGGTCCCCACCATCGAGGGCATGCGCTTCGACGGCGGTCTGCCACGCAGCTATCGCCGCTTGCGCGACGGCGGTTGGCTGAAGATCGGTGGCCGCCATTGGCAAGTGGTGATCGGCGCAGGCCATTCGCCCGAGCACGCCTGCCTGTTGAGCAAGGAGGACCAGTTGCTGATCGCTGGCGATCAGGTTTTGCCGCGCATCACCTCCAGCGTTCTGGTCGGTGCCAACGAGCCCTATGCCAACCCCCTGGGCGACTGGCTGGATTCGCTGCGCCGCCTGCGCGCGCTGCCCGATGAGGCGCTGGTGCTGCCGGCGCACGAGCGGCCGTTCCATGGCCTGCACCAGCGCCTCTACCAACTGCAGAAGCATCACGAGCACCACCTCGACACGCTCATGGCCGAGCTTGAGGGCGCGATGACCGCGGCCGAGATCCGCCCGCTGCTGTTTCCGCGCATCAAGGGACCGTTCGACCTGCTGATGTCGCTGGGCGAAACGCTGGCCCACCTGCATTACCTGGTCGAGGAGGGCGAGCTGACGCGTGAGCAGGAGGCAGGCGTCTGGCGCTTCCGCCGGGTCGATCCGGGCCTGGCGCGGCCGGAGCAGCCGGGCGACATCCACATCTGAACGACGGGAATTTTGCAGGACGTACCTAACGGTCTTTGACCACCACTCGGGAGATCCACCGTGAACAACAATAAGAAAGCGTTTCCTGGCAATCAGACGCGCCAGTTCCGCCACGCGACGCTCGCCGTGGCGGTATGCCTGGCGTCGCAGGCGCCGGCGGCCCTGGCGGGCGACACCGTGTTCCTCGACAACGGCGCCACGCTGGACTGGAGCCTGATTACCTCTTACGGCATCGGCATGCGCGTCGATAGCCAGGATGATGCATTGCTCGGCGACATCAACGCCGACGATGGCAACCGCAACTTCGATCGCGGCAGCCTGGTGACCCATCGCGTCAGCGCGCTGGGCGAGATGATCCTGCGCAAGGACAATTATGGCGCCGTGGTGCGCGCCAACGCGTTCTACGACGACGCCTATCACGGCAAGAACGACCATGACGCACCGGAGCGGGCAAACAAGTTCGGCGATTACAACGCATTCACCAGCGGCACCGAGTACTACGGTGGCGGGCGGGCGCGCTTCCTCGACGCCTATGTGTTCAGCGGCTGGCGCTTCGACAACGGCCAGAGCCTCGACGTGAATGCCGGGCGGCATGTGGTCGCCTGGGGCGAAAGCCTCTACTACCCGGGCGTTTCAGGCGCCCAGTCGCCCGCCGACGCGGTCAAGGGTTCGCTGCCCGGGGTGGAGGTCAAGGAAATCATCCTGCCGGTCGGCCAGGTCTCGGCGCTGTGGAACATCAACCCGCAATTCAGCCTTGGCGGCTACGTGCAGTACGAGTGGAAGGGCACCGAGCTGCCGCCGGTGGGCAGTTACCTGTCGACCTCCGACATCATCGGCCCGGGGCGCGACTTCCTCAACGTCGCCATTCCCCTGGGACCGATGGGGACCTTCAACCAGCGCGTGCTCTACGCCGGTACCGACGAGCCCAGCGACAGCGGCCAGTGGGGTGTGCAGGTGCGCTACCGGCCGAACTTCGACTGGGAGCTGTCGGCCTTCCACATCCGCTACCACGACAAGAGCCCGGCCGGCATCACCACCACCAACGGCATGGTCGAAGTCGCACCCGGCTTCATGCTGCAGCTGCCCACCGAGTACCGCATCAACTACTACGAAGACATCAAGCTGACCGGCCTGAGCTTCTCCACGCGTCTGGGCGATACCCAGGTCAGCGGCGAGTGGAGCTATCGCGATGGCGCCCCGGTCAACGTGCTCAGCCCGCAGGGCGCGCCGCAGCACACCCGCGGCAGCGGCCAGCAGATGCAGTTGTCGTTCATCCACATCCTCGGCGACCGGCCGTGGGCCAGCCAGACCACGCTCACCGGCGAAATCGTCCATGTGCGTGCCGACAGCGTTGACGATCACCCGCAGAGCGGCAGCGACGACTTCACCTATCGCACCGCGAGCGCCTGGCAGAGCAAGACCGCCACGGCCTATCAGCTCGGTGTGGAGCTGAGCTACCCGGGCGTTGCCAACGGTTGGGACATGATCGTGCCGGTGCGTTTCTCCCACGTGGCCGAAGGGGCGACTCCGCTGCAGGGCGCGATCCAGGGTGCCAAGGGCGACATGCGCCTGAGCCTCGGCACAACGTTCCGCCGGCTGGGCAACTTCGAGGTGGCGCTCGCCTACAACGCCTTCCTCGGCGAGCCGGACCCCATTCGCCGCAAGCTGGCCGATCGGGATTACGTCACCCTGGCGGCCAAGTACGCGTTCTAGAAGTAGTCAGCCATAAGAAACCCGGCCTTGGCCGGGTTTTTTCGTTGCACCAGCGGGTTATCTGGCGGTGTCCCGTGCGCTCTGGATGACATAGGCGCGAATCGACTCGACCGCTGCTTGATCCAGGCTTCCGGCAAAGGAGGGCATGCCGCGCGCCTCGAGTAGCCCTTCGAGCGGCGGACGGCGGAAGGCCTCGGCGCTCTGCAGGTAGGCCGAGTGGCGCAGGTCCGGAATGCCCGCGCCGGCGACCGCAGCCGCGCCATGGCAGACCATGCAGTAGCGCGTGTAGAGCTGCGCGCCCTGTTGCAGCGTAGCGGGATCGGCGGTGCCAGCGGGCAGCGGCGGCATCGGCGGTCGTGCCTGCGGCTCGGGCAGTTGTGCCTTGCCGTCGAGCTTCCAGACGAACACGCCGCCGTTGGCCGCCAGGCCCTGGCGCGGCAACAAGGCGCTGGCCGACAGGTGCATCGAACTGCCGAAGCCCGCGGCGGCGGCGATGTACTGCTCGCCGTCGAGGCGATAACTGATCGGCCCGCCGAGGATGTCGAGCCAGGTGTCGCTCTGCCACAGCCGTTTCCCACTCTCGGCATCGTAGGCGTGCAGGCCGCCGCCACCCTGGCCCTGAAACACCAGGCGGCCGGCGGTGGTCAGCACGCCACCGTTCCACATCCCCGGTTGCTGGCTACGCCAGGCCTCGCGCTGGCGGATCGGGTCCCAGGCCAGCAGATGGCCACGCATGCTCTGGCGCGCCTGCGCCAGGCTCTGGGCATCGGTCGGTAGGGGATGGTCTTGGATACCCGTGTTCCAGCGCCCGGGTTCGATGCGAAATGGCTGGGCCTTGACCATATACGCCTGGCTTTCCTGCGCCGGGATGTAGACCAGCCCGGTGAGCGGATTCCAGGCCATCGGCTGCCAGTTGTGCCCGCCGATCTGCGACGGCGTGACGGCCGCAGGCTGGTCGGCAGGGTAGCGCGCGCCCGGCACTTCGACGGGACGGCCGCTGGCCAGGTCCACATGGCTGGCCCAGCTTGTGGGCACGTAATTGGCCGCGCTCAGCAGCTCGCCGGTCTCGCGGTCGAGCACATAGAAGAAGCCGTTCTTTGGCGCCTGCATCAGCACCTTGCGCTGCCGCCCATCGAGGCGCAACTCGGCGAGGATCATGTGCTGCGTGGCGGTGTAGTCCCAGCTGTCGCCAGGCGTGGTCTGGTAGTGCCAGGCGTACTCGCCGGTTTTCGCATGTACCGCGACGATGGAAGAGAGGAACAGGTTGTCACCGCCCTCGGGGCTGCGCAGGTCACGGTCGTGCGGCGAGCCGTTGCCGACGCCGAAGTAGAGCAGGTCGAGTTCCGGGTCGTAGGCCATCGAGTCCCACACCGTGCCGCCGCCGCCGAGCAGCCACCACTGGCCCGTCCAGGTCGGCAGCGCAATGTTCTTCAATGGCTCGTCGGAGACCCCACCGTCGGCGCCTTCGGCCGGGTTGCCCGGCACGGTGTAGAAACGCCAGCGCAGCTCGCCGCTCCCGGCATCGTAGGCCGAGAGATAACCGCGCACGCCGTACTCGGCGCCGCCATTGCCGATCATCACCAGATCGCCGACCACGCGGGGTGCGCCGGTAATGGTGTAGGGGCGCTCCGGCGGCGTGGTCTGTGTCGACCAGAGCAGCTCGCCGCTGTGTGCATCCAGTGCCTGCAGGCGCCCGTCGAGGGTGCCGACGAAGACCCGTTCATGGGCCACCGCGACGCCCCGGTTGACCACGTCGCAGCAGGCCACGGCCGCCTTGTGCGCCGGCACCAACGGGTCGTGCTGCCAGCGCAGTTCGCCATTGCGGGCATCCAGCGCGTAGACCACACCCCAGGGGCCGCTGACGTAGATCGTCTCGCCGACCATCAGCGGTGTCGCCTGCACGCCGCGCGGGCGATCGAAGCGGAACTGCCACGCCAGGCCGAGCCGGCTGACGTTCGACCGGTCGATCTGCGCCAATGGAGAAAAGCGCGTCTCGGCGGCATCCAGCCCGTGTTGCGGCCAGGCCTGGTCGGGCAGGGGAGCCGCCAGCACGCACGAGGCATAGATCGCCAGTGCGAGAGGCAATAGCCGGGGCAGTGATCGAGGTGACATGGCAGCGTCCTTGTTTGGCTGGGAAAAAGCCATGATCGGCCCGCGCCGGGTGGCTAACCTCGTCCGTATGGCGTAGCCGCTCATCTGCAGCCCTAGGCCTTATGGACGATGCTGGTCCGCGCCCCGGCTGGCACCTTTGAACCACGGACAACAGCAACCGCACGGCCAGCCTGGCCGCGCTAGAAGCTCACCGGGCGTTCGAGACGAGGTAGCGAAGCATGGGACTCAAAGGGCAGGCGGCCATCGTAGGCGCCGCGCAGTACAAGCCGGAGAAGTACGCAACGGCGCCGCGCATGTTCCACCTGGAGCAGGTGGCCGACCTGGCCGCTCGCGCGCTCGACGATGCCGGCCTCAAGGCCGAGGACCTCGACGGGCTGGTCATCAACGGCCCGCACTTTCACGAGGCGTCGGTGTTTGTGCCGGCGATGGCGGCCGAATACCTCGGGCTGGCGGTGAATTTCGCCGAAGTCGTCGACCTCGGCGGCTGCACCGGCATGGGTATGGTCTGGCGCGCGGCAGCCGCCATCGAGCTGGGCCTGTGCCAGGCGGTGCTCTGTGTGCTGCCGGCGCGGATGGCGCCGATGGGGCCGGACGAGGACCCGACCGCGATGATGCGCGCGATGCGCTTCGGCGGCCACAGCACCAACTACGGTGCGCCCGAGGCGGAGTTCGACCTGCCTTACGGGCACATGGGGCAGAACACCGGCTACGCGATGATCGCCCAGCGCTATGCGGCGCGTTACGGCTATGACCCGGTCGCTATGGCGAAGATCGCCGTGGACCAACGCACCAACGCCCAGGCCAACCCGGAGGCGATCTTCTGCGGCCAGCCGCTGACCATCGACGACGTGCTTAACAGTCGCATGGTTGCCGACCCGCTACGGGTGCTGGAGATCGTCATGCCGGTGGCTGGCGGGGCCGCTGTCATTGTCGCCTCGAAAGAATTGATGGCCAGGGCGCGCAACCGCGGCGCGGTGGTCACCGGTTTCGGCGAGCGGCTGGGATACAAGTCGCCGAGCTACTCGCCGGACATGACCGAAACGCCGGTCGGCCCGGCGGCGCGCAGCGCCTTTGCCATGGCCGGGCTGAAACCTGCGGACATGCATGCCGCGCAAATCTACGACTGCTACACCATCACCGTTTTGCTCAGCCTGGAGGACGCCGGCTTCTGTCCGAAAGGCGAGGGCATGCGCTTCATCCGCGAGAACGACCTCACCTGGCGCGGCAGCTTCCCGATGAACACCCACGGCGGCCAGCTCAGCTTCGGCCAGGCTGGCGCGGCGGGTGGCATGTCGCAGGTCATCGAGGCCTTTCACCAGATCGCCGGCCGCGCCGGGGATCGCCAGCTGAAGACCTGCGACAACGTGTTCGTGACCGGCACCGGCGGTGTCATGAGCGAGCAGGGCGCATTGATTCTCCAGGGAGCCTGATCATGTCGAACAAACCCATGCCGGTGATGACCGAGATTTCCGCGCCGTTCTGGAACGGGCTGAAGGAAGGTCGCATTCAGCTGCAGCAATGCAACGCCTGCCAGGCCTGGAACTTCTACCCGCGTCGGCACTGTGCCCACTGCCTGGCCCACGACCTGAACTGGAAAGAGGTCAGTGGGCGCGGCACGCTCTACACCTACACCGTGGCGCGCATCCCCACGCTGCCGGAGTTCGCCGGGCCGGACGCGCAGATCCTCGCAGTGGTCGAGCTGGAGCAGGGCGTGCGGATCAACACCACGCTGGTGGGCCTGGCGCCGGAGGCGATCGAGATCGGCATGCCGGTCAAGCCGGTGCGGGCCCAGGTGAAAGAAGACGGCACCGTGCTGCTGCGCTACACCGGAACCGACGTCGCACTGGACTTCATCGACGAGGTGGTGCGAGCGCCGGCGCCGGCGAAAGCCGATAACCGCCCGCCACGCCAGCAGATCGACGTCGGCGACGAGCAGGCGTTGCAGGCGCTGGTCTCGGACGCGTTCACCGACTGGAGCAACCAGGTGCTGGTCGACCAGGCGCTGATCGATGCGTTTGCGGAGCTGTCGGGCGACGACTACTGGATCCATACCGACCCGGAGCGGGCCCGCAAGGAAGGCCCCTTCGGCGGCACCATCGCCCACGGCGCGCTGGTGCAGGTGATCATGTCGCGCATGCAGGTGCCACTGCCGTTCGAGATCACCGGTTTTACCAACATGGTCAACTACGGTTCCGACCGCCTGCGCTTCCCCTCGCCAGTGCCGGCCGGATCGCTGGTCCACTCGCGCTGCCGGGTCAAGGCTGTCGAGCGCAACAAGCGCGGCACCCAGCTGACTCTTGAATTCAACGTGCACGTGGTGGGACAGGAGCGGCCTGCGGTGATTAACGATCTGGTCATTCTCTACATGTAAGACAGTGTGCTGTGCTCTCTTTGACCGTCTCATGCGCTTAGGCCGAGACGGTTTTTTTTGCCTGCTCGCGCGGCCTGTCCGGTTGCCGGTGAGCCCGGGCAATCGAGCGCGCGCACAGGCGTTCGCCGCACCGGACTTAGCGCCACGAAGCCCCGTCCGGCAAGGCCGCGAGCCTTGCCGTTGTTAGTCTCAACGGACGATGAGCCCCCCGCATATCGGCAGGACAATCCCCCCAAGCCCAACGAAGGCGATGAGGAGTTGAACCCATGACCGATATCCGTGCACTGAGCTATTTCGTCGCTCAGATCGAAAATCTGGACGCCTGGCAGCGCTATGCCGAGGATGTGCTGGGGATGATGACCAGCCCGGCGCCCGGCGGCGGCCTTTACGTGAAGATGGATGAGCGTCCGTTCCGCATGCTGATCGTCGAGGGGCCGTCCGCCGGCTATGTGGCCTCGGGCTGGGAGCTGTCCGGCGAGCGCGCTTTCAGTGCGCTGCTGGCCCGCCTGCGTGACGCCGATGTCGCCGTCGAGCTGGGCGATGCAGCCCTGTGCGAGCAGCGTGGCGTGCAGGCCGTGGCTATCGTGCACGACCCCGCGGGCAACCGTCACGAGCTGACCTGGGGCCATCGCTCCGACTGCCAGCCGTTCGTGTCGCCGCAGGGCGTGCCGCGCTTTCTCACCGGCGACATGGGCCTGGGGCACACCGTGCTGCCGGCGCCGTGCTTCGACGAGTGCCGCGCCTTCTACCGCGACCTGCTCGGTTTCGAAATCTCCGACGTCTTCAATTTCAAGCCGGCGCCGGATGCGCCGCCGGTGCGCATCCACTTCCTGCACTGCGCCAATCCGCGCCATCACAGCTTGGCAATTGCCGAGTACGACGTGCCGAGCAAGTGCGTTCACGTGATGGTGGAGGTGGAGAACATGACTGAGGTCGGCCGCGCGCACGACCGTGTCGCCGCCCACGGTGTGCCGCTGTCGGCCACGCTTGGCCAGCACCTCAACGACCGCATGACCTCGTTCTACATGAAGACGCCGTCCGGCTTCGATCTAGAGTACGGCTGCGGCGGCCTGCAGGTCGACTGGAACGAACACAGCGCCTTCGAGTTCACCCGCGTGAGCGTCTGGGGCCATGACTTCTCGGTCGGCCGCCAGGCCGCGGTGCAAGGAGAGGCGCAATGAACAAGCTGATGACACTGGGCGATGTGGTGGGCCAGCTGCGCGACGGCATGACCGTTGGTTTCGGCGGCTGGGGCCCGCGGCGCAAGCCGATGGCGATCGTTCGCGAAATCTTGCGCAGCGAGGTCAAGGACCTGACCGTAGTTGCCTATGGCGGGCCGGAAGTCGGCATGCTGCTGGCGGCCGGCAAGGTGAAGAAGCTGGTGTTCGGCTTCGCCACGCTCGATGCGATCCCGCTGGAGCCGTATTTCCGCAAGGCGCGTGAAGCCGGCTTCGTCGATGTCATGGAACTGGACGAAGGTCTGTTCCAGTGGGGCCTGCGGGCTGCCGGCATGCGCGTGCCGTTCCTGCCGGCACGTGCCGGGCTGGCGACCGATGTGCTGACGCACAACCCGGCGCTGCGCACCGTGACTTCACCCTATGACGACGGCGAGGTGCTGCTGGCGATGCCCGCGCTGGAACTGGACGTCGCTTTCGTCCACGTCAACCGCGCCGACCGTCTCGGCAACACCCTGGTCACCGGTACCGACGCCTACTTCGATCACCTGTTCGCACGGGCGGCCAAGCAGTGCTTCGTTTCGGCCGAACAGGTAGAGGAGCGCCTGTCGCTGGATGCCGAAACGGCACGCTTCAACACCTTCGAGCGTTCGCTGGTCACCGGCGTGGTGGAAGCGCCACAGGGTGCACACCCGACCAGCTGTTCCCCTGACTACGGCTGGGACATGCAGCACCTGAAGGACTACGTCGCCAGCGCCGGCGAGGAGAACGGCTGGCAACGCTACCTGGACAGCTACGTCACCTGCGACGAGGCCGCCTATCGCGAGCGCAATGGCGGGACCGCGCGTCTGGCCAGCCTGCCGCTGCCGATTTTCTGAAGGAGCATGAGCATGTCGGATAACACTTTCAGCCTCGCCGAACTGATGATCGTGGCCGCCGCCGAAGCCTGGCGCGACGACGGCGAGCTGCTCGCTTCAGGGCTGGGCATCATTCCTCGGCTGGGCGCCAGCCTGGCCAAGCTGAGCCATAACCCGGACCTGCTGATGACCGATAGCGAGGCCTATCTGGTCGAGGAGCCGGTACCGGTCGGCCCGCGCGGCGATTACCAGCCGAAGTACGCCGGCTACATGCCCTTCGAGCGCATCTTCGAGTGCGTCTGGCACGGCCGCCGCCACGCGATGATCGGGCCGACCCAGGTCGATCGCTGGGCGCAGACCAACCTGTCGGTGGTCGGCGACTACGCCCGGCCGAAGGTGGCGATGCTCGGCGTGCGCGGCCTGCCGGGCAACAGCATCAATCACAAGAACTCCTTCTTCGTGCCGAATCACAGCACCCGCGCCTTTGTCGCCGGCGAGGTGGACATGGTCTCCGGCGTCGGTTTCAAGGAGGAGCGCTGGGCACCGGGCATGCGCCGCGAGCTGATGAGCATCGGCCGTGTGATAACCGATCTCTGCGTGATGGATTTCAACGGCCCGGACCACGCATGCCAGGTGCTCTCGCTGCACCCGGGGGTGGACTTCGACACCGTGCAGGCGCGCACCGGCTTCCCGCTGCGCAAGGCCGAAGGCATGGGCGAGACGCCGCATCCGACGGCCGAGCAGCTGGCGATCATCCGGCGGCTCGATCCGCACGATCTGCGCAGCCAGCAGCTCAAGGGCAACCCGCGCGGGATTCGCAGTGCAGAGGAGATCGCCGGATGAGCCCAGACGACGCCTTCGTCAAGCGGCCGGACACGGCCGTCTACGAAACCGATGAGCCGGTGCAGTACCGCGTCGAGGATGGCGTGGCGATCCTGACCCTGAGCCGGCCGCAGTTCAACAACGTGCAGAACTCGCAGATGACGTATGCGCTGGACGCCGCCTTCCGCCGTGCGGTGGACGACGACAGCGTCAAGGCCATCGTGCTCGGTGGCACCGGCAAGCACTTCTCCGCGGGGCACGACATCGGCACGCCGGGCCGCGACGTCAACCGGCCGTTCGAGCGCCAGCACCTGTGGTGGGACCACAGCAACAAACCGGGCGGCGAATTCCTCTATGTGCGCGAGCAGGAGGTGTACCTGAACATGTGCCGGCGCTGGCGGGAGATCCCTAAGCCGACCATCGCCATGGTTCAGGGCGCCTGCGTCGCCGGTGGACTGATGCTGGCCTGGGTCTGCGACCTGATCGTCGCCAGCGAGGATGCCTTCTTCCAGGACCCGGTGGTGCGCATGGGCATTCCGGGTGTGGAGTACTTCGCCCACGCTTTCGAGATGCATCCGCGCATCGCCAAGGAGTTTCTCTTTCTCGGCGAGCGCATGCCGGCGGCGCGCGCCTACGAGCTGGGCATGGTCAACCGCGTGGTCCCGCGCGAGGCGCTGGAACAGCAGACGCTGGACATCGCACGGCGCATCGCCACGCAGCCACGCATGGGCCTGGCGCTGACCAAGCAGGCGGTGAATCACATCGAGGATCTCCAGGGCAAGCGTACCGGCATGGAGGCCGTGTTCGCCTGGCACCACTTCGCCCATGTACACAACGAGTTGATCTCCGGCGACAAGCTGGGCGGCTTCGATGGCAAGGCCATGGCCGAGGCGAACAAAGCGCAGGCCAGCCGGGGAGAGGCGTCATGATCATGATGCAGACCCGCCTGACCGAGGCCCTCGGCTGCCGCTACCCGATCGTGCAGACGGCCATGGGCTGGGTGGCTGACGCCAATCTGGTGATCGCCACGACCCTGGCCGGCGGCTTCGGCTTCCTGGCCGGGGCGACCATCCCCGCGCAGGACCTGGAAGGCGAAATCAAAAAGGTCATCCAGGCCACCGGCGGCAGCAATTTCGGCCTGAACTTCCACATGTTCCAGGACAACGCCGCGCAGTGCGTCGACCTGGCCATTCAGTACCGCCTGCGTGCGGTGAGCTATGGTCGCGGCCCGGACAAGGCCACCATTGCCCGCTTCAAACAGGCGGGTGTGCTGTGCATTCCTACGGTCGGTGCGCTCAAACACGCGCAGAAGGCGGTGGAACTGGGCGCGGACATGGTGACGATCCAGGGCGGCGAGGGCGGCGGCCACACCGGCGGCGTGCCGACCACCATCCTCCTGCCGCAGGTGCTCGATGCGGTGAGCGTGCCGGTGATCGCGGCCGGTGGCTATTCAACCGGGCGCGGCCTGGCGTCGGCGCTGGCCGCGGGTGCCGAGGGCATCGCCATGGGCACGCGCTTTCTGATGACCTCCGATTCGCCGACCCCGCGCGCCACGCTGGAGCGCTATCTGGCGGTGAAGGACACCCAGCAGATCCGCGTCACCCTGGCGGTCGACGGCATGCGCCACCGGATGATCGACAACCCCTTCATCAATCGATTGGAGAAGGCCAGCCCCATGGGCCGGCTGCTGATCGCCCTGCGCAGCGCACGCCAGTGGCAGGCACAGACGGGCATGAGCAGCGCGCACATGTTCAGGACCTTCTTCAAGGCGATCCGCGAAGACCCCTCGACGCTTTCGCAAGTGGTGATGGCGGCCAACCAGCCGGTGCTGCTGGAGCGCTCGATGGTCGATGGCCTGCCTGACGAGGGCATCCTGCCCAGCGGCCAGGTGGCCGCCGCGATAGACAGCCTGCCGAGCTGCCAGGAACTCATCGAACAGATCGCCGGTGAAGCCGAACGGTGCCTGCAGCGCCTGTACGCACGCCTGCCAATGGAACCGGCGGCTGCGCCGGGGATTAAACAGCAGAGGGCTCATGCATGAGTAGCGCATTCAAGGTAGAGATCAACCAGGGCATTGCCGAGCTGGTGCTGGCCAAGCCCCCGGTCAACGCGCTGGACAGCGATGAGTGGCTGGCTCTGGCCGCCCGGATCGATGAGCTGGGCGCCGACCCCTCGGTGCGCGTGCTGATCGTGCGGGCCGAGGGGCGCGGCTTCTGTGCCGGCGTCGACATCAAGGAGCTGGACGCGCACCCGGAGCGGATCGTCAAGGTCAACGCCGGCAACTACGCGACCTTCAAGGCCATCCACCGTTGCCAGGTACCGGTGATCGTCGCCGTGCATGGCTTCGTGCTCGGCGGCGGCATCGGCATGACCGGTGCGGCGGACATCGTGGTTGCCTCGCGCTGCGCCACCTTCGCCCTGCCGGAGGTCGACCGCGGCGCAATGGGCGGCGGCGCGCACCTGCAGCGCCTGTTCCCGGTGCAGAAGGTTCGCTACATGTTCTTCACCGGCGAAAAGGTCAGTGCACCGGACGCCATGCAGTACGGCTTCATCGAACGGCTGGTCGAGCGCGACGAGTTGCCCGCCGCCGCGCGCGAGATCGCCGCGAAGATCGCGGCCAAGAGCCCGGCGATGATCCGCATCGCCAAGGAGGCGCTCAACGGCATCGAGGACGGGGACTTGGAAGCCAAGTACCGCTGGGAACAGGGCTTCACCCTCGAGGCGTACACCCTGCCGGACTCGGCCGAGACCCGCCGCGCCTTCGTCGAAAAACGCGACACCCAGTTCTGAGAGCGCCGCCATGCAGCTGACCTTTACCGATTCCCAGAAGGCCTTCCGCGCCGAAGTGCGCGAGTGGCTCAGAGACAACGTGCCGCGCACGCCGCTGGCCAGTTACGACACCCGCGAGGGATTCGAGGAGCACCGTGAGTGGGAAGGGCGCCTGTACGCCAACCGCCTGTCGATGGTCATGTGGCCGGAACACCTGGGTGGGCGCGGCTGCGACCTGATCGAGTGGCTGATCTTCGAGGAGGAGTACTACGCCGCCGGCGCGCCGATGCGCGTGAACCAGAACGGCCAATTGCTGCTCGGCCCGACCCTGATGGAATTCGGCACCGAGGAGCAGAAGCGCCGCTTCCTGCCGCGTATCGCGTCCAGCGAGGACATGTGGGCGCAGGGCTGGTCGGAGCCGAACGCCGGCTCCGACATGGCGGCGATCCGCAGCAAGGCGACCGCCGACGGCGACCACTATGTGGTCAACGGGCAGAAGACCTGGTCGACGCGGGCGATCTTCGCTGACTGGATCTTCGGCCTGTTCCGCACCGACCCGGCCAGCAGCCGCCACCACGGGCTGAGCTACCTGCTGGTCCCGCTCGATGCACCGGGCGTGACCATCCGGCCGATCAAGGCGCTCAACGGCAAGGACGCCTTCGCCGAGGTGTTCTTCGACGACGTGCGGGTACCGGCGGCAAACCTGATCGGCGGTGAAGGCCAGGGCTGGAATGTGGCGATGGCCACCGCCGGCTTCGAGCGCGGTCTGCTGCTGCGCTCGCCGGCACGCTTCCAGCAGACGGCCCAGCGCCTGGTCGAGCTGTACAAGGCGCACCCGGAGGTCGCCGAGCGCGATCCGGGGTTGCGCGATGCGGTGATTGACAGCTGGATGGGTGCGCAGGCCTATGCGTACTCGGCGTACCACACCGTCGGGTTGATCGGCAAAGGCGCGAAGGTCGGCGCCGAGTCCAGCATCAACAAGGTGGTCTGGTCCGAGCTGGACCTGAAGATGCACGAGACGGCCATGCGCATCCTTGGTGCCCGCGGTGAGCTCCGAGGCAACGCACCCGAAGCCGTCGAAAGCGGCCAGTGGCTGGAGGGCTTCCTGTTCGCCCAGGCCGGGCCGATCTACGCCGGCACTAACGAGATCCAGCGCAACATCATCGCCGAGCGGATGCTCGGCCTGCCGAAAGCTTGAGGGGGCGAACATGGATTTCACGTTTACCGATGACCAGATCGCCTTTCGCGAGGCGATCAGCCGTTTCCTGATGACCGAGGCGCCGCCGGAGATGCTCCGCGACATCTGGGAGACCGAGGAGGGCCGCTCGCCGGAACTGCGCCGCAAGATGGCCGAGCAAGGGCTGACCGCCTTGTCGGTTCCCGAAGCGCAGGGCGGGCTGGGTATGGACGACATTGCCTGGTCGCTGCTGACGCAGGAACTGGGCTACTACGCCATTCCCGACTCGCTGGCCGATACCGCCTATGTCGCCACCGGCCTGCTCGCCGGGCTGCCCGCGGGCACGCCGCGCCGCGACGAACTGCTGGAGAAGATCGCCGAGGGTGCCGTGCGCATCGCGGTCGGGCATCCGGTCAACCTGCTGGTTGCCGATGCGCACCTGGCCGAGGTGCTGTTGCTCGAGCACGACGGCGAAGTGCACGCCGTGCCGCGGGCCGAGATCGACATCGAGCGCAACCCGAGCATCGACAGTTCGCGTCGGCTTGGCCGCATCAGCTGGAACCCGACCGCGCAGACGCGCATGGCCGGGGCCGACAGTGGCCGTGCGCTGTGGCGCGCCACGCTTAACCGCGGTGCCCTGGCAGTGGCCGGGCAGAGCCTGGGCCTTGCCCAGCGCATGCTCGACCTCTCGGTTGACTACGTGGTGCAGCGCAAGCAGTTCGGCAAGCCGATCGGCAGCTTCCAGGCGATCAAGCATCACTTGGCCGATGTTGCCGGCAAGATCGAGTTCGCCAAGCCGGTGCTCTACCGCGCCGCCCACGCGCTGGCCAATGGTGACAGCCAGGTCGACGTGCACGTTTCGCACGCCAAGCTGGCCTGTTGCGAGGCCGCCTGGCTCGCCGCGCGCCACGGCATCCAGGTGCACGGGGCGATGGGGTACACCTGGGAGGTCGATCTGCAGATGTTCATGAAGCGCGCCTGGGCGCTGGACTCGGCATGGGGCGATCGCGCCTGTCACAAATCGCGGGTGGCCACGGCCATCCTCGCCGACGGCGCCGCTGTCGGCCCGCAGTTCACTTTCGAGGAATGACCGATGGCTGAAGCCTATATTGTCGACGCGCTGCGCAGCCCGACCGGCAAGCGCAAGGGAGGCCTGGCCCACGTCCATGCCATCGACCTCGGCGCGCATGCGCTCAAGTCACTTGTCGAACGTAATGCCGTTCCCGCCGAAGACTATGACGATGTGATTTTTGGCTGTGTCGACACCATCGGCTCGCAGGCGGGTGACATCGCCCGCACCGCGTGGCTGGCGGCCGGCCTGCCGCTGAACGTGCCCGGCACCACGGTCGATCGTCAGTGCGGTTCCTCCCAGCAGGCGCTGCACTTCGCCGCCCAGGCGGTGATGAGTGGCACCCAGGACGTGGTGGCCGTCGGTGGTGTACAGACCATGACGCAGATTCCCATTTCCTCGGCGATGCTCGCAGGGCAGCCGCTGGGCTTCAGTGATCCGTTCTCCGGCAGCAGCGGCTGGCAGGCACGCTTCGGCGACCAGCCGGTGAACCAGTTCTATGCCGCCCAACGCATCGCCCGGCACTGGGGCTTCGACCGCCGCCAGATGGAAGCCTTTGCCCTGGAAAGCCACCGGCGTGCGCTGGCCGCCATAGAAGCGGGGCATTTCAGCCGGGAAATCGTGCCGCTCGAAGGCGTCAGCACCGATGAAACACCGCGTCAGAGCACGCTGGAAAAAATGGCATCGCTCGAGCCGGTCGATGCGCAATTTCCCGACATCACCGCCGCGGTCTCCAGCCAGACCTGCGACGCTTCGGCGGCGCTGCTGGTCGTCTCGGAAGCGGCACTCAAGCGCTACGGGCTGACACCCAGGGCACGCATTCACCACCTGTCGGTGCGCGGTGACGATCCGATCTGGCATCTGACGGCACCGATCGAGGCCACCCGCCATGCGCTGAAGAAGGCCGGCATGACGGTCAACGACATCGATCTGGTGGAGATCAACGAGGCGTTTGCCTCGGTGGTGATGGCCTGGCAACGCGAGCTGGATTACGACCCGGCACGCACCAACGTCAACGGCGGCGCCATCGCGCTCGGCCACCCGCTGGGCGCCACCGGCGCGAAGCTGATGGCGACCCTGCTGCATGAGCTGGAACGCACCGGCGGGCGCTATGGGTTGCAGACCATGTGCGAAGGCGGCGGGCAGGCGAACGTCACCATCATCGAACGGTTGTAGGGCGCAGCAATCGCTGCTGCGCTTGGTCATGCGGCGTTGAAATCGGCCGTGGAATGCTCATTTGCCTCGGCAAACTCTGCTTCCCCAGCCGATTTCGCCTTGCCTGACCTGCGCTCGCGACGCATTTGCAGGCGCCTCCGACCTCCGGAGCGGCTTTCAGTTATTAAAAGGAGCAAAGCATGGGAATTCTCAACGATCGCGTGGTGATCATCACCGGCGCGGGTGGCGGCCTGGGTGCCGCGCATGCACGGGTCTTCGCCGCGGAAGGCGCCTGTGTATTGGTAAACGACATCAATCAGGCGGCGGCGCAGGCGGTGGTGGACGAGATCACCGCTGCGGGTGGGCGGGCGGTGGTGAACACCTCGGACATCACCAGCTATGCCGACAGCGAGAATGCGGTGCGCCAGGCCATCGAAACCTTCGGCGAGCTGCACGTGGTGCTGAACAACGCCGGGATCAACCGCGATCGCATGTTCGCGTCGATGACCGAGGCTGACTGGGACGCCATCATGTCGGTGCACCTGAAGGGCCATTTCTGCATCGCCTCGCATGCGGTGCACTACTGGCGCGACCAGAGCAAGGCCGGCAAGAAGGTCGATGCGCGCATCATCAACACCACCTCCGGCGCCGGCCTGCAGGGCTCCATTGGACAGTCAAACTATGCTGCGGCCAAGGCTGGCATCGCCGCGCTGACCCTGAACCAGGCCGCCGAGCTTGGCCGCTATGGCATCACCGCCAACGCCGTGGCGCCCGCCGCGCGTACCGGCATGACGACTGCCGTGGAAGCGATGGCCACGCGCATGGCCAAGCCCGAGGACGGCAGCTTCGACTACTGGGCACCTGAGAATGTCTCCAGTGTGCTCGCCTGGTTCGCCTCGGCCGAATCGGCGCAGGTCACCGGTTGCGTGTTCGAGGCCGAAGGCGGGCGTATTTCCCTGGCTGATGGCTGGCGCACCGGTGTCACGCGGGAGAAGGGCGAGCGCTGGAAGCCTGCGGAAGTCGGCGCGGCTATCGCCCAAATCCTCGCCGAGGCGCCACCGGCGCAGAAGGTCTGGGGTAGCTGAAACAACCATCCTGGTTGGCTGCTCTCGCCGTAAGGTGGAAATCTCGCGTAGCGAATTTCCACCAGTCGCGGCCGATGGTGGAAAAGGCTGCGCCGTTTTCCACCCTACGTAACCCCGGTCCGCTGGCTGTACACGGACCCGCTTCACCACCCCGTCCGTTTTGACGATGCCGGCCCGCCGGGTGGCGCGTTTAGATGACCTCAAGGTTCTTCATTCCTGAGGTCGACATCATGAGACAAGCTCCTGCCTATGTGCCTGGCCACCAATTGCTGGCTGGCAAATCCGTTCTGATCACCGCTGCTGCCGGCGCCGGCATCGGCTATGCCGCAGCACGCCGCAGTGCCGAAGAAGGCTGCCGGGCGCTGATGATTTCGGACATCCATCCCCGTCGCCTGGAAGAGGCCGTGGAGCGGCTGAAGGCCGAAACCGGTCTCCAGGCGATCTACGGCCAGCTGTGCAACGTGACCGTCGAAGAAGAGGTCCAGGCGCTGGTCGCCGCGGCCGAGCAGGCTTTGGGCGGAGTCGATGTGCTGATCAACAACGCCGGACTCGGTGGCCAGAAGCGCGTTGCCGAGATGAGCGACGAGGAATGGTCGCGGGTGCTGGATATCACCCTCACCGGGACCTTTCGCATGACGCGCGCCATGCTGCCGCACATGCAGCGTCGTGGCGCCGGGGCGATCGTCAACAACGCTTCGGTGCTCGGCTGGCGGGCACAGAAGGAACAGGCTCACTACGCCGCCGCGAAAGCCGGCGTGATGGCGCTGACGCGCTGCAGCGCACTGGAGGCGGCCGAGTTTGGCGTGCGCATCAACGCCGTCTCGCCGTCGATTGCCCTGCATGACTTCCTGAAGAAGGCCTCCAGCGAGCAGCTTCTCGAACAACTCGCCAGCCGCGAGGCGTTCGGCCGCGCCGCCGAGGTCTGGGAGGTGGCCAACGTGATGATGTTCCTCGCCAGCGACTACGCCTCCTACATGGTGGGCGAGGTGCTTTCGGTCAGTTCGCAGCACGCCTGAGGAGCCGCCATGACTCACGTATTCGCAAGCGCCGAGCAGCTGCAGGCGGCCGTCGGCACCTCGCTCGGCGCCACCGACTGGCTGCTTATTGAGCAGGAACGAGTGAACAGTTTTGCCGAGGCTACCGGCGACCACCAGTGGATTCATGTCGACCCGGTTCGTGCCGCCGGCGGGCCGTTCGGCGGCTGTATCGCCCACGGCTACCTGACCCTCTCGCTGGTGAATTTCTTTCTGCCGCAGCTGATGCGCGTGGACAACCTGCTGATGGGCGTGAACTACGGCTGCGACCGGGTGCGTTTCCCGGCGCCGGTCAGGGTCGGCGCCCGCGTGCGCGGCGTCGGCGAAATCACCGCAGTGGAGGCGCTGGCCAACGGTGCGCTGCAGGTCGTGGTGCGCGTGACCGTCGAGATCGAGGGCAGCGATCGCCCCGGCTGCGTGGTAGACACCATCAGTCGCTACACCTTCAACCCCGCTCCATGAGGAATGTTGTCATGCAAGAAGCTGTGATCGTTTCCACCGCGCGTACCGCGCTGACCAAGTCCTTCCGGGGTTCGTTCAACGATACCGAGGCACCGGTGCTCGGTGGCCATGTCGTTCGCGCAGTAGTCGAACGCGCCGGCGTCGCGCCGGACGAGGTCGGCGACGTGATCATGGGCGCCGCCGTGCAGCAGGGTACGCAGGGCTTCAATATCGGCCGCCTGTGTGCCTACACCGGCGGCTTGCCGGACAGCGTTCCGGGCATGGCGCTGGATCGCATGTGTGCCTCCGGGCTGATGGCGATCGGCGCGGCGGCCAAGTCGATTGCCTGCGGCGAGCTGGATATCGCCGTCGCCGGTGGCGTCGAGTCGCTGTCGTTGACCCAGACCAAGCACAAGAATGCGTACCGCGCCCAGTCCGAGGCGGTGCTGGAGGTGATGCCGACCGCCTACATGCCGATGATCGAGACCGCCGAGATCGTCGCCAATCGTTACCACATCAGCCGCCTGGCCCAGGACGAGTACGCCCTGCAGAGCCAGCAGCGCACCGCGGCGGCCCAGCAGGCCGGGCTGTTCGCCGACGAGATAGTGCCATTGGCGGCCAGTCGGCTGCTGTTCGACAAGGAAGGCAATCCGAACGGGCACGAGTCGGTCGTCGCCGACCGCGACGAGTGCAATCGCGCCAGTACCACGCTCGAAGCGCTGCAGGCCCTGAACCCGGTATGGAAGAACGGCAAGTGGGTGGAGCAGGGCTCACATATCACCGCCGGCAACGCTTCGCAGCTTTCTGACGGCGCTGCCGCCTGCCTGCTGATGAGCCACGACGAAGCCAAACGTCGTGGCCTCGCCCCGCTGGGCATCTATCGCGGTATCGCGCTGGCCGGCTGCAAGCCCGAGGAAATGGGCATCGGCCCGGCCTACGCCGTGCCCAAGCTGCTGGAACGCTTCAGCCTGCGGGCCTCCGATATTGACCTGTGGGAAATCAACGAGGCCTTCGCCTGCCAGGTGCTGCATTGCCGCGATGCGCTGGGCATTCCCAACGAACGGCTGAACGTCAACGGCGGCGCCATCGCCATCGGCCACCCGTTCGGCATGAGCGGCGCGCGAATGGTCGGCCATGCCCTGCTCGAAGGCCGCCGCCGCGGCGCCCGCTACGTGGTGGTGTCCATGTGCATCGGCGGCGGAATGGGGGCTGCCGGGTTGTTCGAGCTGCCCTGATCGGCACCGGTGCGGGCGGGTGATCCAGGTGTAAGCCATTTGGACGATGTTGCGCGTCTCGCGCCGGCACAAGATCGGGCAAAGACGGCGCCCCAGGTAACTGGAGCGAGCGTCGGCGGAACTCAGAACAAGAACAACGGGCGCTGCTCCGAATCCGGAGCCAGGCGTCCAACCAGAGGGTGGCGTGCCATGAGCAAAGTGATCAGCTATTTATTCTGTCTAGTCGTCGCGGTGCTGGTGGTCTACGCCTTCTCACCTCGCAGCGACGAAGCCACGGCAAGCGCAGCGCTGAACGTTTCGCGCGTCCATATCAACGACATGACCCGGCTCGGCGATACGCTGGTGGCGGTGGGCGAGCGAGGCGTCATCCTCTTCAGCGTCGACGACGGCAAGAGCTGGGAGTCCCGCCAGGAGGCGGTTCGCGAGCCTGTCACACTCACTGCGGTCGCCGCCTTCGGTGAGGACATGCTGCTTGCCGTCGGGCACGACAACCTCATCTTGCGCAGCACCGACCGTGGTCTCAATTGGGAGACGACCCTGCACGACGCCGAGCTCGGCGAACCGTTGCTTGGGCTCTGGAGCGCCGATGGTAATCGCATCTACGCCTTTGGCAGCTTCGGCAAATTCTTCGTTTCCAGCGATGCCGGGCAGACCTGGAGCAAGCAGGAACTGCCGATCAATGGCGAGCACCTCAACAGCATGGACGGCGCGGCCGACGGTCGCCGTATTCTCGTCGGCGAGATGGGCCTGGTCCTGCGTACGACTGACGACGGTGCGACTTGGGAGCAGGTCGAGCCGTTCTACGACGGCTCGCTGTTTGGCGTATCGCAGCTATCCGGACGCAACTGGGTGGCCTACGGCATGCGTGGCCATGTGTTCGTCAGTCATGACGATGGCGCTCATTGGGAACAGGTCGAGCTGGGCCACCGGCTGCCGCTCTATGGACACGTGCGCACCGCTGATGACGGCGTGCTGATCGTCGGCAGCGGTGGCGCCTATGCCTGGCTCGACGCCGCCGGGGACCTGACTACGACGGGCTATCTGAAAGGTCAGGACACGCTGACCTCCGCGGTGATGCTCAAGGACGGTCGACTGGTGGTCGCTGGCCAGCGCGGGCTGGCTCTGCAACTGAATTCACTGTTCGCCGCCGGCCATTAAGGAGTCGTCATGATGAACCGTACGCGTCTGGTCGACCGTATCGTCGAGCGTTGTGCCGACGGCCTGCTGGCGTGGCGCAAGCCTCTGCTCGCGCTGTTCGTGCTGATCACCCTGGCGCTGGGCTACAGCGCAACCCAGGTCCGCCTGGATCCGGGCTTCAACAAGCAGATTCCGATCTCGCATGCCTTCATGCGTAATTACCTGCATTACAGCGAGATATTTTCCGGTGCCAACAGCATTCTGGTGAGCGTGCGCTGGAAGGGCGAGGGCGACATCTACAACAAGGAATTTTTCGAGGCCCTGCGCGAAGTGACCGATGAGGTGTTCTTCATTCCAGGTGTCCGTCGCGCGAGCGTGCGCTCGCTGTTCACGCCAGACGTGCGCTACATCGAGGTCACCGAGCAGGGTTATGTCGGCGACGTAGTGGTTCCGCCGCAGTTCAGCGGCACGCCGGAAGACCTGGCTCAGGTACGCAACAACACCGCCCGCTCCGGGCAGATCGGCCGGCTGGTCGCCAACGACCTCAGTGCCGCGATGGTTCGCGCCGACCTGCAGGAAATCAATCCGCAAACCGGCGAGCGGGTGTCCTACATCGAGATCGCCGATCAACTGGAGCAGATTCGCCAGCGTTTCGATAACGAGAACATCGAATTAAACATTGTCGGCTTCTCCAAGCTGGTCGGCGATGTGGTGGACGGCCTGATCGCAGTCATGGGCTTCTTCGTGATCGCCTTCTTTATTACTGCCGCGCTGCTGTGGCTCTACTGTCGTTCGCTCAAGCTGTCGGTGGTGGCGCTGCTGGTGGCGTTGCTGCCGGTCATCTGGCTGCTTGGCCTGCTGCCGCTGCTGGGCCTGGGCATCGACCCGATGTCGATCCTGGTGCCGTTCCTGATCTTCTCGATCGGTGTGTCGCACGCGGTGCAGATGACCAACGCCTGGAAGCAGGACGTGCTGGCCGGCAGCAGTTCGGAAGCGGCCGCCCATGCGGCGTTCTGCAAGATCTTCGTGCCGGGTGCGCTGGCGCTGCTGATGAATGCGCTGGGCTTTGGCGTGATCATGCTGATCGATATCCCGATCGTGCGGGAGCTGGGGCTGACGGCGTGCATCGGCGTGATGCTGATGATCGTGACCAACAAGCTGATGCTGCCGATCATCATTTCCCACATGCGTCTGGAGCGCGGCGCTGTCGTGCAGAGCAACGGGACAGCCGGCGGGCGCCATGCGCTGTGGTGGAAGCTTTCAGTGGTGGCCACGCCGGGGCCGGCGCTGGTCGTGTTCGCGGTCAGTCTGGTGCTGTTGCTGGCCGGAACCTGGAAAAGCCGTGATCTGGTCGTCGGCGATGTCGGCACCGGCGCTCCCGAGCTGCGCGACACCTCTCGCTACAACCGGGACAACGCGCAGATCATCGGCAGCTATTCGATCGGCCTCGACGTGCTGTCGATCTATGCCGAGGTACCGGGCATTCAGGAGGCCTGTCTGGACCCCGACGTGATGCGCGCGGTGGAGCAGGTGGACTTCCAGACCCGCAGCATTGCCGGCGTGCAGTCGGTCCAGAGCGTGGCGGGGATGGGCAAGGTGGCCATTGCCAGCAATAACGAAGGCAATCCACGCTGGGCGGCGATTCCCGGCGCCCAGCGCGGGCTGCAGCCCGGCTCGATGGCTTACTCACAGTCCCACGGCCTGGTGCTCGATGGTTGCCAGACCATGCAGATCTTGGTGTTCCTGCAGAATCACAGCGGCGAGACCATCGAGCATGTGGTTTCGGAGATCGAGCGCATCCTCGCCGGTGTCGATCAGAGCAAGGTGCAGTTCAAGCTGGCCGGCGGCAATGCGGGCGTGATGGCGGCTTCCAACGAAGCGGTCAAGCAGGCCGAGGTGCAGATGCATGGCGCACTGCTCGGTTCGGTGGCGCTGTTCTGCTGGCTGACGTTCCGCTCGTTCCGCGCTGTGCTGTGCATCATCACGCCGTTGGCGATCGTGGCGACCTTGTGCAATGCGCTGATGGCGAGTTTCGGTATCGGTCTGAAGGTCTCCACGCTGCCGGTGCTGGCGCTTGGCGTGGGCGTCGGTGTCGATTACGGCATCTACCTGTACGAGCGGATGCAGCATGAACTGGCGGCCGGCAAGGATCTGCGCACGGCCTTCTACGAGGCCATGCGCCAGCGCGGTACGGCGGCCCTGTTCACCGCGTTCACCATGTCCGTGGGCGTCGGCACCTGGGCCTTCGCTCCACTGAAGTTCCAGGCTGACATGGGCATCCTGCTGGCCTTCATGTTCCTGGTGAACGTGTTCGGCGCGATCTTCCTGTTGCCGGGCCTGGCCGCCTGGTTCGACCGCTCGGTGCGGCTGGTCAAGGCGCAGCCCAGGCCGGCGCCTCCGGTGGCTGTCGCTTCGCAACGCAAAGCTGTGGCGCAAGCCGCCAGCGTAGAGGGTTGAACGGTGATCGCCCTTGCAACAGCGGCTGCGCCGGCGATCGATCACTACGACAGCTTGCTCGGCACGCTGTACGACGCGGCGCTGGAGGAGCAGGGCTGGCAACAGGCGCTGCGTGCGTTGCACGAGCTGTTCGCCGCGAACTACGTGACGCTGATCCTGCGCCCACCGGGCGAGGATTCGGACCAGGGACTGATGATCGTCTTCGGCGATATCGAGGGGCAGGGGCGCATCACCTACCTCGACTACCCCCACGAAGTCACGCCGTTCGTAAATCTGCCGCCGAATCGAGTGTTCAGCGTTGGCGACCTGATGGATCTCCAGACCTGGCGCGGGTCGCCGTACTACCAGAACTACTGTGCGACGCATGGGGTTTTTCACGTGCTCGCGGTCGATATCGCGGCCTCCGGCAGTGGCACCTTCCGCATGCGCATCACGCGACCGGAGTCGGCGCCGGACTTTTCCGAGGCGGAAAAGGCGTTCTGCGCGCGCCTCGTGCCGCACCTTTCGCGGGTTCTACGTCTGAATGTGCTGCTGGGTCGCAACGAGTCGCTTCGCTCGATCTACTCGCAGGTCATCGGGCGCCTGTCGGTGGCCACGCTGGTGGTCGACGCCAGCGGCCGGATCGTCGAGCAGAATCGGGTGGCCCGCGAGTTGCTCGCCAGTGGCGATGGCCTGAAGAGTGTCGGCGGCCGACTCGAGGCCTACTACCCGGGCGATAACCAACGTCTTTATCAGCTCTTGCGCGGCGCGTTGCGCAAGGGTGTCGCTGCGGCGGAGGAACAGACCGAAGCGCTGTCCATATCACGGCCATCGGGGCGGGTGAGCCTCGGTCTGGTGGTTGAAGCCGTGCCTGCCGGTGAATGGCGTGACGATGGCGACGAGCCGGTGCTGCTGGTCTACGTGCGCGATGCCGAGGAGCGAATGCTGCTCAGCGATGCGATGGCGCGTCAGCTATTCGGGTTCACCCCGTCGGAAACGGCGCTGGTAATAGAGCTGGCCAACGGGCTTTCGCTGGAGGAAGCGGCGCAGTCGCTGGGCATCCGGCGAAACACCGCGCGTGCGCACCTGCGCGCGGTGTTCTCGAAAACCGGCGTCAGGCGCCAGACGGAACTTGTCCGCATTATTTTGAACAGCGTAGTCAGCCTAGGGAGGACGACCGCCCAGGAAAAAAACTGAAAGAAATTTCGAGACAGAGCATGCGCGCGTTCCAGGCGAAAAATGGCAAGCTGCTTGCCGGCTACAGCCGGAACAGACCCAGAATAAAAATAAGTGCTGAGGCCCTCGCGGCCGACAGCAAGCGAGGTTCGATATGCAGACGATGTCGCTCTCCACGGCTTCCAAGAACGTTTTTCCCGTATCCGTCACCGAACAGCTGTCGCTCACCGAGTACGACCAGTTGGTGAGCATCCTGCAGGAAGGTGCCTTCGACAACGAAGCGCTGACCCGCGCCTTGGAAGCGTTGCGCGTCTACTTCCGCGCCAATTACGTCACGCTCATCCTCAAAGTGGTGGGCATGGAGGAGTTGGGGTTGATGCTGGTCGCCGGCAATTACAAGGAGCACGGACGACTGTGCTACCAGGCCTACCAGGAGGGCTCCACGCCTTTTGGCCATCAGCCGGCAGACACCGTCTTCACCGAGCTCGACGTGCTGTCGGAAGCAGATTGGCAGACCTCGCATTACTACCGAGAGCTGTGCCGCAACTACGACGTCTATCACCTGATGGGCGCGGACATCTCGACGCCCGATGCCGGTCTGGTGCGCCTGCGCATCACCCGTTCGCATGATGCCCCGGAGTTTGGCCCGCGCGATCGCGAAGTCTGCCGGATGTTGCTGCCACATCTGCGGCGCAGCTTGCACATGCACAACCTGCTCAACCGTAGCGAGATGATCGGAACGCTCTATTCGCAAGCCATAACGCGCTTGTCTGTCGCGACTATCGTGCTCGACGAAAGCGGTTCGGTGCTGCAACTCAACGAAGTTGCGCGCGAGTTGCTGGAGCGTGCTGACGGCCTGAAGCTTGTCGGCGGTCGCCTCGAGGCAACCTACCCGAGCGATAACCGGGAGCTTCACAAACTGATCAACGAGGCCTTTGCCGCGCATCAAGGCCAGCGCCCGCTGGAGCGTGATGCCTTATCCATTGCCCGGCCTTCCGGCGAGGTCAATCTCGGAATCGTGGCCGAAGCGATGCCTTCGGTGGATTGGGTCGAAGGCAAAGGCCAGCCGGCGGTGGTGCTCTACGTGCGCGATGCGGTCGGCAAGTCGCAGGTCAACAACACGGTGGCCAAACAGCTTTTCAACTTCACCCCGGCGGAAACCGCTCTGGCCCTGGAACTGGCCAACGGCCTGTCGCTGGAGGAGGCAGCGGAGAACCTGAACATCATGCGCAATACGGCGCGGGCCCATTTGCGCGCCATTTTTTCCAAGACGGGGGTTCGTCGTCAGGCCGAGCTCGTGCGCGTGATGCTCAACAGCGTGGTGGCCTTGGGCGGCAGCCAGCTCGCACCGCTGAAGATCCCGGTTGTGCGGCTGCCGCGCCCGCACATGCGTGACGTTCGCTGACCACTGACGCCGCAGCATCGACTTCGCCGCGGTCGGGCCCAGACCGGCCGCGGCTCCCCACCTTTTATAAGCAGCCGATCTAGTCCATCTGAGGGATGAAGCACCGCGTCAGGTTGCCGATTATCGCCATGTCCCGTGTGGTTCAACCCGCCACACCCGCTAACAAGAAGAACGCCTGAGGGTAACGACATGACGCAACTGATCAACATCAAACCAGCGGCTGCCACTGCCGAATACCGATACGCTCGTGGCTGGCACTGCCTCGGCATGGCCGATGATTACCGCGACGGCAAGCTTCACACCTTGAACATCTTCGGCACGCGGCTGGTCGCTTTTGCCAATGAACAAGGCACGATCAGCATTCTCAACGCGCATTGCCCGCACATGGGCGCTGACCTGTCGCAGGGCGAGCTGGTAGATGGACGCGTCGTCTGTCCGTTTCACCACTGGCAGTTCGAAGCCAGCGGTCGCTGTGCAGAAATTCCCTACTGCAAGCGCATCCCTCCGAAGGCCAAAACCCGAAGCTGGCAGACCTGCGAGGTCAATCGGCTGCTGTTCGTCTGGAATAATCCCGAGGGTAATCCGCCCGCACCAGGTGTCGAGATCCCGTACCTACCGGAAATCGACAGTGACGAGTGGGACAACGACTGGCACATCGACAAGATGGTGATCGAAACCAATCCGCGCGAGCTGGTCGACAACCTGGCCGACGCGCAGCACTTCGGGCCTGTGCACGGCACGCCGACCACTTACTTCGCGAATATCTTCGACAGACATATCGGCCACCAGATATTCCATGGCGACTCGGGCCGCCTGGGTGGTGACCTGGTTGCGGAGTCTGCCTACTACGGTCCGGCTACCCATTTCACCCGCATGAGAGCCAACTTCGAGGGCTTGCTGGTCGAAAGTATTCTGCTGAACTGCCACGTGCCGATTGGCCCCGAGAGCTTCGAGTTGCGCTTTGGCGTGCTGGTCAAGAAGGTGTCTGGCTGGAGCGAGGAGCAGAACAAGGAACTGGCCCTGCAGTACGTTCAGAACAATCGAACCTCGTTCTACCAGGACGTCGATATCTGGAAGCACAAGATCCGCATCGACAATCCGGTTCTGGCAGAGGGCGACGGCCCGGTCTACCAGCTGCGCGAGTGGTATCAGCAGTTCTTCATGGATGAGGCGGATGTGCCGGCGAGCTTTGCCGAGCCTCGCGAGATCGTGACGGTCGACCAGCGCAAATGAAGGATAACGCTGTGCCAGACGCGAGCGAGGAGCCGCACTATGCAGGCAAGACGCTCACCCTGAGCATCGCAAACGGGATCGCCTGGATGACTTTCATCCAGGCGGACACGCTCAATGCGCTGAGCCCTGCGATGGCCCAGGAGTTTCTGCAAGCCTGCCAGTCGCTATCCGAGCGAGACGAGCTCAAGGCGCTCGTCTTGCAGGGCAGCGGGAAAGCCTTCATGGCGGGCGGCGACCTGCACGCGCTGCGTCAGGATCCCGAAGCGGCAGTGGCAGCGATCATTCCACCGATGAATCAGGCCGTGCTTTTGCTCCAGGCGATGCCGATCGTGATCATTGCGCGCCTGCAGGGGGCCGTTGCAGGCGCGGGGCTCAGCCTGGCGTGTCTGGCGGATATTTCGATTGCTGCGCAAGACACCCGTTTCGTCTACGCCTATTCGAACATCGCAACGACCTGCGATCTCGGCTTGTCCTGGCACCTCGTACGTAGGCTTGGATTGAGTCGCTCGATTGAGATCGCGCTGCTGAGTCGCGGACTCGATGCGCGACAAGCCGCTGAGTGGGGGCTGGTAAATCAGGTGGTTGATAGGACGCGTCTGGACCAAGCCGTGCAGACCGCGGTCGAACGGCTGGCGACGATGCCTATACATGTAGTGAGAGCCACTAAATCACTACTGCTGCGTGCTAGATCCGCGCCGCTGGAGGTACAGCTGGAGCTGGAACACCGAATGTTCCTAGAGTGCGCACAACGGGCCGAGTTCGTGGTTGCGGTCGATGAGTTCTTTGCAAAGCGCCGGTAATCCTTCGCCTACGAATAACCGCAACGAAGCGGATAAGATGCCGCTCATTGCGCCTGCGCGCTCATTGGCGATGGTACGAAATGACAGCGGCTGAACTGATAGCGATCCTGCAAGGCTACCCCGGTGATACGCCTGTGCTGGTCGAAGGCCACGGAAAGGGATGGGACGCTATCCGTGGCGCTGGCACCGCGACGGTGGTGGAAGTGGTGGAGCCGGCCGAGCCAGACGGGCAGTTTCTGCGCGAAGGCGACTTGCCCGATCCGGATGCGTTCTTCCTGGACGAACAGGCCCGGCGCAGTCTCATGAAGACATTGATGAAGGGCAAACGCAGCCGGGCGATTCTGCTCAGCGGCCGTCGCCAGCCGCGGGACTGAGGCGTTGCGGCCCCGTTCGCCTTACCGCTGGCGCAGCGCGTGGCCGTTGCGCACGAGGCGATACAGGTAGACCAGCACGATGACGCCGAGCACGATCTTCGAACCCGGGTCCAGGTACTCGGCGACGCGGTCGTATTCGGCGTGCAGCAGGTAACCGGCCAGCGCCAGCACGAAGGTCCAGATCGCCGAGCCCGCCAGGGTATAGAAGGCGAAGGAACGGAACGGCATATGCGCGATGCCGGCCGGCACCGAGATCAGCGTGCGGATCGCCGGCACCAGACGGCCGAAGAACACCGCCTTGCGCCCGTGCGCGCGAAACCAGATGCCCGCGTCGGTGACATCGTCACCCGATATCGTCAGCCAGCGACCGTAACGCTGGGCCAGGCGACGCATGCGCTTCTCGCCGAGCAGTGCGCCGGCGTAGTACCAGGGCAGCGCGCCGAGGAACGAGCCGAGCGTCCCGGCGATCACCACGCCAATGATATTCAGCTCGCCACGCGCGGCGAGAAACCCGGCCAGCGGCATGATCACTTCCGAGGGAATCGGCGGGAACAGATTTTCCAACAGCATCAGCGCGAGAATGCCGAAGTAGCCGCCTTGGCCGATCAGCCCGGTAATCGAATCGAACACTTGAAAATCCTTGTAACCGAAAGGGAGAACGTCACCGCTCAGCCGGTCGCGGGCCTATGGCACGCGGTTTGAACCCGCCGGGCGTGGCCGGTTCCGGCCGCCGCGTCGTTAAATCGTTACACCGCATGGCGCGCAGCGTCGCATGCGGCTCAGCGACCGACAATCAGACTTGCGGTCGGAATTGAACCGCAGGCGAACCGTCGGCATTGATCTGTTCCACCAGCGCCGGACGGCCCTCGGCATCCAGCTGTACATGGCCGATCCCCGCGGCGTTCCACAGACGCTCGCCGGCGCTGCTGCGGCTGGGCAACCAGGGCTGCACCTTGACCCTCCGGCGCTTGGTCAACCAGTTCAGCGGCGAGCGCGGCGAGTAGAGCCAGCGATTCAGGCGATCGAAGATGTCCAGCAAGCGGCGCGGGAACTCGTTTTTCACGCCGCTGCTGGTGATCTGCCACAGCTGCGGACGACTGCGCCGGCCACGGATGCGGATTTCATAGGCGAACGAATAATGGACGTCGCCGGAGAGAATCACGTAGTTGCCCGGTGTGCGCGTGTGGCGAAAGATGTTGAGCATTACCTGCGCCGCACCGCGATGGGCCATCCAGTTTTCCGCATCGACCAGCAGCGAATAGCCGAGCCAGCTGAATACCCGCTGCACCGTCTCGATCAGCTTCACGCCGAACATCGGCGCCGGCGAGACGATCACCGCCGAGTGATGATCGAGCAGCGCGTGCTGGAAGTCCGTGAGCGCTTCCCAGTCCATCAGGCCCGAAGGTCGATTCAGATTGCGTTCGCTGCGCCAGCGTCGGGTGCGGGTGTCGAGCACCACCAGCGCCGGCTCGCCGGGCAGCACATACCCCCAGTTGGCGAAGGCGAGCAGGGTGTCGATCGCATCGTTCTGGGCCTGACAATCGAGCGCGCCGTCCCTCGCGCTATTCAGTAACCGCTGCAACGGTGCGAGCACCGCGCTGAACGCATCGGGCTGGTTGCCCCAGCCCTGGCAGAGCAGATAGGCCGCCAGCGCGTTGCCGATGATGCGGCGGGAGAACGGATGACCGTAAGCGGTTTCCTCCCAGCGTGCGGATAGATTCCAGTCGTCGGTGATGTCGTGGTCATCGAAGATCATCAGCGTCGGCACATGTGCCAGCGCCCGGGCGGCGCGCGGCAGGGTGCTGCGGAACGCGTCGATCTGCTCGGCTTCACGCGCATAGCGCTGCGCCAGCTCGCCATCGAGCGGCGGTGCAGCCGGATCGATCAGTCGCCAGGGCATCGGCGACCACACCAGCAGGTACATCGCCAGCACCTCGGACAGGGTCACCAAGTGATTGTGGGCATTGGCGGTGGTGAACACCGGTTTTTCCGCGCCGCCGAAGAAGCGCTCGCGCAACACCTCGCTGGCCTTGAACGCCGGCAGCAGCTGTTCGCGGCGATAATAGGTTGCCGGGTGCGCCAGCAGCTCGGCGCTGTCGGCCACCAGCGCGCCCTCCAGGCATTCGCCGTAGAGCCCCAGGCGACGAATCAGCGCGTGGATCGCCACCAGCATCGGCCCGGCGACATCGTCGGCATAGATCTGGTCGCCGGTCATCAGCAAGGCTGCCGGCCATTGCTCCGGTGCCTGCCGCGCCTCGCCGAGCAGGCGATCGACGCAAACGAGTCCGTCAGCGGAGGCGTGATGCGGCTTGCGGCAGGAGCCGTGCAGCAGATTGTCGAAGCGCGGCCGTATCACGAATAGCGGCATACGCTCGCCATCGTGCAGCAGATGCGGCGCCCACTGCGCGATGCCAGGCTCCGCCGCGTGGCCGAGCAGGCGCAGGTCGTAGCGGATGGGCCGGTCGTGGGGCAGTGGCTCGTCGAGCTTCACATCGATCAGATGCAGCCAGGCGGACGTGCCGACCCGTATTCGTGTGCACTCGTCGTCGTTGAGGGACCGCACGCGTTCCGGGCCACCGTCGACGTTCAGGTGCAGGCGCAGCGTCAGCGCTTCGCTGCCGACCAGCCAGAACACCAGCCGGGTGATTTCGACGCGGCGCAACAGCGGCCCGGCGAGCACCGGCGGCAGCGGCGGGCTCGGGGAGGAGGTGGGTTCGTTCATGCAATGCTCAAAAGGTAAACGCCAGCTATCAGAGTGCTTCAATCGCAGAAGATTGCGGCGGCGATGAAGCATTCAAGCCCGTCGCCGCGGCCACTATGGCAAGACTCGACGCCAGGTTACCCGATTGCGCAGGCGGCCAGCCGCCACGACGGGCGCCCGGCGCGGTGCATCAAACGTGCATAACGCCGTACCGCTGGGCAACGGGGCAAGGTTGGAAATACAACGTCTCGCCGCGTTGGATGCCGATCAGGCTGGCGTGGTCGTTGCCGACTTCCGCCTCGATCGGCTCGTCCTGGCCGGTCACTCGCAGCGTCACGCGGGTGATCGCGCCCAGCGGGCGGATGTCACGCACCTCGCCGACCTGGTAGTCGGCCAGCGCCTCGCGCGACAGCAGCACCTCATGCGGGCGGAACACCAGTGGCCGGTCGCCCAGCTGTAGGCGGTTGGCATCACCGAGAAAGTCGTAGACGAACTCGCTGGCCGGGTTGCGGTAGACCTCCGCCGGCGTGCCGATCTGCTCGATCACCCCCTTGTTCATCACCACGATGCGATCGGCGACCTCCATCGCCTCCTCCTGGTCGTGGGTGACGAACACGGAGGTCAGGTGCACGTCCTCGTGCAGCCGCGCCAGCCAGCGGCGCAGTTCCTTGCGCACCTTGGCATCCAGCGCGCCGAACGGCTCATCGAGCAGCAACACCTTGGGCTCCACTGCCAGCGCGCGGGCCAGGGCAATGCGCTGGCGCTGGCCACCGGAAAGCTGTTCGGGGTAACGGTCCGCGAGCCAGTCCAGCTGCACCAGATTCAGCAACTCGTGCACCTTGGCGGCGATCACCGCTTCGCTCGGGCGCAGCTTCTTCGGCTTCATGCGCAGGCCGAAGGCCACGTTGTCGAACACCGTCATGTGGCGGAACAGTGCGTAATGCTGGAAGACGAAGCCGACGTTGCGGTCGCGCACATCGCGGCTGGAGACATCCTCGCCATGGAACACGATGCTGCCGCTGTCCGGCGTTTCCAGCCCGGCGATGATGCGCAGCAGGCTGGTCTTGCCGCAGCCGGACGGACCGAGCAGGGCGACCAGTTCGCCGCTCTGGATGTGCAGGTCGATCGCCTGCAGCGCCTGGAACTGGCCGAAGCGCTTGTTGACGTCACGGACTTCGATACTCATGGCTGTGCTCCGGTTTTCAGGCGCGCGATGCGCGATTCGCTCCACTGCTTTAGCAGCAGGATCACCAGCGCCAGGGCCAGCAGCAGGCTGGCCACGCTGAACGCGGCGACGTGGTTGTATTCGTTGTAGAGAATCTCGACGTGCAGCGGCAGGGTGTTGGTCAGCCCGCGGATATGCCCGGAGACCACCGACACCGCGCCGAACTCGCCCATTGCCCGCGCGGTGCAGAGCACCACGCCGTAGATCAGGCCCCATTTGATGTTCGGCAGGGTGATGTGCCAGAACATCTGCCAGCCGCTGGCGCCGAGCAGCCGCGCGGCTTCCTCTTCGGTACTACCCTGTTCCTGCATCAGCGGGATCAGCTCGCGGGCGACGAAGGGCACGGTGACGAACAGCGTCGCCAGGACGATGCCCGGCACGGCGAAGACGATCTGGATATCGCGGTCACTCAGCCACGCGCCGAAATAGCCCTGGGCGCCGAACAAGAGCACGTAGATCAGGCCGGCGATGACCGGGGAGACCGAGAACGGCAGGTCTATCAGGGTCACCAGCAGGCTCTTGCCGCGGAACTCGTATTTGCTCACGCACCAGGCGGCGGCGACGCCGAACACCAGATTGAGCGGCACCGAGATGCCCACGGCAAGCAGGGTGAGCTTGAGCGCGGCCAGGGCATCGGGCTCGAGGATCGCCGTGAAGAAGGTGCCGACCCCTTGCTTGAAGGCTTCGCCGAGGACGATCAACAGCGGCAGCAGAAGGAACAGCGCGAAGGTCAACCAGGCCGCGCCGATCAACAGGCGGCGGGCCGTTTGCTTGCCGCGACGGGTAGTGGTGGCGCGGGCATTCGCCGACACGGGCAGGGAAGCGGTAGTCATGCTGGCCTCCTCAGCCGTGGGCAATGCGGCGCTGCAGCAGGTTGATCGCCAGCAGCAGGATGAAAGACACCACCAGCATCAGCACGCCGATGGCCGTGGCGCCGGCGTAGTCGTACTGGTCGAGCTTGACCATGATCAGCAGCGGCAGGATCTCGGTCTTCATCGGCATGTTGCCGGCGATGAAGATCACCGAGCCGTACTCGCCGACGCCGCGGGCAAAGGCCAGGGCGAAGCCGGTCAGCCAGGCGGGCAGCAGCGCTGGCAGCAGCACATGGCGAACGATCTGCAGCGGACGCGCGCCGAGGCAGGCTGCGGCTTCTTCCACTTCACGCGGGATATCGGCGAGCACCGGCTGGAGGGTGCGCACCACGAAGGGCAGGGTCACGAAGGTCAGTGCCAGGGTGATGCCCAGCGGGCTGTAGGCGATCTTGAAGCCCAGGTCGGTAGCGAACTGGCCGATCGGTCCGTTCGGCGCGTACAGCGCGGTGAGGGCGATGCCTGCCACCGCGGTCGGCAGGGCGAAGGGCAGGTCGATCATCGCCTCGATGATCTTGCGGCCGGGGAAGCGATAGCGCACCAGCACCCAGGCCAGCAGCGTGCCGATCACGCCATTGAGCACGGCGGCAGCGAAGGCGGTGCCGAAGCTCAGCTTGAGCGCCGCCAGCACGCGCGGCGCGCTGACGATGGCGATGAACTGCGCCCACGAGAGTTCGGTGGTCTTGAGAAACAGCGCACCCAGGGGAATCAGCACCAACAGGCTGAGGTACACCAGGGTGTAGCCCAGCGTCAGCCCGAAGCCGGGTATGACGGAGGTAGATCGGCTAGACATGTTCGAGGCTCGGTCGGTTTGGCAATTGGAAGCCGGAAGCGGGAGGACCGTAGGGTGGAAAACGCGCGAAGCGATTTTCCACGCGCATCACGCCCGAGCCTGCCGTATGCAGGCCAGCGCCTCGGACGCGTGGATGGCTTCGGCCATCCACCCTACGAATTTCCGCTTACTGCGCTTGGTAGATCTGGTCGAAGATGCCGCCATCATTGAAGAACTTCGGCTGCGCGACCTTCCAGCCGCCGAAATCCCCGTCGATGGTGACCAGCTTCAGCGCCGGGAACTGATCCTTGAACTCGGCCGCCACGGCCTCGTTACGCGGGCGGTAGAAGTTCTTCGCCGCGATGCGTTGACCTTCCTCGCTGTACAGGTAGTTCAGGTACGCCTCGGCGACTTCGCGCGTGCCCTTGCGCTCGACGTTCTTGTCGACCACCGCCACCGGCGGCTCCGCGAGGATCGACAGGCTCGGTGCGACGATCTCGAAATTGCCGCCGCCTTCCTCCTTGAGCGCCAGGAAGGCCTCGTTCTCCCAGGCCAGCAGCACGTCGCCGATGCCGTTGTTGACGAAGGTGACAGTCGAGCCGCGGGCGCCGGTATCCAGCACCGGCACGTTCTTGTAGAGCTTCTCGACAAAGGCCTGGGCCTGCGCCTCGTCGCCGAATTTCTGCTGGGCGTAGGCCCAGGCGGCGAGGAAATTCCAGCGTGCGCCGCCGGAGGTCTTCGGGTTCGGCGTGATCACCTCGACGCCCGGCTTGACCAGGTCGTCCCAGTCCTTGATGCCCTTCGGATTGCCCTTGCGCACGAGGAACACGATGGTCGAGGTATAGGGCGTGCTGGCGTCCGGCAGGCGGGTCTGCCAGTCCTCGGGGATCAGTTTGCCGAGGCGATGCAGCTCGTCGATATCACCGGCCAGCGCCAGGGTCACCACGTCGGCGCGCAGGCCGTCGATCACCGCGCGGGCCTGCTTGCCCGAGCCGCCATGGGACTGCTGGATCTTGATCGGCTCATGGCCCTGGGCCTGCCAGTGCTTGTTGAAGGCGTCGTTGAATTCCACATAGAGCTCGCGCGTCGGATCGTAGGACACGTTGAGCAGAGAGTCGGCGGCCACGGCGGGGCCGGCGACGAGGGCGCTCGCCAGGGCGGCGAGGGCAAAGCGACGAATGGACATGTGCAGCTCCTGAATGAAGAAATCGTTTTTGCGTTGGCTTGTGGGTGTTCAGGTTGGTCAGCTCCGCATTCGCGGATGACAGCGGCAGTACCGGTGCGTGGTCATGGTGTCGTTCTCATGCACGCCCTCCGGTGGTCCAGTCGGGCTTGGTTTGGTCTAGCGAATCAGGCGGTCTTGCCAGTCGATTGCAGGCGGAACTTCTCCTTGCGCTCGATCTGCACGACCTGACCGTTGTGCACGGTGATTTCCACCGAGCCAAACTTCAGGCCGTTCAGGGCGCTGCGAATTTCGCGCAGGATGCTGGCTTCGTCCTGACCTTCCGGGCTGCGAAGGGTCGCGCTCATCGGGTTGCTCTCCATGAAAACCTCCATGCGCTTCGGGATGAAACGCAGCCAGGGGAGGCGTGGGGCGGATAATAGGTGCGGGGGTTATATGCTTAAAAATATCATTTAAGAACATTTATATAACATTATCGAATTAGATCACTTCACAATGCCTATCGCCGTCGTGCTGACTTATGGAATAAGCAAATGATTTTTTATTCTTTTTTTACCTTGTGCAGCCTGACCTAGACTGCGCCGCATTCACAGGAGGGCAGGTGATGTACAGCGAATCCATCCGTTATCTGATCGTGCCGGGCTGGCAAGGCTCGCCAGACGATCATTGGCAGAGCCACTGGCAGCGCAGCCTGCCGAACAGCGCGCGCGTCGAGCAGCAGGACTGGCTCAGGCCGCGCCGCATGGACTGGGTGGCCGAACTGCAGCGCAGCATCGACGCCAGCGATCAGCCGACCATCCTCATCGCCCACAGCCTGGGCTGCGTGACCGTGGCGCATTGGGCGCAGACGGCCGATCCGGCGTCGCTGCGGCGCGTACGCGGTGCGCTACTGGTGGCGCCGGCGGATGTCGAGCGCAGCAACTGCCCCGAGGCGCTGCGCGACTTTGCGCCGATCCCGCGCCAGGCGCTGCCGTTCCCCAGCCAACTGGTCGGTTCCGACAACGACACTGCCGCCAGCGCCGAGCGCGCCCGAATGCTGGGAATCGACTGGGGCAGCGAGACGGTGATCCTTCCGGGCGTCGGCCACATCAACGTGCAATCCGGCCACCACCGCTGGGAGCAGGGCTTCGCCTACCTGTACCGCCTGCAGAAACGCATCGACCAGAACCGCCGTCGGGCCGCCTGAGCCGAGGTGGAATCGCCCGACGACTGAGGCGTGAAACGCGGCCGGCCGGTTTGCCTGCGGCCCGTGCGCTCCAGTAGGCTGATCCGCTTTCGCCCGGCCGTTGCGGCACGGGCGCTGCTATTGCCGCGCGGACTTCAGTCTTGACCACTTCATCCGTCTACCGTCTTCCCGGTTTCGCCGCCTTTCTCGCCGCTCGCCTGCTGGCCGTGTTTGCCATGCAGATCCAGGCGGTAGTCGTTGCCTGGCAGGTCTACGACATCACCCGCGATCCGCTGTCGCTGGCCTATGTCGGCCTGGCGCAGTTCGTGCCGATGCTGTTCCTGCTGCTGCCGGCCGGTGATCTGATCGATCGTTATGACCGCAAGCTGATCCTGGCGCTGAGCTGGCTGCTCGAAGCCGCGTGTGCCGCAGCGCTGCTCTGGCTGTCGCTGCGGGGCGAGGCGGTGGGCTACTACTATGGCGTGCTGGTGCTTTATGGCTGCGCGCGGGCCTTCACCGGGCCGGCGTTGTCCAGCCTGCTGCCGCAGATCGTACCGCGCAAGCGCCTTGCCTCGGCCATCGCCGCCAACAGCATGATCATGCGCGTGGCCACCATTGGCGGCCCGGTGCTGGGCGGGGCGCTCTATACGCTGGGCGGCGGCGCGCTGACCTACGGCACCTGCCTGGTCGGTTTCGTGCTTGGCACGCTGCTGCTGTGGCGCGTGCCGGTACGCTTCGCCGAGCGCCGCGAGACGCTGACAACCGGTGCCTGGACGCGCTTCACCGCGGGCATCGGTTTCATCCGGTCGCGGCCGATCATCCTCGGCACGATCTCCCTGGACCTGTTCGCCGTGCTGCTCGGCGGCGTGGTGGCGCTGCTGCCGATCTATGCCCAAGACGTGCTCGAAGTCGGCCCCACCGGCCTCGGCCTGCTGCGCAGCGCGATGGCGATCGGTGAAGTGGCGGTGGGGTTGTACCTCAGCGTGCGGCCGTTCGACCGGCATGTCGGGCGGGTGATGTTCGTCGCCGTGGCGCTGTTCGGCCTGGCCAACCTGGTGTTCGCGCTGTCCACGCTGTTCTGGCTGTCGTTCGCCGCGCTGGTGGTGGCGGGCGCGGCGGACATGGTCAGCGTGTACATCCGCTCTTCGCTGATCCAGTTCTCCACCCCGGATGCCATGCGTGGCCGGGTCAATGCGGTGAACATGCTGTTCATCGGCTCATCCAACGAGCTGGGCGAATTCCGCGCCGGCCTCAGCGCCGCCTGGCTCGGCGCGGTGCCGGCAGCGCTGCTGGGGTGCGCCTGCACCCTGGCAGTCACCGGCGGCTGGGCGCTGGGCTTCAAGAGCCTGCGCCAGGTCGATCGTTTCGAGGACGCGGCGCGCTGATCCGGCTGGGATGACGGTTACAAGGCGGGCGGCGTGCGCGAAGCGATCATGAGGCGGTTCCAGGTATTGATCTCGCCGATGCACAGCGTGAGTTTGGCGATCTCCTCAGGGCTGAACTCGGCTTTCACCTGTGCATAGACCGTATCCGGCACTTCCTGCCCGGCCAGGCTGGTGACCGCATCGGCCCAGGCCAACGCGGCCCGCTCGCGCGTGCTGAAGACCGGCGATTCCTTCCAGGTGGCGACCAGAATGACCTGATGCTCGCTGACGCCGTGCTTGCGCGCCAGCGGGATATGCATGGCGACGCAGAAACCGCAGCCATTGGTCTGCGATACGCGCAGACGCACCAGTTCGAGCAGGCCAAGATCCAGGCCAGCGCCCTGCACGTAGGCGTGCAAGGCATACATGGCTCGGTAGCCTTCGGGGATAAGTTGGGCGACGTCGAATCGCTGTTCCATGTGTTTCATCCTGTAGTTGCAGTGACGGGTCTTCGGTTGCTTGCACGGCGTGACGGGCGTTTCGCTATTCAAGCCTTGGCTGCGAGCACCGCTTGCGGCACGCGGCGGAAGCTGATGGCGAGGCGGTTGTACGCATTCATCAGACCGATGGCCACGGTCAGATCGGCCAGCTCCTTTTCCTCGAAGATTTGCCGGGCCGCGGCGAACTCGGCATCCGGAACGCCGGTCTGCGCGACGCGGGTTACGCTTTCCGCCCAGGCCAGCGCCGCGCGTTCCCGCTCGCTGAACAGGTCGCCGGCCTCCTGCCAGGTCTGCACCAACGCCAGTTTCTCGATTCCGACACCTTTCGTGGCGAGATCACGGGTGTGCATGTCCAGGCAATAGGCGCATCCGTTGATCTGGCTGATGCGCAGGTAGACGAGTTCGACCAGCACCTCGTCGAGACCGCACTGGGTGACATAGCCGTAGACGCCGCCGAGGGCTTTCACCCCGCCGGGCGAGGCTTTTGCGTAGTCCAGTCGTTCACTCATTTCCGGAGTCCTGCTCGTCAGGCGTGGTGAGGACGTCGTCGTCGGAATCGACGACGAACACCGCCAGCAGCTTGGCGGGTTCGGAGTCGCTCGCGTTGCGACTGACGACATGATGCGCGCCCGGCATTTCGTACCAGGTTTCCCCCGCCGAGTAGGTGCGCTCCGGTTCCCCGGCCACTTGGCTGACAATCCGGCCGGAAACGACATAGGCATAGATAAACGCCGATTGCGCATGACGGTGCGGCATCGATGCGCCTCCTGGCGCGTAGGTCACCTCCACGGCCGTCAGCGACTTGCCCGGAACGTTCGCCAGGGCATGGGAAAAGTTGGGTTTGATCGTATCGCCGGGAGCGTCGGCGCTGGCCACGCCGACAAAGGTTATTCCGAGGGCGGTCAGCAAGGGCGGTAGCAAGCGTGTGGGCTTCATGGGAATCTCCTTTGAGGGCGGCGGCCAGTATGCGACCGTCGAGGGTTCACCCAAAAGAACCGAAAATGTTCATTTCGGCTGTACCATGCGGCATGAAAATCCTTGACCTGAAGCTGGACCGGACTGCCGATATACCGTTGGCCGAGCAGATTCACATCGGTATCGCGGCAGCTATCAACAACGGCGTGCTCGCGCCTGGCGCCAGGCTGCCGTCATGGCTGGACCTCGCCGCCCAGCTGGGCGTCGCCAGAGGCACCGTCAAGACCGCATACGAGCGCCTGGCGGACAAACAACTGGTCGTCTCCTGCGGTGCCGGCGGCACCCGGGTGACCAATCATCCACCGAAAATCGCCTTGTCGGAGCCGGCCAGCGCGGCGGATGCGCTGCCGCCGCTGTACCGGGAATTTCTGAGCGGAGCGGCCGTCTTCCAGAATGGCGTGCCCGCCTCGGATAGCTTTCCGGTGACGCTTTTTGCACGCTTGCGTGCACATGCTGCCCGCACCGAAGTGCACGCTCAGCTCATCTATCCGGACCCTCGCGGCGAGCAGGCGCTGCGCAACGAGATCGCCGCGCACCTGGCGCTGTCACGAGGCATCGAATGTCGCCCATCCCAGGTGTTCATCACAGCGGGGTTCTCCGGCGCCCTCGGCGTCGCGCTGAGGGTCCTTAAGGCCGAAGGGCGCTCGGCCTGGGTGGAGAATCCGGGGTTCCCGCCCAGCCGCAAAGCGCTGGAAATCGCTCAAGTCACTCCGTTCCCGATTCCGGTGGACGACGATGGCATCGACGTCGCCTACGGCATGCAGCATGCGCCGGATGCCGCCTTGGCCCTGGTGACACCGGGACAGCAGGCTCCAACCGGCGTCCCGCTGTCGCTCGCCCGGCGGGTTCAGCTGCTTGACTGGGCGGCGCGCTCCGGGGCGTGGATCATCGAGGATGACTATCTCGGCGAATTGCAGCTGAAGCGCCGCGCGGCACCGGCGTTGGCATCGCTGGACGGCGCCGGCCGCGTCATCTACATCGGCTCGTTCAGCAAGACCATCAGCCCCACGCTGCGGCTCGGCTTCGTCGTCGTCCCGGCGGCACTGGTTGCGCGGTTCGCCGAAGCGGTGATGTGTCTCGCACCGGCTCCCGGCCCCGCCGTGCAAACGGCCACCGCCGAGTTCATGCGCGACGGCCATTACCTACGGCATCTGCGTCGCATGAAGCGTGTCTACGCGAGTCGCAGCGCCGCGCTGCATGCGACGTTACAGGCCATGGGGTATCCGGTGCGTCCGGCGGGGCTCGGCGTGCTGCTTTGGCTGCCCGAAGGGGCACGCGATCGCGTCATCGCTCGTGAGGCGCTGGCATTCGGACTGGCGCCATCACCGCTTTCGACATGGTTCGCTCCGGTCGACCCTCAGCGTCCGGGGTTGCTTCTCGGCGTCGCCCGCGCGAGCGAGCAACAGCTTCCTGCCGCCTGCGAGCGCCTTCAGCAGCTGATTCGCCAGTTTTCCTAAAGGCCGGGCAGCCGGAAAGGGCACGCCCCCACAATTGCTTTTGGTTATAGATAAATCATTATTTATTCTTTTTAACTCACAACGACAGTGCGCATAGTGTGCCCACCTCAACGAATCACTGAAGGAGCAGAACCATGAGCATCCGCCTCGGCGACATCGCCCCCGATTTCGAGCAGGACTCCAACGAAGGCCGCATCCGCTTCCACGAATGGCTCGGCGACAGTTGGGGCGTGCTGTTCTCGCACCCGGCCGACTTCACCCCGGTATGCACCACGGAGCTCGGTTTCACCGCCAAGCTGAAGGACGAGTTTGCCAAGCGCAACGTCAAGGCCATCGCCCTGTCCGTAGACCCGGTGGATTCGCACATCAGGTGGATCGACGACATCAACGAGACGCAGAACACCCAAGTCAACTTTCCGATTCTCGCCGACGCCGACCGCAAGGTTTCCGAGCTGTACGACCTGATCCACCCGAACGCCAACGACACCCTGACCGTGCGTTCGCTGTTCATCATCGATCCGAACAAGAAGGTGCGCCTGACCATCACTTATCCGGCGAGCACCGGGCGCAACTTCCACGAGATCCTGCGGGTGATCGATTCGCTGCAGCTGACTGACAACTACAAGGTCGCCACCCCGGCCAACTGGCAGGAAGGCGATGACGTGGTGATCGTGCCGTCGATCAAGGACGAGGAAGAGCTCAAGCAGCGTTTCCCCAAAGGCTATCGCGCCGTCAAGCCGTACTTGCGCCTGACCCCGCAGCCCAATCGCTGAGCGAGTACGAGAAGCGCCCTGGCAAAAACTGCCAGGGCGCTTGCGGCTCAGGATTTGACGCCCAGCAGGTCGAGCGCTTCGCCGAGTACCTTGACCGACTGAGCGTGGTCGCCGGCGTTGTGCAGCTGTTCGCCTTCGGCGCGCAGCTGTTTGACGCGCTCGAGGGTGGCGGCGTCGCTGGGCGGATTGGCGGCGAGCTGTTCGTCGATCTTGGCCATGTCCATCGGACAATGCATGGCCCAGAGCGGGGCACTGAAGAGAGCGGCAACGGTGAAACTGATAAGGCGACGCATGGCGGTATCCTCCGATGGGTTCGATTCGAGTATAGAAGCGATCCTCCGACGGCCTATGCGTTTACGATCCGCAGGAATAGCCGAAAACTATTAGTCGTTAACTCAATATGTTATGCCGTTATCTTGATGTGAAACTTCATATCTAGCAGCAGCTTTATCTGCCGATTTCCCACCACGACGGCAACAGGCGGCGTACCTGTGTGCGGGCAAAACGATCGTCGATCAGGTGGATGACGCCTTCGTCCTGGGTGGTGCGAATCACTCGACCGGCAGCCTGCACCACCTTCTGCAGGCCGGGGTAGAGATAGGTGTAGTCATAGCCGTTGCCGAATACCGCCTCCATACGCGCTTTGAGCTGTTCGTTGACCGGGTTGACCTGTGGCAGACCAAGGGTCGCGACGAACGCGCCGATCAGCCGATTGCCCGGCAGGTCGATGCCTTCGGCGAACGCACCGCCGAGCACGGCGAAGCCGATACCACGTCCGTTCGCCTCGAAGCGCGCAAGAAAAGCCTCGCGGGCGCTCTCCTGCATGCCGCGGGTTTGCTGCCAGATCGGCACGTCGGGATGGCATTCGGCGAGCAGCGCGGCGACCTGTTGCAGGTAGTCGAAGCTGCTGAAGAACGCCAGGTAATTGCCCGGCCGCCGACGATACTGCTCAACCAGCAGCGCAACGATCGGCGCCAGGGAACGCTCGCGGTCCTGGTAGCGGGTGGAGATATGCCGCGCCAGTTGCACCTGCAGCTGCTCACCACGAAACGGCGAGTCCACGTCGATCCAGACACTGCTGGTCGGCACCCCCAGGGTGTCGGCGTAGAACCGACGCGGGCTGAGCGTGGCGGAAAACAGCACGCAGGCGCGCGCCTGCGCCAGCCGCGGCGCGAGGAACGGCGCCGGGATCACATTGCGTAGGCACAACCGCGAAGCCTTGCCGCGAGCCGAACCACCAGCGGGCAGCAATGTGCAATCGACCAGCGAGTGCTCGCCGAACAGTTCAGCCATCCGGCACAGATGCATGGCCTGGAAGTAGGCGTTGAGTATGGCGGCTTCCACGCCGGTGGGGTTCTCGCCCAGGTAATCGGTAACGGCGCTGACCAGCTGTTGCAGCGCGCCGATCAGCTTTTGCGGCAGTTCCGCCAGCACGCGATACTCGCCTGCCTGATCGCGGTGCAGCTCGTTCCAACAGCGCTGAATACGGCTGAGCGACTTGTGCAGTTGTGCAGGAGCTTTGGCCAGCAAGCCTTTGAAATCTCGTTGATCCAACTCGGCGCTGTACATGCTCCGAGCGCGCTCGAGGAGGTTGTGCGCTTCATCCACCAGCACGCAGGCACGCCACTGATTGGTCAGCGTCAGCCCGTGGAGCAGCGCGCTGACGTCGAAGTAGTAGTTGTAATCGCCGATCACCACGTCAGCCCAGCGCGCCATTTCCTGGCTGAGGTAGTAAGGACAGACATCGTGCGCCAGCGCCACCTCGCGCAGCGTCGTCTGATCCAGCTGCGGGTGCGCCAGCGCGGCTTGTCGCGCCACCGGCAGCCGGTCATAGAAGCCGCGCGCCAGCGGACAGGACTCGCCGTGGCAGGCCTTGTCCGGATGCTCGCAGGCCTTGTCGCGGGCGATGAGCTCCAGCACGCGCACCTCGTCCGCGCCAGTGCGCTGCAACGTCTGCAGTGCGTCCAGCGCCAGGCGTCGCCCTGAGGTCTTGGCGGCGAGAAAGAACAGCTTATCCAGCTGCTGGCCCGGCATCGCCTTGAGCAGCGGGAACAGCGTGCCCAGCGTCTTGCCGATGCCAGTCGGAGCCTGCGCCATCAGCACGGTGCCGGTGCAGGCGGCCTTGTAGGCCGCTTCGGCTAGCTGACGCTGGCCCTGGCGGAATTCACCATAGGGGAATTTCAGCGCGTGCAGCGCCAGATCGCGCTGCGCGCGGTGGGCCAGTTCCTGCTCGGCCCAGGCGAGGAAGCGCATGCACTGGGCCTCGAAGAACTGGCGCAGTTCGTCAGCACGATGGCGTTCGATCAGCAGCGTTTCCTTCTGGCTGAGCACGTCGAAATACACCAGCGCCAGCTCGATTTCCGCCAGTCCCCGCGTTTGGCAGAGCAGCCAGCCGTAGACCTTGGCTTGCGCCCAATGCAGCAGGCGATGGTTGGCCGGCTGGCGGGAGAGGTCGCCGCGGAACGTCTTGATCTCCTCCAGACGGTTGCGCTGCGGATCGTAGCCATCGGCCCGGCCGCGCACGGTAAGCGTACCGTAGGTGCCTTCCAGGGCGACTTCGCGCTCGTAGCCCGCGCCCCGGCGGGCGGTGACCTGAGCGTGACCGGCGATGCCTTCCAGCGCGGTGGGCGAGGGCGTGAAGCGCAGGTCCAGATCGCCCTGTTTGGCGGTGAACTCGCAGAGCGCCCGCACGGCAATCCGATAGCTCACGCTGCGCTTTCCGCCCACTGCACGTAGCACACGCTGACCGGCAGGCCGTGCTCATCGGCGAAGGCCAGCCAGCGCAGCTGGTTGTCCTGCAGGCGGTCGCCGGGGCCTTTCACCTCGATCATCCGGTAGCGGCGTTCCGCCGGCCAGAACTGGATCAGATCCGGCAGGCCGCTGCGATTGCTGCCGATGTCGGCGAGCATGCGCTGGAAGATCAGCTTGAGATGCGCTGCCGGCAGGCAGTCCAGCGCCTGCTGCAGCAGCGCCTCGTCGAGCATGCCCCAGCTGACGAAGGCGTTGTGGATGCCGTACTTCGCGCTGAAGGTGCGTCGGATGCACTCGCGATAGCCGTCATCATCCAGGTGAGCGAGGCAGCCGGCGAACAGCTCGGCGCGACGCTGATGGAAATCAGGGCGGTCGAGGTCCGCCGGCGCCCAATGGAATGGATGGAAGAACGCGCCCGGTAGCGGCGCGAACAGCGCGTCCCAGCACAGCAGGCCGAACAGTGAACCGAGCAGGGTGTTTTCCACGTAATGCACGGGCGCATCGGCCGTGCTCAGGTGGGCACGCACGGCCTGTTCCACGCGGACTGCACTTGTCGGACGCGGCAGGAGCAAATCGATGCGCTCCATCGTCGCCGAATGCCGGCGCGCTGCAGACTGCAAACCGAGACTGCGCTGCAGGCGCGGCAGGATGCGCGCCAGTTGCTGAGCATCGTGCTCGGATTCCGGTGCGGCAGCGGCTTGCAATGCCAGCGTCAGCGCGGCCTCCGGCTGCCCGCACCGTTCGAGCACGCGAATGGCCCGCTCGCGCGCCCCGGGATAGCTGTTGCCCGCATGCACGCGCAGCGCGTGCCCGAGCTCGCCCTGGCGTTCGAGCTGCTGACCGATGCGCAGCAGCAACTTGCCGCGCCGACTCTCCAGCCAGGGATTGGCGAAGGGCTGCGCGGGGACATCAGCGAGCAGCTCCGCCAGCGGCTCGCCGGCATCGAAGCGTTCGCGGCAGCGCTGCAGGTGCAGGTAGGCATCCACCTCCGCGCGACTGGCGAAGGCCCGTGAGGCGGGGGAGAAGGGCACCTGCTCGTAGCGATGGATGCCGAGATCGGCCAGGACGAATTCCGACCAATCCTGATGGGCGTTGCCGAAAAACATCAACCGCAGGCGTTCGCTGAATGCGCTGATGCGCAAGGCAAATATCCGGTCACCCAGCGCCGGGTGCCATTGGTGCAGCGTCTGCGCGATGGCGTGGCTGGCGCGCAGACACTCCAGCAGCTCAGTTTTGCGCAGCCCGGCGGCGGCTGAATCGAAGACCTGTAACAGTTCATCCTTCTTGAGCAATGCAAACAGCTGCTCTAGACCCAACGCCGGCTCCGGGTCGACCCAGCCGCGCGCGATCAGCGGTTCGCTCGCCTGCACGACGCAGCCGATCTCGGCGTAGCGCAGCTTGCTCGCGCGAAACAGCTCACCCTTGCGCATCACCATGCGCACCAGCAGTGCACGCGAAGGCCGCGGCAACTGAGGGAGCGCGTCCAGAAAGGCGCGCTCGTCCTCGTCCAACAGATCGCCATGGTGCTGACCGACCCAGGCAAGCACGCGCTCGAAGTTGTCGAGGTAATAGAAGGGGTTTTCCAGAGGCTGGCGCATCGCACGTCTGCTCACACGGGGCGAGAAGCGCCCGGCTTAAGACTGGCTATTTATCCAGTTATGACGTGTTTTGGCAACGCCGGAACGATCGGCGGAAAGACGAAGCGGGCAAAAGCCCGCTCCGTGGATGGGCTCAGACGGTGCGGGAGAAACGTCCGCGCTGCTCGCCGCCGAGGTAGGCGTCGAAGGCCATGGCGACGTTGCGCATCATCAGCTGCCCTTGCGGCAGCAGGATCAGTGCGTCGTCACGCAGCTCCACCAGACCATCGGCGACATGCTCGGCCAGCTGGGCCAGCGAATCGGCGAAGTATTCGCGGAAGTGGATGCCATGCTTGCGCTCGATCGCCGCGTAATCAATGCGACCGTGGCACATCAGCGAGATGATCACGTCGCGGCGCAGGCGGTCGTCGGCGCTGAGCTGGTAGCCGCGCTGCACCGGCAGGATGCCCTCGTTCAGACGCGCGTAGTACTGCGAAAGCTCCTTGACGTTCTGGCTGTAGCTGTCGCCGACCTTGCCGATCGAGGAAATGCCGAGGCCGATCAGGTCGCAGTCGGCATGGGTCGAATAGCCCTGAAAATTGCGCTGCAGCGTGCCATTGGCGCGTGCGAGGGTCAGTTCGTCATCCGGCAGCGAGAAGTGGTCCATGCCGATGTAGACGTAGCCAGCCGCGGTCAGGCGCTGGATGGTCAGCTCCAGCAGCTCCAGCTTGCGCTCGGGCGGCGGCATGTCTTCTGGGCGGATCAGCTTCTGCGCGCGCACCAGGTCCGGCAGGTGCGCGTAGCTGTAGGCAGCGATGCGATCCGGGCGGATGTCGATGATCTTGTTCAGCGTGGTGTTGAAACTTTCCACGGTCTGCAGCGGCAGGCCGTAGATCAGATCGACGCTGACCGACTTGAACTGCGCATCACGCGCGGCCTGTACCAGCTCGCGGGTCTGCTCCTCGGTCTGGATGCGGTTGACTGCGGCCTGCACGCGGGCATCGAAGTCCTGCACGCCGAAGCTCAGGCGATTGAAGCCCAGTTTGCGCAGTGTGTGGATCTGCTCCGGGGTGACGGTGCGCGGGTCGACTTCCAGCGAAAACTCGTGATCGTCGCTGTCGTCCATGTTGAACGCCTGGTGCAGCGTCGCCATCAGGTCGGCCAGTTGCTCGCTGGTGAAATAGGTCGGCGTGCCGCCGCCCAGGTGCAGCTGGGTCAGCTTGCGCGAGCGATCGAACAGCGCGGCCTGCATGGCGATCTCGCGCTTGAGGTATTCGAGATACTCGACGGCGCGCTCGGTCTTGTGGGTGATGATCTTGTTGCAGGCGCAGTAGTAGCACAGGCTCTTGCAGAACGGGATGTGGATGTACACCGACAGGGCCTTGGGCGTAGGCGCCTCGTTGCTGGCGCGCGCGGCGTTGCGGTAGTCGTCGGCGGCGAAGGCTTGGTGAAACTGCGGCGCGGTGGGATACGAGGTGTAGCGCGGACCCGGGCGGTCATATTTCTCGACCAGGGCGCGGTTGAAGCTCGGCGTTTGGTCCATGTTCGGTTTCACCTTGCGGGTTGAAAGGGGGGAAGGCCGCGGCATGCGCCGGTCCGGCCGAGAGGCTGGCGCGGATTATCGCCGATTCGCGCACGCGAGCCGACTGTTTCCGATCAAGAAGTATGGCGGCAAACGCCGGCGCGACGCTTCCGCCGCAGACACGGCGCAGGGCAGGGCGCCCCGCGCCTCAGCGTTCAGAGCTTGAACTGGCCGACCAGACGGTTCAGTTCGGCAGCCAGACGCACCAGTTCCTCGCTGATCTGCGAGGTCTGGGTGGCATCGGCCGAGGTGGTGTCGGCGATCCGGCTGATGTTGGTGATGTTGCGGTTGATCTCCTCGGCAACCGCGCTCTGCTGCTCGGCAGCGGTGGCGATCTGGGTGTTCATCTCGTTGATCGTGCCGACTTCATCGGCGATGGCGCCGAGGCTCTGCGCCGCGCGGGCCACGCAATCGGAACCCGAGCGCGCGCGCGACTGGGCGGCGATCATCGCCTGCACGGCATTGCCCACGCCCTGTTGCAGCTGCTCGATCATGCGCTGGATTTCCTCGGTGGACTTCTGCGTGCGCGAGGCGAGGGTGCGCACCTCGTCGGCGACCACGGCGAAGCCGCGACCCTGCTCGCCGGCCCGCGCGGCCTCGATGGCCGCGTTCAGGGCCAGCAGGTTGGTCTGCTCGGCGATGCCGTTGATTACCCCCACCACGGTATCGATGCTGGCGCTGTCCGCTTCGAGCTGGCGTACGACGACGGCGGCCTTTTCGATGTCCTGGATCAGCGTGTCGATACCGTCCAGCGCCTCACTGGCCACGCGCACGCCGGATTTGGATTCGAGGTCGGCGTCGTTGGAGGCAGTAGCGGTCTGGTTGGCGTTGCGCGCGACTTCCTGCACGGTGGCGCTCATCTCGTTCATCGCCGAGGCGACCATGTCGGTCTCGCTGCGCTGCTCCATGACCGCACTGAGGGTTTTTTCCGCGACATGGGATACCCGGTCGGAAACATCACCCAGCTGGCGCGTCACACCAGCCACGGCTTCGAGACTGTGGCGGAACTTCTCGATCATGCGGTTGAACGCGTTGCCCATCGCGCCGATTTCGTCCTGCGCACCGATCGACACGCTGCGGCTCAGGTCTTCGTCGCGGGTCATCGCTTCCATCGTGTGGCGCATGGCATGGATACGGCTGATGATCACGCGGCGCACGGTGTAGATCATCACGCCAACGCCGGCCAGCAGCAGGAGCAGCTGGATGCCGCCGAGCAGCCAGATGTTGCGTTCGACTTCGGCGTCCAGCGCCTTGAGGTCGTAGCTGATGCGCACGGCGCCCATCACCGTGTTCTCGGCCACCTGGTGACAGGTCAGGCAGTTGGTGCCGCGATAATCGGCATGCGCCAGGATCGGGTTGATCACGGTCAGCACCCGACGACCGTTCTGCTTGGTGACCTCCATGATCGCCTTGCCGGCCAGGGCACTGCGATCCAAAGCATCCGCCGGCGCCTGATGGTCAAAACCGGCGCCGAAGGTCTTGATGACCGCATCGCCGCGCACGATGCGCGCATCGATCACACCGGGACGGGCGAGAATCTTCTGCCGCAGCACGTCGCGCTGGGCCATCGTGCCAGTCAGCATCATGGTGTTGATGCTGTCGAAATAGGAGTCGGCGGCATCCTTGGTCTGCTGTTCGACCACGTGCAGGACCAGGTTCTTCTCGGCGCTGGCCGCGATGTAGAGCGAGGCAGACATGATCAGCAGCAGCACGAGCAGCAGCGCCAGGTTGATCTTGGTCTGTACGGACAGTTGTCGAGGAGCGGGGGAGTTGGTCATGTTCGTCCTTAGATCTACTGCTGCACGCACATGCCAGGCGGTGGCAAGGCGGGCGCCAAATGACTGCAGACTCGCTATCGGCCTAATAGCCGCGTTCTTTAAAGGGAAATGGCGGCCTGCACGCCGGGCAACAACGATAGTGGCGATATGATATTTGCGATACGTACGGTTGACGTCACTCGGACGACAAACTTCAGTGAAATCATCGTGTTCGCTGATCTGGATCAGCTAAGCGCGGTTTCCGGAACAGGCCGTTTGCGACGCGGTTTGACGGTCTCGTTCGGGGCAGGATTTTTTGTATCACGAGGCCGCTGTAGAGCATTTACAGACGGGCCAATAGCCATTAGCGTGGCGCCCGCTGAACGGGACTGTTTGTTGGCTTGCGCGTAGTCCCGGCGGTTGCAAGGTCGGCGCACTTTCGGATTTGCCGCAGCCCGGCGAACCCCCTGTGATTTGCATGGTCGTAGCCTCTGCGTCGGGCTTCCGGCGAACCCCGCGAGGGCAGCTGCTATCTATCAAGGCAGTGCATCAACTGGAACCTTTATTTCAAGGACTCACATGATCAAGAAATGCCTTTTTCCCGCTGCCGGCTATGGCACGCGTTTTCTACCTGCAACCAAAGCCATGCCCAAGGAAATGCTGCCGGTGGTGAACAAGCCCCTGATCCAATACGGGGTCGAAGAGGCACTGGCCGCGGGCCTGACCGAAATCGCGATGGTGACCGGACGCGGCAAGCGCTCGCTGGAAGACCACTTCGATATCAGCTATGAGCTCGAACACCAGATTCGCAACACCGACAAGGAGAAGTATCTGGTCGGTATCCGCCGCCTGATCGACGAATGCACGTTCTCCTACACCCGCCAGATTGAAATGAAAGGCCTCGGCCACGCCATCCTCAGCGGCCGTCCGCTGATCGGCGACGAGCCGTTCGCCGTGGTGCTGGCCGACGACCTGTGCATCAACCTCGGCGGCGATCCGGTCCTGGCGCAGATGGTCAAGCTGTACAACCAGTTCCGCTGCTCGATCGTGGCGATCCAGGAAGTGCCGCCGGAGGAAACCAGCAAGTACGGTGTGATTGCCGGCGAAATGATCCGCGACGACATCTTCCGCGTCAGCCACATGGTCGAGAAGCCCAAGCCCGAGGACGCGCCGTCCAACCTGGCGATCATCGGCCGCTACATCCTGACACCGGACATCTTCGCGCTGATCGAGCAGACCGAGCCGGGCAAGGGCGGCGAGATCCAGATCACCGACGCGCTGATGAAGCAGGCGCAGGACGGTTGCGTGCTGGCCTACAAGTTCAAGGGCCAGCGTTTCGACTGCGGTAGCGCCGAGGGCTACATCGCCGCGACCAACTACTGCTACGAGCACTTCTACCTGAGCGGCAAGTTCTGATCGCAGAACGCGACGCGCCGCCGGACGAAATGGGCCACCTTCGGGTGGCCCATTCGTTTTTCAGGGCGCCGGCAATTCCTGCGCACCGGAACCGAGCGGCTGGCCGTAGCTGAATTCCACATAGTTGCCCGCAGGATCGCGCAGGCCGCAGTAATAGCCGACCGGATAGGGTTCATCGCGCGGTTCCCAGATCAGACAACCAGCCGCACGCGCCTCGTCGGCAATCGCATCGACCGCGGCGCGGCTGTCCAGGGCGAAGCCGAAATGGCTGTAGTCATCGCCCGCCAGCGCGCGGTCGTGTCCACCCGGCATGATCACGAAGATGAACTCGCGCTCCTTTCCGGGCTCGGCCATCCAGACGATGCGCGAGCCCTTGCCCGCGCGTTGGTGGAATACGTGCATGCCACAGAAACGCGAGTAGAAATCGATGCAGGCGTCCAGATCCGGCACATGCAGGGCGATGTGGGTAAGGGTAGGGGGCATGCGTCACTCCTCCGCTGATGGGTGCGCGATGGCTGGGGTATGCTGTCCCGCTCTAGAAGGAGACAACATCTCATGGCTTACGACTTCGATCTATTCGTCATCGGCGCCGGCTCCGGCGGTGTGCGCGCAGCGCGCTTCGCGGCGGGCTTCGGCGCACGGGTTGCCGTGGCCGAGAGCCGCTATCTGGGAGGCACCTGCGTCAACGTCGGCTGCGTGCCGAAGAAACTGCTGGTCTACGGCGCGCACTACGCCGAAGACATCGCCCAGGCACAGGGTTACGGCTGGACGGTCGAGGGCGCGAGCTTCGACTGGACGTCGCTGATCGCCAACAAGAACCGCGAAATCCAGCGCCTCAACGGCATCTATCACAACCTGCTGGTCGACAGCGGTGTGACCCTGCTGCAAGCGCATGCGCGCCTGGTCGACGCGCACACCGTCGAGGTGGACGGCAAGCACTACAGCGCCGAACACATCCTGATCGCCACCGGCGGCTGGCCGCAGGTGCCGGACATTCCCGGGCGCGAGCACGCCATCACCTCCAACGAGGCCTTCTATCTGGAGGCGCTGCCGCGGCGCGTACTGGTCGTCGGTGGCGGCTACATCGCGGTGGAGTTCGCTTCGATCTTTCACGGCTGCGGCGCACAAACCTCGCTGCTGTATCGCGGCGAGTTGTTCCTGCGCGGCTTCGACGGCTCGCTGCGCGATCATCTGAAGGACGAACTGATCAAGAAGGGCGTCGATCTACAGTTCAACGCGGATATCGCCCGCATCGATCGGCAAACGGACGGCAGCCTGCTGGCGACACTCAAGGACGGCCGGACGCTGGAAGCGGATTGCATTTTCTACGCCACCGGCCGCCGGCCGATGCTCGAGGGACTGGGGCTCGACACGCTCGAGGTGGCGCTGGACGAGCGCGGTTTCATCGCCGTCGACGACGAGTTCCGCACGTCGATTCCATCGATCCTCGCCATCGGCGACGTCATTGGCCGCGTGCAGCTGACACCAGTCGCGCTTGCCGAAGGCATGGCGGTGGCGCGTCGCTTGTTCAAACCGGAAGATTATCGTCCGGTGGACTACACCTGCATCCCGACTGCGGTATTCAGCCTGCCGAACATGGCGACTGTCGGCCTAACCGAAGAGGAGGCGCGCAAGCAGGGCCGCAAGGTCACCGTCTTCGAGAGTCGCTTCCGTCCGATGAAACTGACCATGACCGACAGCCTGGAACGCAGCCTGATGAAGCTGGTGGTCGATGCCGAAACCGATCGCGTGCTGGGTTGCCACATGGCTGGACCCGATGCCGGCGAAATCATGCAGGGGCTGGCCGTTGCCCTTAAGGCCGGGGCGACGAAGCGGGTATTCGACGAAACCGTGGGCATTCATCCCACGGCGGCGGAAGAGTTCGTCACCATGCGCACGCCTGCGTCGATCTGAACGGGCGAAGCCACAGGAAAGGAGGGCGCCGATCTGGCGCCCGACCGACGATACTCGATCAGTGATGCATGTGCGGGTTGGCAGCCGGCGGCGCGGCCGGTGCTTCATCGAGAATATCGACATCGGTGGTGATTTGGCCGGCATGTTCAAACTCGAGCGTCAGCTCGAAGCGCTCGCCAGCCGCCAACGGTTGCTTCAGACCGAACAGCATCACGTGGTTGCCGCTGGGTTGAAAACGGACCGTTTCGCCAGCCGGAACGGCTACGGAATCCACCTGTTGCATGCGCATCATGTCGCCTTCGTGCACATGGGTGTGCAGCTCGGCTTTCTCCGCGCGCAACGTGTGCGCGGCGTTCAGCCGATCATCCCGATCGCCCGCATTGTCCAGCACGAAATAAACCGCACCGTTAGCGGCGCTCGGCGGCATGGCACGCGACCAGGCCTGGCTTACCGAAACGGTTGCGGCCTGAGCTGGTGCAGATGATGAATGATGATGCTCCTGGGCGTTAGCAGCCAGGCAAAACGCACTCAGACAGATCGCGGTCAATAGGCGAAGCAGCATGGAAAGACTCCCGGTGAAATGGACGCCGCAACATAACACGCACAGTTGCACGCCACGAGGCAGTGCAGCGGACAGCGTCATGGGCCGGCATCTAACGTTGATGAGGATCAAAGGGCGGAGGATGGCTAGCGGTGACTCAGTATCGTTGTGGGCTACCAAGGATTCCTGCAAGGTGACAGCATGGAGATAAATATCCTATTTAACATAATATAGATTATGAGAACTAATAGATATCGACTGTAGGCGGGACAACAGCGTCAGCGCGCTATCCAGCGCGATGCTGAGTCTCTTCGTGTCCACTTTCTGCCCGTCACGACTGCGCATCACGGAATGCGGCGCGGAACTCGCTAGGTTTGAGGCCGGACTGTTTGCGGAAGAACCGACTGAAGTACGCCGCATCGGCAAAGCCCAGGTCGCGAGCGATCTGTTGGATATCAAGGCTGGTGTACGCCAGTTGCCGTTGCGCTTCGCGGACGATGCGTGCACTGACGATTGCGCTCGGTGATTCGCCGAATTGTTCGCGGCAGGCACGCCCCAGCGTGGCAACCGTGACGCCGAGCGCCTCGGCATAGTGACCGAGCGACCACTGCTGACGGTAATGCGCATCGACCAACTCGCGAAACCGCCCCAACATGGCCGAGCGGCGCCCGCGGGTCTGGATGGGAGTCGGTGCCGGGCGCTCAAGCCGCGTGATGCGCAGCAGCAATGCAGCCAGCAACGCCTGCCCGGCGGCCACGCTTCCGGGCGCCTGGCTGTCGGCTTCGGCCTCGATCAGCTCGAACAGCGGCCAGATCGGCTCGCTGCCATCGGCTGGCCACGGCAATGCCACAACCACCGGACGCTGCAGGAATGCCAGCAGATCGGCGGAAAGAATGCGCGCCGTCGACTCGAGCGGCCGCTGTGCCACCGTAATGACCGGGCCATCGGTCTCGGCGCTGTAGCGGAACGCATGCACCGTGCGTTGCGGCAACAGGATCAGGCATGGTGCCTGAAACGCCATGCGGCTGTTCTCCAGCGAAACCTCGCCGTGCCCCCGACGCACGTAGACGATCTGCAACAACGAATCGTGTTGATGCGGGCGAATTTCGCGCTGATGCGACTCGCCTCGCGTGCTGATCCACTCCAGATGCAGCAGGTTCTGCCAGCTCGGCAAGGCAGCCTGACCGTACAGCGCGTAGTTGGGTATGCGTTTGGTCATTGTCGTGATCCGGCGAGGCAAGACGGGCTTTTGCGGTGGTGGCGGACGCCTCGATAGGTCGTAATTGTCCTAGTGCTTGTTCTATTTGTCATAGCGAATTCGCGTTAAATGTAACTTCTTGTGTGCTCGCGTAGCGCCCTGTCACCTCCTCCCGGCGCACGCTTCTTCAGAACAGACTTGCTATGAACATGCCCACCTGGCGTGAATGGCTGTTTTCGGCCAAAGCGCTGATTGCTGCCCTGCTCGCGCTCTACATTGCCCTGGCGATTCCGCTGGACAACCCGTACTGGGCGATGGCCTCGGTGTATGTCGTCTCGCATCCGCTCTCCGGCGCGACGCGTTCCAAGGCGATCTACCGGGCGCTGGGCACCTTGCTCGGTGCTGCGGCGTCTGTCGTGCTGCTGCCGATGTTCGCCCAGCAACCGGTGATGCTGAGCCTGGTGATCTCGCTGTGGATCGGCGCCCTGCTCTTTCTGTCGCTGCTGGACCGCTCGCCGCGCAGCTACATCTTCATGCTGGCCGCCTACACGGTGCCGCTGGTCAGCCTGGCTGAGGTCAACCACCCGTCGACGATCTTCGATGTCGCACTGGCGCGCTCCGAGGAGATCCTGCTGGGGATCGTCTGCGCCAGCGTGGTCAATGCCGTGCTGTTTCCCAGCCGCATCGCCACCACGCTCGGCGCGAAGATGGGCGTGCTGCTGCAGGATGGTCGTGCAGCGGTCAGCCGCATGCTCAATGCGCGGCACCTCGGCGAGGCCGATCAGCGTGCGCTAAACGCGCTGCTGGTCGATGTGATGGGCCTGGACGGCATGATCAATCACCTGAGCTACGACAGCAGCAGTCATCTGTCGGCGACGCACGCACGCGAGTTTCGTGCACGCATGGCGATGCTGATGCCGCAGCTGATTTCCGCGGCGGACGCCTTGCACCGCCTGCAGGACGAACTGCATGGCCTGCTGCCGGAACTGGAGGAATACCTGCAGGATGTCGATCGGTGGATTCAGGGCGATGCGCCGGACGGGAGCGCCGAACAGCTGCGCGAGCGCGCCCAGCAACTGGCCGCCTGGCTCTGCGATACCCATCCGGCCCGCGCGTTGGCGATCGACAGCGGCCTGCGTCAGCTGCGCGCGCTGGTCGATCTCTGGCAGGATTGTCTCGATCTGCACCGGCAGTTTCGCGACGGCCACGCCGATGCGGCGCCGGCACTGCGCTACCACGTGCAGCAGCTGATCGGCGGTCCGCGCCACTACGATTACGGTCTGCTGGCGTTCTCCGCCGCGTCGGTTGCCCTGTCGATCTTCTGTCTTTGCATGCTGTGGTTCGTTTCCGGCTGGGAGTACGGCTACAGCGGCGTCTTCATCGCCGCGGTCGCTGGATGCTTCTTCGCCAGTCAGGACAATCCGGCCCCGTTCATCCGCTCGTTTCTGATCGCCACGTTGTTTTCCTCCGTCGCGGCGGGCATCTATTTGTTCGCGCTGATGCCCAACGTGCACGACTTCGGCAGCCTGGCCACCCTCCTCGCCGTGCCGCTGCTGTTGCTGGGAACCCTCGCCGGCCGCCCGCAACATGCCGGCACGGTGATCCTGGTGGCCGTGCAGACGATCTCCAATATCACCATTCAGGACAGCTATCGCGCGGACTTCCAGCTGTTCGCCGACATCGCATTGTCGACCGCGCTCGGCGTGATCTTCGCGCTGGTCTGGGCGCGCCTGAGTCGGCCGTTCGGCACGTTCTGGGCGGCGCGCCGGCTGGAACGGCATGGCTGGCTGAGCCTGGCCGAGCTGGCCGTGACGCGCCGCAAGCGGGATTACGCGACGGTCGCCTCGAGCTTCGTCGATCGCACCGCGCAGCTGCTGCCGCGCCTCACCCAGCTGGGCGACGACGGTCAGGCGCTGAACGATGCCACGCGCGAGCTGCGCGTGTGCTTCCGGCTGCTGGAGCTGCGCGAGCTGCACCTGACGCGAGGCAAAGAACAGCAGGTGCAAATGGTGCTGCAGCAGCTCCGCGAACACTTCCTCGCCTGCGCCCGTGCGCATCGCCAGCTGCCGCCCGCCGAAGAATTGCTGCAGGCCCTGGAGAGCACGCTGCGGCTGCTGCAGGACGATCCCACGCGCATCGCCCGCAAGGCCGCACAGGCACTGCACGGCCTGCGCCTGGCGTTGTTTCCCCACGCACCGGCCAGCGTGCCGATGCGACCGCCGCCGTCCGCGGCGGAACTTGCCGGAGCCTTCGCATGACCGGTCATCTGAATGTCTACGGCGTCTACGTGCCGGTGTTGCTGGTGGCGATGCTGGCCGCCTACGGCGCGAAGAGCGTGATCGCCGCGGTACTGCGGCGGCTGGGCTTTTACCGCTGGGTCTGGCACCCGCCGCTGTTCAATCTCGCCCTGTACATCCTCGTGCTCGGCGCCCTGTTCAACCTCGTACCCAGGATGTGAATGCGTGAAGAACTGGATACCCGCCATCGGCTCGGTGCTGCTCACCCTGCTGGCCGTGAGCGCCGCAGTTATCGTCAGCCTGCACCTGTGGGACTACTACATGGAAGCGCCCTGGACGCGCGACGGCCACGTTCACGCCGACATCATCCAGGTCGCGCCGGACGTTTCCGGGCTGGTGACCGAGCTGCACGTACGTGACAACCAGAAGGTCAGCCGCGGCCAAGTGCTGTTCGTCATCGACCAGGCACGCTTCGAACTGGCCGTCGACGAAGCCGAGGCCAATGTATTGGAGCGCCGCGCGCAGCTCGACCAGGCGCGTCGCGAAGCCAGGCGCAACCGCGTGCTCAAGGACCTCATTGCCGCCGAAACCGTCGAGATTGGCGACACCCAGGTCAAGCGTGCCGAAGCCGCACTGGCCACCGCCGAAGCCGCGCTCGGCGTGGCACGACTGGACCTCAAGCGCACCCGCGTGCTGAGCCCGGTGGACGGCTATCTCAGCGACCAGACCATGCGCGTCGGCGACTACGTGAAAACCGGCACACCTGTCTTGTCGATCGTTGACACCGACTCCCTGCGCGTCGAGGGCTACTTCGAGGAAACCAAGCTGCACGCCATTGCCATCGGCCAGCCGGTGGACATCCACATCATGGGCGAGTCGCAGCACCTGCAGGGCCATGTGCAGAGCATTGCCGCGGGCATCGAGGACCGCGATCGCGCACGCGGCAATTCGCTGCTGCCCAACATCGACCCGAGCTTCAACTGGGTCCGCCTGGCCCAGCGCATCCCGGTGCGGGTGGTGCTGGACGAGGGCCAGCAGACCGACATCCGCATGGTCATCGGCCGCACGGCGACGCTCTCGGTGCTGCCTTGGCCCGCCGCCACGGATGCGCAGCCGGTGAAGCCATGAGCCGCACGTCGCGCTGCGCGTCGCTCGCGCTGATCGCCCTGCTGTCGGCCTGCTCGGCCGTCGGCCCGGATTACCAGGTGCCTGACGAGGCGGTCATCAAGCAGGAAAAGGCGAAGCAATCCTTCGACCTCGCCGACAATGCCGCCGTCAGCGCAAGCACCCTGCCCGACGACTGGTGGCGACTGTACGACGACCCGCTGCTCGACCAACTGGTGCACGCGGCACTGGACGGCAACCGCGACGTGCGCCTGGCGTACCACAACCTGCGGCGTGCCTACGAGGGCTACCAGATGGCGCATCATGCGCAGGAGGTCGAGATCGGCGGCAGCGGCTCGCTCGCACGCGGCCAGCTGTCCAGCGAAGCGCTGGCACTGCATGAAAAGCTGCCGGTGATGAACCTCGCGGACGCCGGGCTGACCGTCGGCTATCAGCTCGACCTGTTCGGCAAGCTGCAGCGCGCCACCGAATCGGCCGCCGCCAGTGCCCAGTCCAGCCAGGCCGCGCTGGATACCGCGCGCATCACGGTGGTGGCGCAGGTCGTACGCGATTACGTCGAAGCCTGTCATGCCACCGAGGAACTGCACATCGCCGGGCAGTCGCTGGATATCCAGCAACGTCAGCTCGACGTCGCCGAGCGGCTGTTCGCCGGTGGGCGCGGCAATCAGATCGACGTCGCCCGCGCCCGCGCCCAGACCGAGGCGCTACGCGCCGAGCTGCCGCCGTTCGAGACGAAGAAGGCAGCCGCGCTCTACCGCCTGGCCGCCCTGCTCGGCCGCACGCCCGGCGACCTGCCACCGACGGTTGCCGCCTGCACGCATGCGCCACAGCTGAGCCAGCCGATTCCGGTGGGCGATGGTGCAGCTCTGCTCAAGCGTCGCCCGGACATTCGCGCCGCCGAACGGCAACTGGCCGCCGCCACCGCCGATATCGGTGTGGCGACCGCGATGATGTACCCCGAAGTCAGCCTCGGCGCCAGCGCGGGCTACACCGGCATGCTCGAGCACCTGGGCGATCCGATCACCCGGCGCTGGGCGTTCGGTCCGCATATCGCCTGGCACTTCCCGACCCAGGTCGACCGTGCCCGCGTGCGTGCCACCGAGGCCGGTGCCGACGCCGCGCTCGCCCGCTTCGATGGCGTGGTGCTCGACGCGCTGCGTGAAACCCAGACGCTGCTTGCCCGCTACGCCGACGATCTGCAGCGCAACCGCGCCCTGCGCCAGTCGCGCGATGCGGCCAAGGCAGCCGCCGAGTACAGTCGCACGCTGTATCAGGAGGGCCGGCTTGCCTACCTCGACAGTCTGGACGCCGAGCGAACACTGGCCGCCAGCGAAGCCACGCTCGCCGCGTCCGAGGCCCGGTTGTCACAGGATCAGGTCGATCTGTTCCTCGCCCTGGGTGGTGGCTGGACGACCGCCGCTGGCGCCGAGCCGGGCGTGGCCGCCACGCATTGAGCGCTCAGTGCGCGGTCGGCTGCAACGCGATGATCGCCATGCCGACCAGCGCGATGGTGGCACCGGCGATATCCCAGCGCGTCAGCGCGATGCCGTCGACCAGCCGCAGCCAGAGCAGCGCAACCGCGATGTACATGCCGCCGTATGCGGCATAGGTACGCCCGGCCGCCGTCGGGTGCAGCGTCAGCAGCCAGGCGAACAACGCCAGCGAAAGCGCGGCCGGCACCAGCAGCAGCGCACTCCTGCCCTGCTTCAGGACCAGCCAGGGCAAGTAGCAGCCGAGAATTTCCGCCAGCGCGGTCAGGGCAAACAGGCCCACCAGACGTAACAGTTCCATCGAGTTGTTCCTTGTTCAAAGGCCGGCCGGGCTGGCCATGTAGGAATGCCAGAGCCAGGCGAGCAGCCCCAGCCAGACGAGCACAATCACGCCCGCCGCGATCCGGTTGACGGGCCTTGGCGTCTGTTGCGCCTCCCAGGCCAGTGCCTGCTGGCGGCACTCATCCAGCAACGCCGCGGGCATCAGGCGCAGCGCCAGCCAGATCCCGAGCGGCAGGAGCAGCAGGTCGTCCAGATAGCCCAATAGCGGGATGAAGTCGGGAATCAGGTCGATGGGGCTGAGCGCATAAGCCACCACGCACAGGGCGATCAGCTTGGGCAAGCACGGCGTGCGCGGATGCCGGCAAGCGAACCAGAGCACCATCACCTGGTGCTTGAGCAGCCTGGCCCGGCGGCGGAGATCGTCGAGCATCATCAGCGAAGCGTCCTGGTAACCAATGCAGGCGGCTAGTCTGCGCGGTGTCGGGCGCGCGTCAAGCGCCGACAGGGGAAATGGTGGCGATACTTGCGCAGAACGAAACAACGCTTCTTCCCTTCATTCGATACAGGCACCATTCACGCATCAGTTGGGCCAGGGGGTAATGATCGATGGATATGCTGCAAGCCATGCGGGCGTTCGTTCGGGTAGTCGACGCCGGCAGCTTCACCGCGGCGGCGCTGCAGTCGGCGACGTCCACGGCGCAGGTCTCGCGTCAGGTCGCCGAGCTGGAGAGCCAATTGCAGGCGCGCCTGCTGCATCGCACCACTCGCCGTCTGGCGCTGACCGAAGTGGGCGAGCGCTTCCTGGAGCAGAGTCGACAGATTCTCGCCCAGCTCGAGCAGGCCCGGCTGGAGGCCAGCGGCGCCCACCTGACGCCACGCGGACGGTTACGCGTGCATTCGACCACCGGGCTCGGCATCCAGATGCTGGCCACGCTGGCCAGCCGCTACAGCGAGCAGTATCCCGAGGTGAACCTGGAGCTGATGCTCTCGCAGCGCCAGCCGGATCTGCTGGGCGAAAGCCTCGACGTGGTCATCACGCTTTCGCGCGAACTGCCGGATTCCGAACTGATCGCGCAGAACCTCGGCTCCGTGTTCAACCTGGTCTGCGCCGCGCCCAGCTACCTCAGGCAGCACGGCACTCCGGCGACCCCGCAGGAGCTGCAGCAGCATCGTTGCCTGCGTCTGGTCGATCCGGTGTTTGCCGATGCCTGGGAATTCAACGACGGCGACGCTGTGCACCTGATCCATCCGGGCGACACCTTCAAGGTCAACGTCGCCGAGGCGATGGCCAGCGCCGCCGAGGCCGGCATGGGCATCTGCCTGCTGCCCGACTACGTGGCAGCGCCGGCGCTGCAGCGCGGCACGCTGGTGCGCCTGTTGCCGGGCTTCCGCTTGCAGTGCAAGCACATTTACGCGCTGTATCCGTCACGACGGTTTCTCGATGCGAAGATCAAGACCTGGCTGGACTTCCTCAAGCTGGAGCTGCCCAAGGCATTCCATAGCTATCACCAGATCATTCAGAACCCCAACTATTGGGCGTGATTGTTGCTGATCAGGTAAAGGTCTATGACGGTGTGCGGCGTTTTTAACCGATACGACGCGGCGTATTCTGCGTCAGTGGCAACAGCGGTTTCCCTGCACCGCTAGACCGCCCGATCGAGTGCTCCTTCGCTCCCGCGGTCATTGCCCCTTTCGGGCCGCTCTCCTCGTTGCGGCCCTGTTTATTGCGCTGGCGCACCTCAGACGTGAGCCGGCTTCGGGCGGTACCCGGCTTGGCCCTGTCGACCGCCAGACACATCGTTAGAGGTTCGATATGAAAAAGCTGCTGTGTATCGCCAGTCTGGCGCTGTGCGCCCCGCTGGCCAATGCTGAAACCGCGGCCGCGCCCTATCAGTACGGTGACGAGCTGGACATTGCCGAGGTCGTTTCGCTGGAAGTTCCGGCCGGCGGCTGCGAGATCGTCGAGGCGAAGATGACCTACGTCGACTCCCAGGGCGAAACCCATGTGACGTCGTATCTGCGCCAGGGGCCGGACTGCCACAACTTCTGACCGCGAATGGCGTGTCGAACAGCAACGATGCCGACAGGCGCCGTTGCTGTTTTATTTTTGCGCTGTCGGCGAGCGTGCTATACCTCGCCGCGCTCCACCTTTCTCGCCTCCGGTCCTTCGTCGCCCAGCTCCTCGGCGAAGCGCACCTGATCGCCTTTTCGCAAGCCATCGAACGCGCCACCGGCCACGTCGCGCCGGTGAAACGGCAATTGCCGGCCGTCGGTCGTCTCGATCCGGCCGCGGCCTTGCCCGGCGTCCAGCTCGATCACCAGCCCCTGATGCTGCACCACGGGCGTGTCGTCGCCAGTCGTCGGTGCGCTGGATGATTCGTCGTACGATTTGTCCATGACGCTTACCTCGCTGTGATGGGTTGCGCGCGGCTCAACCGCCAAGGCGTGCGCGCATGTCGTCGTCGATGCGTTGTCGTACCTGCGGCAGCTCAGCCCAGGGATCCGCCTCGCCCAGTTCCTGCAGACGCTCGAACAGGTTGCCGACCGACCACAGGTTGGCGCCCTGCAATTCGCCCAGCTCGTCGCGGTGGATGGGCACGGAAACCGGCAGTCCCGGCCGGGCGCGAACCGAATAGGCCGACACCGTGCTGGCGCCGCGGCTGTTGCGCAGGTAGTCGATGAAGATGCGGCCGACGCGGTTCTTCGGTCCGCTGACGGCGGAAAAGTGGCCCGGCAGCAGCTTGGCGAGATAGCGGGCGATGGCATGGCTGAAGGTTTTCACTTCACTCCAACCATGCACCGGCGCCAGCGGCACGACGATGTGCAGTCCCTTGCCGCCGCTGGTCTTGAGAAACGACTGCAGGCCGATCTCGTCCAGCAGCGTCTGGGTCAGCTGGGTAGCCTCGACCATGCGTTTCCACGGCAAGGCGGGGTCTGGGTCGAGGTCGAGCACGAAGCGGTCCGGGTGCTCCAGCCCGGGGGCGACGGCATTCCAGGCGTGCAGCTCGATGGTGCCCATCTGTGCCGCACCGACCAGCGCGTCACGGCTGTCGATCACCAGCAGCGCGCCGTGCTTGTCGAGCGCCGGATCGAGCTGGGTGATGTGCGGGATGCTCAGCTTGTCCGCGTGCTTCTGGAAGAACAGCTCGCCGGTGATGCCTTCCGGCGCGCGCACCAGCGCCAGCGGGCGATCGCGCAGTTGCGGCAGCAGCCACGGCGCGAGACGGGCGTAGAAGCGCGCCAGTTCGAGCTTGGTAGTGCCACTGTGCGGGTCGATGACGCGTTCCGGGTTGGAGATGCGCACGCCGGTGTCGGCGAGCGGATCGTCCGCCTTGCGCCTGCCGCCCCGGCCGCGCGCCGCGCTAACCGGCCGGGCGCGCTCGCGGGTGATCGCCTGTGCCGGTTTGTCGGTGCGCAGGCCATGGAACACCGCATGCCGCACCACGCCCTGGCGTGTCATCTCGGCATAGGCCACTTCGCACATCAGCTTCGGTTCGAGCCATTGCGCGCCGCGCACATCGGTCGCCGGCGGCGCCTTGTCCAACGGACAGCGGGCGATTTCCAGCGCCTGCAAGCGCCGATGCAGGCTGGTTAGCGTCGCCACATCGAAGCCTGTGCCGACCTTGCCGGCGTAGCGCAGCTGCCCGTCATCGTCATGCAGCCCCAGCAGCAACGCACCGAAACCGGTGCGCGTGCCCTTGGGGGCGGTGTAGCCGACGATGATGAATTCCTGGCGGTTGCCGCACTTGATCTTGACCCAGCTGCTGCTGCGCTTGCCGACATAGCTGCTGCCGGCGCGCTTGCCGATCAGCCCTTCGAGCTTCATCTGGCAGGCGCTTTCGAGAATGCTCTGCGGCGCCTCGGTGAAATCCTCGGAAAAACGCAGCAGATCGCTATCGCTACGCGCCAGAACTTCACGCAACGCCGCGCGACGCTGCTCCAGCGGCACCTCGCGCAGGTCCAGCCCGTTCAGGTACGGCGCATCGAACAGGTAATAGAGGATGCCGCCACTGCGGCCGGCCTCGAAGGCATTCTGCAGCGCCTGGAAATCCGGCGTGCCGCTCTCGTCCGGCACCACCACCTCGCCATCGAGCCAACCCGATTGCAGTCCGAGCCCGGCAAGCGCGGCAGCCTGCTGCGGCATCTTCGCCGTCCAGTCATGGCCATTGCGGGTGAACAGCTGCACCCGCCCCGCATCAATGCGCGCAAGGATGCGGTAGCCGTCGAACTTGATCTCGTAGCGCCAGTCACCGCTCGGCACCGCATCCACCAGCGTGGCCAACTGCGGTGTCAGCGTGGCCGGCAGGTCGGCGGCAACGGCGCCCGGTAGCGCTTGCGGCACCTTGGTCGCCGCGCCCTTTCGCGTGCGACCTGGGCGCTTCACCGGCTTGGGCGGATCTTCCTCGGTGCGTTTGCGCGCCGTCCCGCGGCGGCGCGGCACCAGGGTGCGCTCGCTGAGCACGCTGTCCGGCTGGGCGGCGGTGACGTCATAATCGGCTTGCTCGCGCGCAGCCTCATCGCGGGATTTGATCAGGAACCACTGCTCCTGCTTGCCCTCCATGCGGGTACGCACCAGATTCCAGCTGCCGGCGAGCTTCTCGCCCTGTAAGGTGAATTTCAGCTTGCCCTTGCGATAACCGACCTGCGGATCACCGTCCGGTAGCCAGACGCCGCGATCCCAGACGATCACGTCACCGGCGCCGTAGTGCCCTTCGGGGATATGCCCCTCGAAGCTGGCATAGTCCAGCGGATGGTCCTCGACATGGACCGCCAGCCGGCGCACCGCTGGGTCCAGGCTCGGCCCCTTGGGAATCGCCCAGCTCTTCAGCGTGCCGTCGAGTTCCAGGCGGAAGTCGTAATGCAGTCGCGTGGCGTCATGTTTCTGGATGCAGTACTGCAGCGCCTGCTCGCTGCGCCGGGCGCGCTTACGCGTGCCAGCCGGCTCGGGCGTGGCGGCGAAATCACGCTTGCGCTGGTACTCGTCGAGCGCCATGACGCCCCGTCAATCCAGCTCGCCGGCGCTGGTGGAGGGATCGTCGTGGCCGCCGGGTGCCGAGTGTCGCGTCGGATCGGTGGACGGCTCCGCCTCCCGATCATGCTTGGGCGTGACCACCGGCCGGCCATCTTCGGTAACCGTGCGCCCCTGCTCGTCCTTGCGCGTTTCTACTTCTTCGTGCGGCGTCGGATTACCCATCGTGCTGGGCGGCGAGGCGCGATCGTCGCCAGGCGTGCCGGCCGGATACTGCGCCAGTGCGGGCAATGTCAGTACGCCGGCTAGTACCACCGCCAGGGATGCTTTCTTCATGTGGTCCTCCGCAGGTTTCGGTCCGCCTTAGCAGTTTTGTCATCCCCCTGCGGTATGAAGTTCAGCGAGGCCGATCGCCGGGCCGGCATGCCTTCCGATGAAAGGTCGCGGCCGAAAAGCGCCGCCTCACGGGGCTGCTGTCCCATGCTCGGCAAATGGCGCCAAACGGCGATTTACAACCGGCAAGCCACTGCTACGGTCATTGTGTCGGCAAGATGACGATGCCGAGGTGCAGTGATCCGTCCCCTACCGAAAAAGGAGGATTTATGGGCTCGCGACTCCCCCTGTTCAAGATCGAAGCGATCCTGCACGACTACCTGCACCCGTTCCGCTGCGAATGCCTGGAGCAGGCCAGCGGCCTCAGTGTGCGGCTGTACGATGCCCAGGCCGAACACGAAGAGCTGACGGTACTCGGCGTGACCCATGAGCAGTGCCGCGACGCCGCCAATCTTGTGCGTCTGGCACAGGAGCTGCGCATCGAAATGTTCGTCACCCGTAGCGAAATGCCGGCCGAGAACGCCACGCTCAGCTCCGTCGAATAGCCGATGCCTCGGCGCGCGCCCCTTTGCGCCGCGCGAGATATTTAACGAACACGTCGTGCCCGTAACTGTGGCTTTGCTGCGGTGTCTGCCGGCCGAAGCGGTTCCATGCCCGTTCGTGAAAATAGAACACCACGGTATTGAGCAGCGGCTCGATCAGCGCCGCTGCGCCGCTGATCGCGACATTGCCGGTCAGTGCGTAAACCACGATGAAGGCCGTGGCGAAATGCAGGATGGCGAAAGTGAAGGTCTTCAGTAGCGGTCTGGGCTTCATCGAAGGTTCCCATCGCGCAGCCGCCGCTCCTCCGGACGGCTGCGCGAACGGTTCGCTGAATTTGGGCGGGCTGCGCTCCCTATCCCGCCGACGTAGAGACGGGCCTAGCGCTTGGCCTCGACATGCGGCTCGGCCGCGCGTGTCAGGTAGGCATGGGTCAGTTCGGCCAGGTGGTCGCGCAGCCAGTCAGCCATCGCGATTTCCTCGACCAGGATGCGTTCGCAGACTACCTTGGTCTCAAGGTCGCCGACGGCTTCGGCGGCGGCGATGAGAATCTTGTAGGAGGCGATTTCCAGGTTCTCGAACACGTAACCCATCTGCGCGCCTTTGACGATCTCGTCACTGACCATCATGCCGCCCATCGCCTGCCCCATCGCCATCATCTTGCCGCCCAGGTCCTTCAACCCGGAATAGGACCTGTCGTGGCGGCGCAGGCAGTCCTCAATCAGGCGGGCCTGGTTCTGGGTTTCGGTGATGTGCTGCTCGATGCGCGCCTTCAGCTCAGGGTAATGCTGGATGCGGCTGGCCTGCTTGGTCAGCATGGTTTCGGCCTGGGCCTCCATCGCGTGGGCATCGCGCAGCCATTCGATGAGGCGTTCGGTACGGACGTCGTGACCGGTCTGGGCACTTTGCATGGGGCGTCTCCTGTAAGGCGTGAATGTCGGATCCTCTGATGGCTGTGAAACGCACGCTGTCCCGGGAGTTCCCCCCGTCCGACTGACTGCACGTCGTTAGTCCTGACTGATCAGCATCCCCTGCAGCTGCGCATAGCGCTGCGGCAACTGCTCAAGTCCGTAGCGCGCCGCCTGCTTGCGAATCGCCACGCGGTCGCCATCGAACTTCACCGTTTCGCTGATCGAAACCAGCCGCTCACCCTCGCGCAGCGCCCAGGCGAAGCACTGGGTACCGCCCTCGTCCTCCTGGGCATCGTCGGCGACGCCGGTGTTGGCCACGCTGAGCGACGCCGCGCTGGCCCGCAGCGCGCCCGTGGCCATTTCGGTGGCGACCTCCTCGCTGGTCAGGCCGAAGCGCTCGATGGTGGCGAAACTGACCTGCAGCAGCCGGTGCTTGGCGTCTGGCGAATAGACCACGAAGCCGCTGTCGAGCACCTGCCCGCAACCCGGAATATCGGCCAGCAACGAGGCCATAAGGCCACAGGTGCAGGACTCGGCCGTACTCAGCACTGCCTGCCGGTCGCGCAGGAATGTCACCACTTCTTCGAGCCTTTGCATGATCGCCTCCGTAACGGTTTGCCTACCGTTCGGAGCAGCCTGTCGGAAACGAGTTCCACGCCGGGTCTTTTTCAACCGAAACCAGAACTTTCTCACACACTGTCCGGTCTGGTTTTTGGTAGGGCCAGCGTAGCCCTACCCCCGCCGTTCGGCGGTTCGCAATAGTGATTCCTGCCTATCGTGTTCACGGGTGTGACGGTCATCAGATCGTTGCACTGGAGAAATATGCTCGTAACTGGCGCCGGCGCCTGGATGCCGGAACACTTGGGGAGATCGTGATGAGTATTGCGGTGAACGCCGGTTCCATTCGCCTGAACAAGACCCAGCCCGCCATTCGGCTAGCGCCGCGCCCGGTGCTGCAGGTTCGCAGCAGTCACAGCGAGAAAAAGAAAATCCTCTTCGTCACCTCGGAGCTGACCGATCTGATCAAGACCGGCGGGCTGGCCGACGTGTCCGCCGCCCTGCCCCGCGCGCTCGGTGCGCTGCACGACGTGCGCGTGCTGATTCCCGGCTACACGCAGGTGCTGCGCAGCGGTCATGCGATCCGCGTGGTCGGTAGCCTCGGCGCCCAGGCGGAGATCCCGGCCTGCCGCATCGGCCGAATGGACATGCCCGACGGCCTGATCATCTACGTGCTGATCTGCCCGGAGCTCTACGAGCGCGACGGCAACCCATACGGCGACGGCCACGGCAATGACTGGCCGGATAACCCGGTGCGCTTTGCCCGTCTATGCCTGGCCGCCGCGGAGATCGCCGCCGGCACCGCCTGCATCCGCTGGACGCCGGAACTGGTGCACGCGCACGACTGGCCCACCGGACTCACGCCCGCCTACATGCACTGGCGCGGGCTGCGTACACCGAGCGTATTCACCATTCACAACCTGGCCTACCAAGGCAACATCGACATGAGCCTGCGCCGCGCACTGGCGCTGCCGCATGAAGCCTGCGGCGTGGAGCGCATGGAATTCTACGGCAAGCTCTCGCTGCTCAAGGCCGGCATCGCCTACGCCAGCCATGTCACCACCGTCAGCGCGACCTATGCGCAGGAAATCACCACCGAAGAATTCGGCTGCGGCATGGAAGGTTTTCTGCGCATGAAGGCGCGCCAGGGCCTGCTCAGTGGCCTGCTCAACGGCATCGACGAAAGCTGGGAACCGCAGAGCGATCCTCACCTGGTACGCGGCTTCAGCGCGTGCGACTGGCAGGGAAAGGCTGCCAACGCCGCCTATGTGCGCCAGGCGTTCGGCCTCGAGGCGGACGCCAGTCCGCTGTTTGCCGTGGTGTCGCGCCTGGTGCAGCAGAAAGGCATCGACCTGACCCTCGGCGTAGCCGAAACCATCGTCGCCAACGGCGGCCAGCTGGCCATCCTCGGCCAGGGCGAGCCGCATATCGAAGAAGAGGTGCGCGAACTCGCCCGTCGCTATCCGGGCCGTGTCGCCGCGCACGTCGGCTTCAACGAACACGATGCGCGGCGGTTGTTCGCCGGCAGCGATTTCCTGCTGATGCCCTCGCGCTACGAGCCGTGCGGCCTCAGCCAGATGTATGCCCAGCGCTACGCCTCGCTGCCGATCGCCCGCCGCACCGGCGGCCTGGCCGACTCCATCGAGGACGGGCTGACCGGCTTCTTGTTCGACCAGCCCAGCGTCGACAGCTATCGCCATGCGGTGCTGCGCGCCCTGGAGATTCACCAGCGGCCGGACCTGCTGTGCGCCATGCGCTGCCGGGCGATGGCCACCGGATTCTTCTGGCGCCACGCCATCGCCCCGTACGACCACCTGTACCAGCAACTGCTGGGCGTCCACCGCGAGGCCGCCCACGCCATTTCCTGAGTGCGCCAACCCGAGGACAGTCAATGCCATCCATGCGTGCCCCCATCGGACGACACGGCCCACAACTGCTGGACTGCAACACCACCCGCTTCAGGCTCTGGGCGCCGGATGCCGCAAGCGTGGCGCTGGTTATCGTTGGCGGCGAAACGCTGCCGATGCAGCCCGAGGCGGATGGCTGGTACGGCGTGGATGCTCCGTATGGCGCGGGTACGCTGTATCGCTTTCTCATCGACGGCGAACTGCAGGTGCCCGACCCGGCGTCACGCGCGCAGGCCGGCGATGTGCACGACCCCAGTGTGGTGGTCGACCCCAACGACTACCTGTGGCGTCACGCCGACTGGCAGGGCCGCCCGTGGCACGAAACGGTGCTCTACGAATTGCATGTCGGCCTGCTCGGTGGCTTTGCCGGGGTCGAGCGGCGCCTGGCGAACCTCGCCGCGCTGGGCGTCACGGCCATCGAGCTGATGCCGCTGGCGGAATTTCCCGGCGAGCGCAACTGGGGCTACGACGGCGTACTGCCCTACGCCCCGGAGGCGGCCTACGGCTCGCCGGCCGAACTCAAGCAGCTGATCGACAGCGCCCACGGCCACGGCCTGATGGTCTTCCTCGATGTGGTCTACAACCACTTCGGCCCGGACGGCAACTACCTCGGCCGTTACGCCAAGCACTTCTTCCGCCATGACCAGCAGACGCCGTGGGGCGATGCCATCGACTTCCGCCGCCGCGAGGTGCGCGATTTCTTCATCGACAACGCGTTGATGTGGCTGCAGGAATACCGCTTCGACGGCCTGCGCCTGGACGCCGTGCACGCCATCCCGGAACGCAGCTTCCTCACCGAACTGGCGGCCCGGGTGCGCGAGGCAACCGAACCCGGCCGGCACGTCCACCTGGTGCTGGAGAACGAGGACAACCGCGCCAGCCTGCTGGCCCAGGGCTTCACCGCGCAGTGGAACGACGACGGCCACAATGTCCTGCACTGTCTGCTCACCGGCGAGCGCCAGGGCTACTACGCCGACTACCACGGCGACGCCACGGCCAAGCTGGCGCGCTTTCTCGGCGAGGGTTTCATCTACCAGGGCGAGGCCAACCGCCGTGGCGAGACGCGCGGTGAACCCAGCGGCCACCTGTCCCCGACCGCTTTCGTGCTGTTCCTGCAGAACCACGACCAGATCGGCAACCGCGCCTTCGGCGAGCGCCTGATCAGCCTCGCCGACCCGCAATCGCTGCGTGCCGCGACGGCCGTGCTGTTGCTCTCGCCGATGATTCCGCTGCTATTCATGGGCGAAGAATGGGGCGCGCGCCAGCCGTTCCTGTTCTTTACCAGCCACCACGGCGAACTGGCGGACGCCGTGCGCGAAGGCCGCCGCAACGAGTTCGCCGAGTTTGCCGAGTTCGCCGACGAGAACACCCGCGAGCGCATCCCGGACCCCAACGCCATCGCCACTTTCGACGCCTCGTGCCCGGATTTCGGCGCGCGCCAGGAGCCGGGGCATGCCGAATGGCAGGCACTGTATCGCCAGCTGCTGGACATTCGTCGGCGCGAGATCGTGCCGCGCCTGCCGGGTGCGCGTTTTCTCGATGCCTGTGTGCTGGGCGATGCAGCGGTGCTGGTGCACTGGCGCCTCGGCGGCGGCTGCCGATTGCGCCTGGAGCTGAATCTCGGCGAGCAGGCCGCGCCGCTGTCGGAGGCCCCGCCGGGTGCCCAACTGCTGTTCGCCAGCCGCGAAGCGGTCGATGCACGCGATGCGTTGGCGCCGCGTCTGGCCAGGCTGTATCTGGAGAAAGACCATGAGTGACGAATCGCTGATCCGCCTGGCTACTGCCGCGGGGCTGTCCGTCGACTGGACGGATGCCGACAACTGCCCGCAACGCGTCGAGCCGCAGGTGCTTCGCGAGGTGCTGGGCTGCCTCGGGCTGGCCGCGCACAACGACGCCGACATTCAGGCCAGCCTCGATCTGCTCGCGCAACAGTACAACCACGGCGGCGTGCCGCCGCTGTTGACCTGCGACCAGCACGCCGCGCTGGAACTGGGCAGCTATTTCGCGCCGGCGAGCCACTACCAGCTGACGTCCGAGGACGGCGAAGCCCGTGACGGCCAGCTCGACGAGCAGGCGCGGCTGCCGGCGATCGGCACTCCCGGCTACTACCAGCTGAGCATCGCCGAGCACCAGCTGACCGTGGCGGTGGCGCCGCATGCCTGCCCGACTGTGGCGGACATCGCCGGTCCCGACGCCTGGGGCCTCACCGTGCAGCTGTATGCCCTGCGCCGGCCAGGCGACGGCGGCCTGGGCGATACCCAGGCGCTGGAAACCCTGGCCCGCAGTGCCGCCGCCCATGGTGCCGACGCGCTGGGCATCAGCCCGGTGCACGCCATGTTCGGCGCCTATCCCCATCAGTACAGCCCCTACTCGCCATCCAGCCGGCTTTTCCTCAATGTGCTGCACGCCGCGCCCGGCGCAATCCTCGGCGAGCGCCCGGTGCAGCTAGGCATCCAAACCTGCGATCTGGGCCGCGAGCGGGAGCGTCTGGAGCAGCTGGAGCTGATCGACTGGCCGGCCGTGGCGCTCAGCCGTCAGCGCCTGCTGCGTCAGCTGTTCGAGGATTTCAATCGCGGCGGCAATGCGCAGCAGGTCGATTTCGACAGCTTCCGCGCCAGCGGGGGCGAAGCGCTGGAAAACCACTGCCGGTTCGAGGCGCTGCACGACCACCTGCGCGATGCCGAGGGCAACCCGCAGCACTGGAATGCCTGGCCGGCCGAATACCGCGATCCGGCCAGCCCGGCGGTGGCCGCGTTTGCCCGCGAACACGCCGATGCGGTCAGCTACCACGCCTTCGGCCAATGGCTGATGGCGCGCGGCCTGCAACGCGCCCATGTCGCCGCGCGTAGCGCCGGCATGCGCATCGGCCTGATCTCGGATCTGGCCGTCGGCGCCGATGGCGGCGGCAGTCAGGCCTGGAGCCGGCAAGCCGAACTCCTGGCTGCGCTCAGCGTCGGCGCGCCACCGGACGTGATGAATCGCGCCGGGCAGAACTGGGGCATTTCCGCGTTCTCACCCTGGGGCCTGCAGCGCCACGGCTTTCGCGCCTACATCGAGATGCTGCGCGCCAACCTTGCGCACGCTGGCGGCATGCGCATCGACCACGTGCTGGGCCTCAAGCGCCTGTGGGTGATGCCGGCCGGCGCCGATCCGAAGCGCGGCGTGTACCTCAACTACCCCTTCGACGACATGCTGCGCCTGCTCTGCCTGGAGGCCTGGCGGCACCGCGCGGTGATCCTCGGCGAAGACCTCGGCACCATCCCCGAAGGCCTGCGCGAGGTGCTCGCCGCGCGCGGCATACTCGGCATGCGCGTGCTGCTGTTCGAGCAGCACGACGGCCATTTCCAGCGCGCCGGTCAGTACTCCGATCAGGCGCTGGCGACCAGCACCACCCACGATATTCCGCCGCTCGCCGGGTGGTGGAGCGGGCATGACATCGACTGGCGGATCAGGATCGGCCAGCTGAGCGAAGCGGATCGCGAGTCTCAGTGGCGCGCACGCGAGCACGAGCGCGCCGGGCTGAATCGCGTGCTCTGCGAAGACGGCGGGCGCGATCCCGGGCAGCTGCTGGAGGTCGAACAGGCAGTCGATGCCGCCGCCTGTTTCCTCGGCCATACCCCCGCGCCGCTGGCATTGCTGCCGGTGGAGGATGCGCTCGGCCTCAGCGAGCAGACCAATATGCCCGGCATCGTCGAAATCCATCCGAACTGGCGACGGCGCTACCCGTACGACAGCGCCACCCTGCTCGACCAGCCCGTCTGCAGCCGCCGCCTGCATTGCCTGAACAAGGCCCGCCACGATCACCGCGAAGGAAGCCGTCGATGAAGCCGCTCACTGCCACGCTGCGCCTGCAGTTCCACCGCGACTTCACCCTCGACGACGCCACCGCGCTGGTCGACTACTTCGCCGCACTCGGCATAAGCCATCTGTACGCCTCGCCGTTGCTGACCGCCCGCCCCGGCTCGATGCACGGCTACGACGTGATCGACCCGACCCGCATCAATCCCGAGCTGGGCGGCGAGGCGGCGCTGCGTCGCTTGGTCGAGGCACTGCGGGCACGCGGCATGGGGCTGATCCTCGACATCGTTTCCAACCACATGGCGGTCGGCGGCGCCGGCAACCCCTGGTGGCTGGACGTGCTCGAATGGGGCAAGCGCAGCCCCTATGCACAGTTCTACGACATCGAATGGAATTCGCCCGACCCGCTGCTCGAAGGGCAGCTGCTGGTGCCCTTTCTCGGCAGCGACTACGGCGAAGCGCTGCAGCAAGGCAACGTCGTGCTGCGTCTGGACGTGGAGAACGGCGCGCTCTACGCCGAGCACTACGAACACCGTTTCCCGCTGACACCACCGAGTTACGGCGAAGTGCTGCGCCAGACCGAACACCCGCAGCTGCGCGCGCTGGCCCAGCATTTCGATGCACTGAAGACCGAGCCGGCGCCCTACCTTGCCGCGCAAAGGCTGCGCGCGGACCTCGCCCAGCAGCTCGAGGACGCCGATACCCGCCAGCAGCTGGAGCAGGCTCTGTCCCGCTACGACGCGACTAACGCCGAGGGCTTCCAGCGCCTGCACGCGCTGCTCGAACGCCAGCATTACCGGCTGGCGAGCTGGCGCACTGCCGCCGACGACATCAACTGGCGGCGCTTCTTCGACATCAACGAGCTGGGCGGCCTGCGCGTCGAGCGCCCGGTGGTGTTCGAGCAGACCCATGCGAAGGTCTTCCAGCTGCTGGCCGACGGTCTGGTGGACGGCCTGCGCATCGATCACATCGATGGCCTCGCCGACCCGCGCGGCTACTGCCGGCGCCTGCGCCGTCGGGTCGACCGGCTGAACGCCGCGCGCCCGCCCGAGGCAGCGCAGGATCACGTGCCGATCTATGTGGAGAAGATCCTCGCCGCCGGCGAGCATCTGCACGACGACTGGGGCGTGGACGGCACCACCGGCTATGAATTCATGAACCAGGTGTCGCTGCTCCAGCACGACCCGGCCGGGCAGGCGCCGCTTTGCGCGCTCTGGAGCGACACCAGCGGACGCCCGGCGGACTTTCTCGAAGAAGCCCGGCAGGCACGTCAGCTGGTGCTCACCGGGCCGCTGGCCGGCGATTTCGAGGCCGTGGCGCAGGCGCTGCTGCAGGTGGCGCGCGGCGACGTGATGACCCGCGACATCACCCTCGGGCAGATTCGCCGCGCGTTGCTGGAGCTGATCGTGCACTTCCCGGTCTACCGCACCTACATCGCCGCGCCGGGCCGGCGCGCGGCCGACGAGCCGTTCTTCCAGCAGGCGCTGGAAGGCGCGCGCACCACGCTGGGCGAAAGCGACTGGCCTCTGCTCGAGCACCTGCAGCGCTGGCTGGGCGGTGAAAGCCTGCGCGATCTGCCGCCGGGGCCACAGCGCAAGCTGCGCCGCTACGTCTGCGCACGCTTCCAGCAGCTCACCTCACCCGCGGCAGCCAAGGCGGTGGAAGACACCGCCTGCTACCGTTCCGCGGTGCTGCTGTCGCGCAACGACGTCGGCTTCGATCCGCAACGCTTCAGCGCCTCGCCGGCCGACTTCCACGCCGAATGCATGCAGCGCGCCGAGCACCTGCCGCACAACCTGCTGACCACCGCCACCCACGACCACAAACGCGGCGAAGACACCCGCGCGCGCATCGCCGTACTCAGCGAACGCGCGCACTGGTTCGCTGGCAAGGTGCAGGAATGGCGCGCGCTGGCCGCCGACCTGTTGCAGCCACTGGACGATGGTCTGGCGCCCTCGCCTGCCGACGAGCTGCTGCTGATCCAGACCCTGCTCGGCAGCTGGCCGCTGGAGCTGCGCGCGGATGATCGCGAAGGCCTGAGTGGCTACTGCGAACGCATCCTGCAATGGCAGCGCAAGGCCGTGCGCGAAGCCAAGCTACGCAGCACCTGGGCCGCGCCCAACGAGGCGTATGAAGGCGCCTGTCAGCAGTACGTCGAACGCCTGCTGCTGGGCAATGACGCCCGCCTGCGTCAGGCCATCGCCGCCGCGGCGCTCGAACTGGCGCCCGCCGGCGCGCTCAACAGCCTCGCCCAGACGCTGCTGCGCATGACCACGCCCGGCGTACCGGACCTCTACCAGGGCGCCGATTACTGGGACTTCAGTCTGGTCGACCCGGACAACCGCCGGCCGGTGGACTTCGCCGCCCGCCGCGCCAGCTTCGATCCTGACGCCCCGTCCGCCGAGCTGCTGGCCGCCTGGCACGACGGCCGCATCAAGCAATGGCTGATCGCGCGCACGCTGAACCTGCGCCTCGCCCGGCCGCAGCTGTTCACCGGCGGGCGCTACCAGCCGCTGGCGGTCGAGGGCGCGCAGGCCGAGCATATGCTCGCCTTCGCCCGCGAGGCGGATGGCGACTGGCTGGTGGTGCTGGTACCGCGCCTGAGTAGCGCCCTGCTGGACGGCAGCCCGCTGCCGCGCATCGCCGCCGATCGCTGGGGCGATACCCGCGTGGTTTTGCCCGAAGCGCTGGACGGTCGGCCGCTGCAGCGACTTTTTTCTTCAACCGCAGTCACATTCCAACGAGCCGGTTTGAGCGTGGCGCAGGTACTCGACGAGCTGTCGGTAGAGGTCCTGCACACAACCGGATGGTCATCAGGAGAATCCGAACAATGAACCCAGAAGAACAACGCATCCGCGAATTCGCCTATCAGATCTGGCAATCCGAGGGCTGTCCGCACGGCCAGGAGGAGCGCCATTGGGAAATGGCACGCAAGCTGGTGGAGGCGCAGCAGAGCGCACCCAGCGCCAAGCTGGCCAGCCGTGCCCGCAAGCCGGCCACCAAACCCACCGAGGTGGCAGCCGGCGCCGGCGCGCCAGCCAGCAAGCCACGCGCCGCACGCGCGACGACGAAGAAAGCCGCCAGCCCGGCGGCCGCCGATGCGGCCCAACCGACGCCGCAATCAGCTAAGAAACCGCGCAGCCCGCGGGCCAAGAAAGACGCCTGACAGGCGTCCCGCAGCCGCTGCAGTGTCCCGGCCAGCCTGTCCGGCCGGGCCGTTATTTCATGCGCCAATCACGGAGTTTCCATGAGCCGTCAGATAAAGAGTCCTGCTTCCCCGGTCGTGACGCCTTCGCGGGTTCGAGAGGGCCTGCCGTTTCCGCTGGGCGCGACCTGGGATGGCCTGGGGGTGAACTTCGCGATCTTCTCGGCCCACGCCACCAAGGTCGAACTGTGCCTGTTCGACGACAAGGGCGAGACCGAGATCGAGCGCATCGAGCTGCCGGAATACACCGACGAAATCTGGCACGGCTACCTGCCCGACGCGCATCCGGGAATGATCTACGGCTACCGCGTGCACGGCCCGTACGAGCCGGAAGCCGGGCATCGCTTCAACCCCAACAAGCTGCTGATCGACCCCTACGCCAAGCAGCTGGTGGGCGAGCTGCGCTGGTCGGAAGCGCTGTTCGGCTACACCATCGGCCACCCCGATGGCGACCTGAGCTTCGATGAGCGCGACAGCGCGCCCTTCGTGCCCAAGTGCAAGGTGATCGACCCGGCCTTCACCTGGGGGCGCGACCATCCGGTGCAAGTGCCGTGGGACAAGACCATCATCTACGAGACCCACGTGCGCGGTTACACCATGCGCCACCCGGCGGTCGCCGACGAGGCGCGCGGCACCTTCGCGGCGTTCAAGACGCCGGAGGTGATCGACTACATCCGCAAGCTCGGCGTCTCGTCCATCGAGTTCCTGCCGATTCATGCGTTCGTCCAGGACCAGCACCTGCTGGAAAAGGGCATGACCAACTACTGGGGCTACAACAGCATCGCCTTCTTCGCGCCGCACCCGCGCTACCTGGCCAGCGGCAAGATCAGCGAGTTCAAGGAAACCGTCGCGCACCTGCACAACGCCGATCTCGAAGTCATCCTCGACGTGGTCTACAACCACACCGCCGAGGGCAACGAGCTGGGCCCGACGCTGTCCATGCGCGGCATCGACAACGCCTCCTACTACCGCCTGATGCCGGACGACAAGCGCTACTACATCAACGATTCGGGCACCGGCAACACGCTGGACATGAGCCACCCGTGCGTCCTGCAGATGGTCACCGACTCGCTGCGCTACTGGGCCACGGAGATGCACGTCGACGGGTTCCGCTTCGACCTGGCAACCATCCTCGGCCGCGAACACGCAGGCTTCGACGAGCGCCACAGCTTTCTCGTCGCCTGCCGCCAGGACCCGGTACTGGCCAAGACCAAACTGATCGCCGAACCCTGGGACTGCGGCCCCGGCGGCTATCAGGTCGGCGGCTTTCCGCCCGGCTGGGCCGAGTGGAACGATCAATTCCGTGACACCGTCCGAGCGTTCTGGAAAGGCGACGACGGCAAGCTCGCCGACTTCGCCGCACGGCTGACCGGCTCCGGCGATCTGTACAACCAGCGCGGACGGCGGCCATTCAGCTCGGTCAACTTCGTCACCGCGCACGATGGCTTCACCTTGAAGGACCTGGTGTCCTACAACCACAAGCACAACGAGGACAACGACGAGGGCAACCGCGACGGCAGCGACAACAACCTGTCGTGGAACCACGGCGTCGAAGGTCCCTCGCATGATCCGGAAATCGTCACCCTGCGCTACCGGCAGATGCGCAACTTCTTCGCCACGCTGCTGTTCGCCCAGGGCACGCCGATGATCGTCGCCGGTGACGAGTTCGCCCGCACCCAGCACGGCAACAACAATGCCTACTGCCAGGACAGCGAGATTGGCTGGGTCAATTGGGACATCAGTGAGGACAGCTACGGGCTACTGGCCTTCGTGCGCAAGCTGATCCGCCTGCGTCAGCGCTTCCCGATGCTGCGCCGCACCCGCTTCCTGGTCGGCGCCTACAACGAGGAACTGGGCGTCAAGGACGTGACCTGGCTGGCGCCCAACGGCGATGAGATGAGCATCGAGCAATGGCAGGACGCCCACAACCGCTGCATGGGCATGCTGCTCGATGGCCGCGCGCAGCCCACCGGCATTCGCCGCGCGGGTTCGGACGTGACGCTGCTGCTGATCGTCAACGCCCACCACGACCTGGTGAACTTCACCCTGCCGGAGGTGCCGCAGGGCATCTTCTGGAATCGCCTGATCGATACCAACCAGCCGCTGGTGCGCCCGGAGCGTTTCGACTTCAACGACGAGTACGCGGTGACCGGGCGTTCGCTGCTGCTGCTGGAGCTGATCAAGGAGGACGAATGAGCCGGCGCCGGACGCGCGGATGAGCGGGTCGGTCAGCCCGCTCGACGTTCCGCGCGCCACTGGCTGAAACCGCTTCACGACGTATGGCAGTGAACCTGTGGCCGCCTCACGCCCTCGAACGCCGTGGCGACCACCCGATTCACCTGCCAGGCGCAGGCGAACAGTCCTTTATTTCGTGACGGATCACAGGCCCATGTACGCAATCCCACCCCTAGCCCTGGCGCTGCTGCTCTCGCTGGGCACCACGCTCGCACCGAGCGCCGCCACGGCCAGCAGCGCAGCGAAACCCATCGAAGTTCCGAGCCATCGCGCCGCCACGGTGCGCCTGCTGGTCAACCCGACGCGCTCCGGCAAGGTGCTGGATGTGCGCAACGAGCTGGACGTGCCGGTCGAAGCCACGCTGCGTCTGAGCCGGTTGGTCAACGTGGCGGGGCTGCGCGACGGCGTGATCCGCAAGACGGTGCCGCCGCGCAGCCAGCTGCGCGTGGCGACGCTGGTCAAGCGGCAGGTCGGCTACCCGCTGATGTACCGCCACAGTTTCAGCTACGGAATGATCTATGCGCCCGATCCGGCGCGCCGCATGGCCGGCGGCCACATCGGCGGGCACGCCTATGCCCTGCCCTGGAAAGGCGGGCCGTTCCGCATCTCCCAGGGCGCCGGCGGCGACTACAGCCACAACACAACCAAAGGCCGCTATGCGGTGGATATCGCCATGCCGGTGGGCACGCCGATCGTCGCGGCGCGTGCGGGGACGGTGGTGAAGGTGCGCGACGGCCAGCGCGGGCGCTTTCCCGATCCGGCCGGCAACTACGTGCGCATCGAGCATGCCGACGGCACCCACAGTGCCTACCTGCACCTGCGTCGCGGCTCATTGCAGGTGCGCCCCGGTCAGCAGGTCAAGGTCGGCACTCACCTGGGCGACTCCGGCAACACTGGGCGCAGCACCGGGCCGCACCTGCATTTCGTGGTGCAGAAAAAAGTCGGGGACGAACTCGCGTCCATCCCCTTCCGTTTCGCCAAGCCGGTCGATTCGCTGCCGAACTTCGCGATGAGCGAGCCGTAACGCTCACAGCATGCGTTGCAGTACACCGTCACGCCGAACGAGGTGATGCAGCAGCGCGATGCCGGCGTGACCGACCACCAGCAGCACGGTCAGCCAGGCGAGCGGCGAATGGATGCTGCCCAGCGACGCCGCCCAGGCGATTTCCGGCCCTTTCGTCGCCAGCTGCACGCCGAACACTTCCAGCCCGTAGCCGTTGCCGAGCATGAACAGGATGCCGCTGACCGGCAGCAACAGCATGCAGGCGTACAGCGCCAGATGGCCGCCCTTGACCAGCACGGCCGTGGCCGGAGCCGGCAGCGGACGTTTGCCGCGCTGGGTCGAGGCCCAGACCACGCGCAGCACCACCAGCACCAGCAGCAAGGCGCCGATGGAGATGTGCCAGGGCACCAGCGTCTGGCCGATCCAGTGCTCGCCTTCGTCGATGCGGTCGCCGAGCTTGAGGAACTGCCAGACGATCAGTCCGGCCATCAGCCAATGGAAGCCACGGCTGACCCTGCCGTAGCGTTCGCGCGTGTCATGCAGCCTGTTTCGCTCCTCGGCCGGTGCCGCGCCGGCGCCGGCGTGCCAGGCGAATTCCAGGGCCTCGCCAGATGCCATGCGCAGCAGATGGTCGGCGACCACCTGTTGCAGTTGTCGCAGCTGTGCGGAGTTGGCGGCGTGCAGTTGAACCTCCAGGCCAGCCTTGGCGGCGCGCAAGCGACACTCGCCAATGCTGAGCGTGATTTCGCCGCCCTGCTCGTCGTGGCGCACCGGGAATTTGTGCGCCCAGTGCTTGCACAGCCGGTTGATCAGCCGCGACGGATTGGCGGTCGCCACCGTGGCGACGCTGCTGCACGGGTATTGCAGCTCAGGCGATGCGTTCAACGATGCCTCCTTCGACACCGAGTGCCGCCCTGCTCTTCGCGCTGGCGCCGTTGGCCACGGCCCAACAGCGCCACGCAGGCGCCCGCCCTGGCCAGGCCACTGACGATGTCCTTCCTGCCCGATAGATCGATTGCATTGCCTGCTCCTCAGTCGTCGTAACCAAAACCGTATGCCGATAGCTCGGTCTCCATGACCCGGTCGCCGAACAGCTTGCGCCCGCGAGACTGCCCCGCCGCTCCGGCGGCGACCAGCAGCGGCAGCAGGTGTTCCTCGGCGCGTGCCGGATGACAGAGCCGCGCCGATGGCGCCTGCTCCCAATGCTGCAACGCGACGTCGCGCTGTGCCGGTGCGGCTTCGACCGCGGCGCTCAGCCAGTGATCGAACTCGGCGGAGATCGGCGTGAAGCGCGCATCGCCGTAGCCGCGCATATTGTGAAAGCTCATGCCGCTGCCGACGATCAGCACACCCTCGTCGCGCAACGGCTCCAGCGCGCGGCCGGCGTCGAGGTGCGCCTGCGGATCGAGATCGCTGCGCAGCGACAGCTGCACCACCGGAATGTCCGCCTCCGGGAACATCAGCTTCAGCGGGATGAACATGCCGTGGTCGAAGCCGCGCTGCGGGTCTGTGACGTTCGCCAGCGCCGCCTGCCCGAGCAGCGTGGCCACGCGAGCCGCCAGTTGCGGCTCGCCCGGCGCCGGATAGCGCAGCTCGTAGGTGTGTGCGGGAAAGCCGGAGTAGTCGTAGATCAGTTCCGGCCGCGCCGCGCTGGTGACGCTGAAGGCCGGCTGCAGCCAGTGCGCCGACACCATCAGGATCGCGCGCGGGCGAGCCGGCAGCGTGGCAGCGACGCCCTTGAGGAAATCGGCCATGGCGTTCCATGCGGTCGGTGGATTCCAGTCCATGAAGAAACAGGGCCCGGCGCCGTGCGGAACGAACAGCGTCGGCATGCGCTGTTCCGGGGGTGAGACGATGACATCGGTCATGGTGCTACTCCGCAAATGAAAGTACGCACCAGCATGGACTACAGTCAGGCGTGTGAGAATGTGCCGCTCGAAGGGAAGACTTATTACCCAGAGTAGGAACTGAGATGCTCGATCGAATCACCAGCATGCGGGTTTTCGTGCGCGCCGCCGGCGTCGGCAGCCTGTCCGGCGCCGCCCGCCAGCTGGATATGTCGCCGGCGATGGCGACCAAGCATGTCGACGCGCTGGAGCGGCGCCTGGGCGTCAAACTGTTCCACCGCAGCACTCGCCGGCTGAGCCTCACAGAAGCCGGCAGCGACTACCTGGAAGCCTGCCAGCGCATCCTGCCGGATATCGACGAGGCCGAAGCCAGCGTCGCCTCGCAGCGCATCGAGGCCACCGGCCTGCTGCGCATGAACGTGCCGCTGTCGTTCGGCGTAGGCTTCATCGCTCCGCTGATGCCGCAGTTCAGCCAGCGCCATCCGGCGGTGCGCGTGGAGCTGGGCCTGACCGACAGCCATGTCGACCTGCTCGATGACGGCTGGGACCTGGCGGTGCGCATCGGCAAGCTGGAAGACAGCCCGTTGCAGGCGCGGCGCCTGGCCGACTGCCCGCTGCAGGTCTGCGCCGCGCCGAGCTACCTCGACGCGCGCGGCATTCCCCGCCGTGTCGCCGAGCTGGCTCAGCACAACTGCCTGGGCTACAGCCTGTCCTCGCGGGTCGGCGCCAAGCGCTGGACGTTCGGCGACGAGGGCGATGTCAGCGTCGCGATCAGCGGCGATCTGGTCGCCAACAACGGTACTGCGCTGCTGGCCGCCGCCATCGGCGGTCAGGGTGTGATCTACCAGCCGCAGTTCATCGTTGCCGAGGCGCTGCGCAGCGGCGCGCTGGTCGCGCTGGAACTGGACCATCCGTGCGTCACGCTGGGCGGCATCTACGCGATCTACCCGCCCGACCGTCGGCCACCGGCCAAGGTGCGCGCGATGATCGATTATCTGGTCCAGGCCTTCGCCGGCGAGCCGCCGTGGAGCCTGGCACGCGCCTGAACCGCCGCCCGGCGCCGGCGTTGCGCGCCGACGCCGTACGGAAAAAAAGATGAACCGCCCCAATCGGAGAAAGTCCGAACAGATGTGAGCGGTGGCAAAGACGCCACGTCCGTTCGAATTCTTCCGATCCCGCGGAGCCGCGAATCGAGCATCGCGCCGTTCATCCTGCAGCATGCGAACTGCTCGTTTCCCTCCGCCCCATCGACTCGCCGCCGCGCACACCACGCGTCTGGCGAGCTGGAGTGGTTATGAAAGCTGTTGTCTATCACGCGGTCGGCGACATTCGCCTGGAGGATGTTCCCGAGCCACGCATTCAAGCCCCCACCGACGCCATCGTGCGCCTCACCGCGTCGGCGATTTGCGGCACCGACCTGCACTTCGTGCGCGGCACCGTCGGCGGCATGCAGCCGGGCACCATCCTTGGCCACGAGGGCGTCGGCATCGTTGAGGAACTCGGTGAGGACGTGCGCAACCTGCAGGTCGGCGACCGTGTGGTGATTCCCTCGACCATCGCTTGCGGCAACTGCGCCTACTGCCGCGCCGGCTACTTCGCCCAGTGCGACGTCGCCAACCCCAACGGCAAACAGGCCGGCACGGCGTTCTACGGCGGCCCCGCCGGTACCGGACCGTTCCACGGCCTGCAGGCGGAGAAGGCCCGCGTGCCGTTCGCCAACATCGGTCTGGTACGCCTGCCCTCGGATATCAGCGACGACCAGGCGATCCTGCTCTCGGACATCTTCCCCACCGGCTATTTCGGCGCCGAGATGGCCGAAATCCGTCCCGGCGATACGGTTGCGGTGTTCGGCTGCGGCCCGGTCGGCCTGTTCGCCATCGTCAGTGCCCGCTTGCTCGGCGCCGGCCGCGTGTTCGCCATCGATCAGTACCCCGACCGCTTGCGCGCCGCCCAGCGTCAGGGCGCGGAGATCATCGATTTCAACCGCGAAGACCCGATCGCAACGCTCCAGCGGCTGACCGGCGGCATTGGCGTGGACCGTGCCATCGATGCCGTCGGCATTGACGCCGAGCACGGCTGCTGCGGCGAGCAGCCCACCGGCCATGCACCGGCGCCCAACGACAACGCCCAGTGGCAGCCGGGCGACGCGCCGTCCCAGGCGCTGGAATGGGCGGTCCAGGCGCTGGCGAAAGCCGGCACGCTGTCGATCATCGGTGTCTATTCGCCGGAGGCGATGCGTTTTCCCATCGGCCAGGCGATGAACAAGAACCTCACCATCAACATGGGCAACTGCCACCACCGCAAGTACATCCCGCGGCTGATCGAGATGATCCAGGCGCGGCGCATCGACCCGGCCAAGGTGCTCACGCAGGTCAAGCCGATGACCGACGCGATCGCTGCGTTCGAGGCGTTCGACCGCCGCGAGAACGGCTGGATCAAGGTCGAGCTGCAGCCGCAGGCCAGTTCGCCGGACGAGGCGGCAGGCTCAGGCCAGGGGGAGGAAAAGCTCGACGAAGCCATCGAGCAGACCTTCCCGGCCAGCGATCCGACCGCGCCACAGAACCCGCGTTAACGGCCGATTCGAGGGCGACGATGGCAGGCATCCACATCGGTATCTCTGGCTGGCGCTACGCGCCCTGGCGCGGCGACTTCTATCCCGAGGGGCTGGCGCAGAAGCACGAGCTGCACTTCGCCTCGCGGGCAGTCGGCAGCATCGAGATCAACGGTTCGTTCTATGCGCTGCAGACGCCGGAGCGCTACGCCGACTGGTACGCCGACACGCCGGAGGGCTTCGTTTTCAGCGTCAAGGCGCCGCGTTTCATCACCCACATCAAGCGCCTGCGCGAGGTCGAGAAGCCCATCGCCAACTTCTTCGCCTCGGGGCTGTTCGCCCTGCAGGAGAAGCTCGGCCCGCTGCTCTGGCAGTTTCCGCCGTCGTTCCGCTTCGATCCGCTGCTGTTCGAGGCGTTTCTGGCGCAACTGCCGCATGACACCGAGGCCGCGCTGGCCATCGCCGAAACCTGCGAACCGCGCATGGAGGGACGCAGCCTGCTGCAGATCGACCGCAAGCGTCCGCTGCGCCACGCCGTGGAAATCCGCCATGAGAGCTTCGTCGACCCGGCCTTCGTCGCACTGCTGCGCAAGTACCGGGTGGCGCTGGTGGTGGCGGACACCGCCGGCAAATGGCCCTACCGCGAGGACCTGACCGGTGATTTCGTCTACATCCGCCTGCACGGCGCCGAGAAGCTCTACACCAGTGGCTACACCGACGAGGCGTTGGATCGCTGGTGCCGGCGCATTCGCCGCTGGAACGAAGGCACGCAGCCGGACGATGCACAGCTCATCGACCCGCATCAGGCACCGACGCGGCATCCGCGCGAGGTGTACTGCTATTTCGACAACGACGTGAAGGTCCGGGCGCCGTACGACGCGCGCCAGCTGCTGCAGCGCCTGGGCCTGGACCAAACCCTGTCGACCACCCCGGGCCAGCTCGAAGGAACATTCCCGTGACCCTGGAAAAGAAAGACCACCTGCTCGATACCAGCGATCTTGACGCCCACATGGCCACCGCCGTGCACTCGATTCACGTGCTGACGGTGAACACCCACAAGGGTTTTACCGCGCTCAACCGGCGGTTCATTCTGCCGGAGCTGCGCGAGGCCGTGCGCGCGGTGTCGGCGGACATCGTGTTTCTGCAGGAGGTGCTCGGCACCCATGAGAAGCACGCGCTGCGCTTTCACGACTGGCCGCAGACGCCGCAGTACGAGTTTCTCGCCGACAGCATCTGGACCGACTTCGCCTACGGTCGTAACGCGGTGTACCCCGACGGCGACCACGGCAATGCGCTGCTGTCGAAATTCCCCATCCTGCGTTACGAAAACCTCGACGTATCCATCGCCGGTCCCGAGCGCCGTGGCCTGCTGCACAGCGTTCTGCAGGTGCCCGGACACGCCGAATTCCACGCCATTTGTGTGCATCTCGGACTGCGCGAAGCGCATCGTGCGCAGCAGCTGGAGCTGCTGTGCGATCTGCTCGACAGCCTGCCCGAAGGTGCGCCGGTAGTGGTGGCCGGCGACTTCAACGACTGGCGGTTGCGCGCGACGCGGACGCTGGATCGCTGCGCCGGCCTGCACGAAGCCTTTGCCGTCGCCCACGGCCAGGTCGCCAAGACCTTCCCGGCACGCTGGCCGATGCTGCGTCTGGACCGCATCTACGTGCGCAATGCCGCCACCCGCGGCGCCAAGATTCTGGGCACCAAACCCTGGACGCACTTGTCGGATCATCTGCCCCTGGCGGTGGAGATACAGCTATGAACTTCCATTGGCGAGACGGAAACCGACTGCAGTTGCTGGAGAACGGCGAGGAGTTCTTCCCCTCCGTGTTCGAGGCCATCGCCAGCGCGGAAAAAGAGGTGCTGCTGGAGACCTTCATCCTGTTCGAGGACAAGGTCGGCGCCGAATTGCAGCGCGCGCTGATTCGCGCCGCCGAGAACGGCGCCAGCGTCGACGTCACCGTGGACGGCTATGGCTCGGCCGATCTTCACGGCGAGTTCGTCATGGCGATGACCCAGGTCGGCATCCGCATCCACATGTTCGATCCGGGCAAACGCTTCCTCGGCACGCGGCTGAACGTGTTCCGCCGCCTGCATCGCAAGATCGTGGTGGTCGATGGCGAGGTCGCCTTCATCGGCGGCATCAACTTCTCCGCCGACCATCTGGAGGACTTCGGCCCCGCCGCCAAGCAGGACTACGCCATGCGCGTCGAAGGCCCGGTGGTGCACGACATCCACCGCTTCGCCATCGCAGCGCTGGGGCCGGTCCGGGCGCCGCGCCGCTGGTGGCAGCGGCGGCCGTACACCCAGGCCAGCGGCTATGCCGGCACCAGCCGCGGCGAGGCGCGGGCGCTGCTGGTGACGCGCGATAACGACGAGCATCGCAACGATATCGAGCAGCAATACCTGCAAGCAATTCGAGATGCACGCTCCAGGCTATTGATTGCCAACGCTTATTTCTTCCCTGGCTATCGCGTGCTGCGCGAGATCCGCAACGCCGCGCGACGCGGTGTGCGGGTGCGGCTGATCCTCCAGGGCGAACCGGACATGCCGATCGCCAAGTTCGGTGCGCGCATGCTCTACAACTACCTGATGCGCGACGGCGTGGAGATCCACGAATACTGCCGCCGCCCGCTGCACGGTAAGGTCGCGCTGGCCGACTACGAGTGGTCGACGGTGGGCTCGAGCAACCTCGATCCGCTGAGCCTGTCGCTCAATCTGGAAGCCAACCTGATCATCCGCGACCACAGCTTCAACCGTCAGCTGCACGAGAAGCTGGACACGCTGATGCAGCACCACTGCCGGCGCATTCCGCTGGAGCGCATGGTGCGCGGCTACTGGTGGCGCGCGCCACTGGCATTCCTGATCTTCCATTTCCTGCGGCACTTCCCCGAGTTGGTCGGGCTGTTCCCGGCGCACAAGCCGAAACTCAAGCCGATCGATCAGGTGATCGCCCCGGCGACGGTCGAGGCCCCCCCCTCTGCCGTGCCAACCGCCCAACCCTTGCAGCGAGAGCATCAATGAGCCATTCCCATGCCGCGCAGCGCAGTGGCTGGCGCAAGCGCTGGCCGCTGCTGAAGAAGATCCTCACCTACGTGTTCTTCGTCCTGGTGGTCGTACTGCTGGTCAGCCTGGCGCGCACGCTGGACTGGCAGGAGGTCCTGCGCACATTACGCAACTACAAGGCCGAGACACTGTGGATGGCCGGGGCGGCGATGCTCGGCAGCTACGTGGTGTACTGCTTCTTCGACGTGCTGGGCAAACGCTATGTGCGTCACGCGCTGCCGGTGCGGCAAATCCTGCCGGTAACCTTCGTCTGCTACGCCTTCAACCTCAACCTCAGCGCCTGGGTCGGCGGCATCGCGCTGCGCTACCGGCTCTACTCGCGCCTGGGCTTGCGTCCCGCGCAGATCACCCGGGTGTTCACCCTGAGCCTGCTGACCAACTGGTTGGGTTATATGTGGCTGGCAGGCCTGATCTTCGCGATGGGTTGGATCACCCCGCCGCCCGAATGGGAAATCGGTGCCACCGCACTGCGGCTGCTCGGCGTGGTGCTGATTGGCGTGTGCCTGGTCTACCTGGGGCTGTGCGGATTTTCCAAACGGCGCTCGTGGACCATCCGCCGACACACAATCGAGCTGCCTTCGCTGCGCCTGGCGCTGGTGCAGCTGCTGCTGGGTGCACTGAACTGGGGGCTGATGGCGCTGGTGGTGTACTTCATGTTGTCGCAGAAGATCGCCTATCCGCAGGTGCTCGGCGTACTGATGATCAGCAGCATCGCCGGCGTGGTGACGCATATTCCGGCTGGGCTGGGGGTGATCGAGGCGGTATTCGTTGCCCTGCTGTCGGACCAGATGAGCCGGGGTGCGATCGTCGGCGGCCTGATCGGCTACCGGGTGGTGTATTTCCTGATTCCGTTGTTGTTCGCCACACTGGTGTACGTGTTGCTCGAAGCGCGGGCGAAGAAGCTGCGGCGCAACAACCGCTCCGACGCGCCGGCGGCCTGAAATGAAAAGGCCGGCTACTGGAGCCGGCCTTCGCACGTGCGGTTACACGATCAACGCTTGGCGACCATGTCCTTCGGCAGTTTGAAGGTCCACAGCGTACCGCCCTGGTTGAAGTCCTTGATGCGCTTGGCGACTTCGCCGCCCCACAGCGGCACCGCACCACCCCAACCGGACAGCACGGAGACGTACTGCTCGCCGTCCATTTCCCAGGTAACCGGGGAGCCGATCACGCCGGAGCCGGTGTTGAACTCGTACACCTTCTTGCCGGTCTTGGCGTCGAAGGCCATCAGGTAGCCTTCCGGGTTGCCGGTGAATACCAGGTTGCCCTTGGTGGCCAGCACGCCGCCCCACAGCGGTGCGTAGTTCTTGTAGCGCCAGACTTCTTTGCCGGTCTTCGGATCGATGGCGCGCAGCACGCCGATGTAGTCCTCGTTCAGCGGATGGATGGTGAAGCCAGCACCCAGGTAGGCCGCGCCCTTCTTGTAGGCCACGTTCTCGTTCCAGATGTCCATGCCCCACTCGTTGGACGGCACGTAGAACAGCCCGGTGTCCTGGCTGTAGGCCATCGGCATCCAGTTCTTGCCGCCGAGGAACGACGGTGCGACGAATACCGACTTGCCCTTCTCGGCGCCCGGCGCGCCGGGACGGTTGGCTTCGTCGTAGACCGGACGACCGTTCTTGTCCAGGCCCTTGGCCCAGGTGATCTTGTCGACGAAGGGGAAGCCGCGGATGAACTTGCCGTTGGTGCGGTCCAGTACGTAGAAGAAGCCGTTGCGGTCGGCGGTACCGGCTGCCTTGATGGTCTTGCCGCCTTCCTGGTAATCGAAGGAGATCAGCTCGTTGACGCCGTCGTAGTCCCAGCCGTCATGCGGGGTGGACTGGAAGTGCCACTTGATCGAGCCGTCATCCGGGTCGATGGCCAGACGCGAGGAGGAATACAGGTTGTCGCCCGGACGCAGGTGCGAGTTCCACGGCGACGGGTTGCCGGTGCCGAACAGCAGCGAGTCGGTGTCCGGGTCGTAGTAGCCGCCCAGCCAGGTTGCCGCGCCGCCGGTCTTCCACAGGTCGCCCGGCCAGGTCTTGCCGGCTTCGCCGCCGGAAATGCCGCTCTCGACCTTCTTGCCATCCTTCCAGACGTAGCCCATGTGGCCTTCGACGGTCGGACGGGTCCACAGCAGCTCGCCGTTCTTCGGGTTGTAGGCTTCCACCTTGCCCACCACGCCGAATTCACCACCGGATACGCCGGTAATCAGCTTGCCTTTGACGATCAGCGGCGCTGCGGTCAGCGAGTAACCGGCCTTGTAGTCAGCGACGGTCTTCTTCCAGACCACCTTGCCGGTGTCCTTGTTCAGCGCGACCAGCTTGGCATCGAGGGTGCCGAAGATCACCAGGTCGTCATACAGAGCCACACCACGGTTGATCACGTCACAGCACGGCATGATGCCGTCGGGCAGACGCGCGTCGTACTGCCACAGTTCCTTGCCGGTGCGCGCATCGACGGCATAGACGCGCGAATAGGAGCCGGTGATGTACATCACGCCGTCCTTGATCAGCGGCTGCGCTTCCTGGCCACGCTGCTTCTCGCCGCCCAGTGAAAAAGCCCAGACCGGACGTAGCTGCTGGACGTTCTCGGTGTTGAGGGTGCTCAGCGGGCTGTAGCGCTGGCCCTGCAGCCCCATGCCATTGGTGACGATCTGGTTGGTGGTTTTGGCGTCGTCGAGGATTTCCTGGTCGGTGACGGCCCAGGCCGACAGGCTGGACATCGCCATTGCAGCGCATAGCGCCGTCAGGGCGAAGGGCTTGCGAAGACCGGTGTGCTTCATTGCGGCTACCTCTGCGGGTTCATTGTTATGCCGGGAAATTTTCCCGGTCTGTTGCAGATTCTTGGTTCGCCCCGCCCCAGCAACAATTGCCCGCAGTGTCGATTTTTCTCCTCCCTTGGTAGCAATACCGCGCCGCAGGCCGCGCCACATCTGGGCTGGCGGCGCGAGATGGCACCGAGCCTGCACCGGCTCGGCACCGAAGTCGCATGCGTTTGGCCGGAAAAGACTATTTCGACGCACCGCAGCGCCGCCTACAACGTGCAGTCCCCCGCTCACAAGGAAACGAGCCATGTTCCGTCACGCCCTGGTTGCCCTGTTACTGTTCTGTGTCGTCGCGCCGCTACAGGCCGCCGAGCCGCTGCGGCTGGGTTTGAACTACCCGAGTACCGGCAACTACAAGTCCGAAGGACTGGAGCTGCGCCGCGGCGCCCTGCTCGCCATCGACCAGATCAACAGCCAAGGTGGCGTGCTCGGCCGGCCACTGCAGCTGATCAGCCTCAACTCCGCCGCCCGCGCCGAAAAGGCCACGGCTAACGTCGAGCGCTTCGCCGCACAGAACGTGCACATGATCTTCGGCGGCGCCAACAGCGAAGAAGCCCTCGCCGCCGGCCAGCGCGCCCGTGAGCTGGGTCTGCTGTACTTCCCCACGCTGGCCTACGCCAACGAGATCACCGGCCACGACGGCCATCGCCATCTGTTCCGCGAATCGAACAGCGCCTGGATGAGCGCCAAGGTGCTGGGCCAGTACCTGAGCTGGCACATGCCCAACCGCCGCTATCACTACATCAGCCTCGACGACGCCTGGGGCGCCAGCATGGAGCAGGCGCTGCGCGAAGCGACCAAGAGCCGCGACCGCGCCCGCCACGGCTATTCGAAGATCGCCGCGCACGGCGCGCGCCGCAGCGACTATCTGACGGCTTTGAAGAAGGCAGCCGCCAGCGATGCGGACATGCTGGTGATCGTGCTGCTGGGCCAGGACCTGGTGCAAACCATGCGTCTGGCCAATGACATGGGCCTGGGCAAGCGCATGCAGATCATCGTGCCCAACCTGACCCAGAGCATCGTCGAGCAGGCCGGACCGCTGGTGATGGAGCATGTGATCGGCACCGAGGCCTGGAACTGGCAGGTGCCCAAACTGGAGAAGAGCGTCGAGGGCCAAGCCTTCGTCGACGAGTTCATCCGCCAACACCAGGCCTACCCCGGCAGCACCGCAGCCACGGCCTACGGCATCGTGCGTCAATGGGCCGCCGCCGTGCAGCGCGCCGGCAGCGCCGACAGCGAAGCGGTGATCGCCGCGCTGGAAAATCATCGCTATCGCCTGCTCAAGGACGAGCAGTACTGGCGCGACTTCGATCATCAGAATGTGCAGAGCATCTATGCCGTGCGGGTGAAGAATCGCAGCGAGATCATGCAGGACCGCTTCAAGCAGGATTACTTCACCATCATCCACCGCATGGCGGGTGAGGAAGCCGCGCCCGGACTGGACGACTGGCAACAGGAGCGCGGCGACGATCTGACCCTGCAATGAAGCGCGATGAAGCCCGATAACAGGCGCGCCAACAGCAGAAACGCAGAAGGCCGCTCGCGGCGGCCTCCTCCAGACAGCGGTGTTTCAACCGCCGATAGCGACCATACCCATCGGTGGCAGGAGCGATGCATCCCACTGCGGCGATGACTCGGCCGGCGCGCGGCGCTGCTCCATGACGATATCCAGCGCACGGCTGGGCAGGATATCGATGTCGTCGAAGGTGATGATCTGTCCCGGCTCCACCGCCCGACGCAGCGCGGTCTTGCGCAGCAGGCCGATGGGTACGTGGTCGGGATGCTGGTCGAGCTTGATCGCCTCGCCGCGGAATTGGAAACCACCGATGCCGCGCTCGATCAGCTCGCCGGGCTTCATCGCACGCTTGGCGATGGCCGCCACGCCCAGCGTCGGCGCGGTCGAGTTGTTCAACAGCACCCCGCCACCGGCGAGTACCCGCCGCACCGTCTTGCCGACTTCCAGCGAACACAGGTGGAATGGCCGCACCAACGTGTAATACGGCCCGCGGCCGAGCTTGAAGTACTCGATCGCCGGCGCCTGTTCGGCGTCGTGCCGGCAAACCAGGAACACGCCACCGGCGGCATAGCCGGACGGCACCACGTAATCGACGATCGGCTGGCCGAGGCGCTCGGCCATCATGCCGAGCAGACTGGCGCTGTCGTCCAGATTGGTCGAGGCCAGCCCCTCCAGCCCCTGACGGGTGATGGTGGCACCCAGGCCGTTGCCGACAATCACCTGTTCGATCTGCACTTTGGTGCCGTCGGTGAACGATGTCGTCTGATCGATGCTGATGCCCTGGCGATTGGCCCAGTAAGCCATGTCCTCGGGCGAGGGATCATGGTTCAGATAGCCTTTCATGTTGCCGTAGACCAGCGGCTGGAAGCCCATCTGCAGCGCATCTTCATGCAGCGCCGCAAGCGAGCCGGGCTGGTCGCCTTCGGCCTCGGTGAGAAAGCCCTTGCCGGCCAGGTAGGAACCCGTGGTGACCTGCAGTTCCGCGTTCACCGTCACCACCGGTAATCCGGCCTGGAATGCCCGTTCGATCACCTCGGTGCCGTGGAACACGTCACCGCTGCATTCGACCAGCAGGTCGCAATGGTCGATGAGTTCATCGAGCGAATTGGTGAGTCGCTCGGCAAGAGGAAAATCGGTCAGTGTGGCGAGCGGTCGTCGCGTGAGGACACGCGAGATTTCCATGTCTTGATAGTGCTGTCTGATCAGCCGAATAAAACCCCTGGCGATCATCCCGGTACCGCTGACACCAATCTTTTTTACGTGCGAGGTGGGCATAAAGTGAATCCATTCTTTTGGCAATCAGCTCTATGACCGCTGTGGGGCAAAAAGATTTTGCTGCCTGGCAGATTAATCGTGTTTTGCCACTACGCGGGCCTGGACACCATCGAATCGATGGTAACGGGGGAACGCTAGACCCTAGCGCAGCGAGCTACCAATTGAGCGCGACAGGCGGCGGAGACATGGTCGCTGGTTTTATGTCGTCAGAAAGAGGACGGACGCCGCGTTGCACGGCATCCGTCATGTACAGCTGTCAGCCGAGTACCGCGAGCGCGGCGTTGTAGTCCGGCTCGTCGCCGATTTCACGGACCAGTTCGCTATGCAGCACGCGATCCTGCTCATCAAGCACGACCACCGCGCGCGCCGCGACACCCGCCAGCGGGCCGTTGGCAATAGCCACGCCGTAATCGACGAGGAACTCGGCGCCACGCATGGTGGACAGGTTCACCACGTTCTCCAGCCCCTCGGCGCCGCAGAAACGCTTCTGCGCGAACGGCAGGTCCGCCGAGATGCATAGCACCACGGTGTTCTGCAGGGCATTGGCCTTGGCATTGAAGGTGCGCACCGAGGTCGCGCAGGTCGGCGTGTCGATGCTGGGGAAGATGTTCAACACCTTGCGCTTGCCGGAAAAGCTGCTCAGCTCGACGTCGGCCAGATCGTTGCCGACCAGTCGGAACGCCTTGGCCTGCTGGCCGGTTTGCGGAAAGTCGCCGACCACCTGGATGGGGGTACCGTGCAGGGTCACTTCGCTCATGGATTGTTCCTTTTTGATAGACACGCATGGATGAAACGGCACCGCGCGGGCATGCCGCGCGGCAGGACAGACAACGAAACACGCGGCCTCAGCGGCGCGCGAAATATTCCCGGGTCAGCTTGAGCACAACCGGGCTGAGCAGCAACAGTGAAATCAGGTTGGGGATGGCCATCAAGCCGTTCAGCGTGTCGGCGAGCAGCCAGGCGAAATCCAACTGGGCGATGGCACCGAACGGCACGGCAATTACCCAGATTACCCGGAACGGCAGGATCGCCTTGGTGCCGACGAGGAACTCCCAGCACTTCTCGCCGAAGTAGCTCCATCCCAGGATGGTGGTGAAGGCGAAGATCACCAGCGACAGCGTCAGGATGATGCCACCAACCCCCGGCATGGCCGACTCGAATGCCGCGGCCGACAATGCCGAGCCGCTCTCGCTGCTGGTCCAGACGCCGGTGCAGATGATCGCCAGGCCGGTCATGGAGCAGACGATGATGGTGTCGATGAAGGTGCCGAGCATGCCGATCAGCCCCGAGCGCACCGAGCTGGAGGTGGTGCCCGCCGCCTGGGCGATGCCGGCAGTACCCAGCCCGGCCTCGTTGGAGAAGATGCCACGCGCCACGCCGAAGCGGATCGCTGCCATCACCGCCGCGCCGGCAAAACCGCCAGTCGCGGCGATCGGCGTGAAAGCATGGGTGAAGATCAGCTCGAACGTCGCCGGCAGCGCCTCGGCGTTGACCACCAGCACCACGATGGCGGCGATGATGTAGGCCGCGCACATGAATGGCACCAGCGAAGCGGCAACCACGCCGATCCGACGGATACCACCGAGGATCACCAGACCGACGATCACCATCGTGGCCACACCGGTAAGCCACAGCGGCACCGCGAAGGTGGTTTCCAGCGCGTGCGCCATGCTGTTGACCTGCACCATATTGCCGATGCCAAAGCCTGCGAGGCCACCGAAGATGGCGAAGGCCGTGCCGAGCCAGACCCACTTCTTGCCCAGGCCGTTCTTGATCGCATACATCGGCCCGCCGACGTGTTCGCCGCGGCTGTCCTTCTCACGGTAATGCACCGCCAGCACCACTTCGCAGTACTTGGTGGCCATGCCCACCAGCGCCGTGCACCACATCCAGAACAACGCACCAGGACCACCGAGGAAGATCGCCGTGGCCACACCGGCAATGTTGCCGGTGCCCACCGTCGCGGCCAGCGCGGTCATCAGCGCCTGGAACGGAGTGATCTCACCGCTTTCGTCGTCACCCCGGCTGCGACCGCGCCACAGCAGGGCGAAGCCGGTGCCGATACGCAGCAGCGGCATGAGCTTGAGCATCACCATCAGGATCAGGCCGGTACCGAGGATCAGTACCAGCATCGGTGGTCCCCAGATGAAAGCGTTTACGTCATTGACCAGGTTTTGCAGAAATTCCATTTGATGCACCTTTTTGTTCTTGAGCGGGAGCCTTGGGTTACGCGACCGTGCCGAATCATCGCGCGGCGAGGTCCTCCGAAGGCTTGCGAGACGACGCAAATGCTAGCACCGCTCGATATCGCTGCGAGTCTTGAATCACGCTGCTTTGGCGATTTTTCGACAGTCCGATCCAGACCGGACGGTCAGGATCGTAATCACTGACGAGCACCAATCCGGACGGGCGTCGAACAGGCGCCCCGGACTGAGTACGACAACGCCTGCGCTCAGAAATCGCGCCGATAGAACAGATCGAGCGAACTGGCCAGACCGCTTGCCGCCTCGAGGAACAGGCGCCGGGTCAACTGATAGCGCAGGGCGATGGTATTGGAAGGTTCGAACACCCCGACCCCGTAACGCAGCGTCAGGCGCTCGGACAGCCGGCCACTGGCAACCACGCTGGTGGCGGCGCCACTGCCTTCGGTATCGAGCTGGAATTCCTCGATTCCCAGGCGCTGCGCCAGTCCGCCGGTGATCGAGGCGCTGCCGGCCAGCCCGAGCCCCAGCGCGGCCTGGGCCAGCAGGTTGCTGTCGCCGCTGTCGGCACCCAGCGGCCGGCCGAGCACGAGATAGGACAGCGCCTGCTCCTGACTCATCGCCGGCTCGGAGAAGACGTCCACTCGCGGCTGCTCGGCGCTGCCGGTGATGCGCAGGCCGGCCACCACGTCATGCGCCTGGACGGTGCGGATTGCCTCGATATCCAGATACGGCTGGGTGAGCACGCCGGTGAACAGCAGCTGCGCGCGACGGATGGTCAGGCGCTGGCCGTAGGCGCGATAGCGGCCGTTATTCAGATTCAGCTCGCCGCGGGCGTCGAGGTTGTCGCCAATGTGCAGACGGCCGGCAAGATCCGCGGTGAGACCGAAGCCTGCGAAGCGCAGGCGCTCCTGACCGACCTCCACGTCGATGTCCATCTTCACCGCCAGCGGCGTCTGCGCCGGCGCCTGCTCGGTACCGACGATGCGTGCGTCCTCGGAAACCTTGACCGTAGCCGGCGGCAGCTCGCGCACCGTGATAGCGCCACGCGGGACACGCAGCGTACCGGCAATCGCCAGCTGATCGCCCGCCAGACTGATACGCAGCGCAGGATCGACGTCCAGATCGGCATAGGGCTCCACCACCACCGGCAGGCGTTCGCCTGACAGACGCAGATCGAGGTCTGGCGCGGCGTGCCAGTCCAGCGTGCCGCTCAAGGCACCGTGCCCCTGCTCGCCGCTGCGCCAGTCGCCATCGACCCGCAGCCGCTGGCCATCGATCAGCAGGCGCACCTGCAACTGCTCCAGCGTCACCGGCAGTTCGCTGCCGGCAACCTCGCCGCCGCTCAGGCGCAACTCTCCCCGCAGCTCGGGTTCCTGCAGGCTGCCCGCCAGCCGTCCGCTGCCATTCAGCTCGCCCTGCAGCCGTTCGATCATCGGCGCGAACGGTCGCGCGACCGCCAGATCGAGGCCACGCAGGCGGAACTCGCCCTCCAGCGGCTTGATCGCGCGGCGCGGATCGATGCGCGTGCTGACCTCCACCTCGCCCAGCTCGCCGCCGTCGAAGCGCAGCTGGCTGTCGATGCGCTCCGGCCGCAGTCGGCTGTCGAGCGTCAACGTGCGGTACGGAAAATCGTGCCAGACCTCACCCTCGCGCAGGCGCAGCACGCCAGCACCGGCGTCGATGCGCAACTCGCCGTTCGGCCCGGCCTCCGGCAGCTCCAGGCGAAGATCGGCGTTCAGTTCGCCCTGCCAGGCAAAATCCTCGGGGAAGAAGCCGGCGAGACTGTTCAGCGGGAAATCGCGCAGTCGATAACGCAGTTGCGGCTCCGGTAGCAGTCGCTGCTTTTCGGCGCAGAGCGATGCGGGAGCGGCCAGCCAGCAGTGCGCGCCCAGCTCCACGCGGCCATCGGCGCGACGACTGATCGCCGCCGGGCTCTGCAAGGCCCAGCGCTGTTCGTGCGCCTGGAGCGCCGCGCGCAGCAGGCGGCCCTGCCAGTCGGCATTCTGCAGACTGCCCTCGAGCGCAGCGGAGAAATCCAGCGTCGGCCCGTCGAGCCGCAGCTCGGCCCGATGACGCGCGCGCGTGCCGCTGGCATCGAGCTGCAAGTTGCCCATGTCGTTGTCGCCCAGCTGCAGCGCATCGGCGACCAGCTGCAGCGTCGCGCGTTCGCCTTCGCCGAGCGCCGCATCGAGGCGCAGGCGCTCCACCTGGTTAGCCTGGTAGGCCAATGCCTGGCCGTTCAGACGTGCCGAACCCTGCGGCGCCGCCGCGCTACCGGCCAGCTGCACGAGGCCGTCGAGCCGGCCACCGAGCCCGGGCCAGAGCTGCGCCAGACGCGGCATCTGCACACGCAGTTCGCCGGCCAGCGTCTCGCTCCAGCGCCCGGAGCCATGAATACGATTGGCCCCGACCCGCAGGTCGAGGCGCGGGACGTCCCAGCTCGCGCCCTGCCCGGCCGCCGAGAGTTGCAGCTGGCTCGACTGGCCGCGCAGCTGGCCGGCGAGGTCCAGCTCGGCCTCGGCCTGCAGCGTTTCGTCGCGCAGCGCGCCAGCGCTCTTGAGCGTACCGCCGAGCTGGCCGGGCAGCTGCGCCAGCCAGTACGACGGGTCCAGCTCGCTCAGTTGCAGGTTGGCCTTCCAGGCGACGCCATCGGTGAAGCCGACGCTCAGGCTGCCAGTGGCTGCGCCCTGGCCTGCGCGCAGCTGCAGCTGCGGCAGGTGCACCACCTCCAGGTTGCCGCTGAGCGGGCTGTCCAGGCTGAAATCGCCGGCCGGACCACTTAGCGCCGACTCGAAGTGACCGAGGTAGGCGCCATCGTCGTACTGCAGCTGGGCGTTCAGCTCGCGCAGGCTGACCGGCGGCGGCTCGGCCAGCGGGTAGAGTCGCTGCCAGGGAAAGTTGCGCCAGGCCAGATTCGCCTCGCCCACCAGCGCTTGCTGCCAGTCGAGCTGGCCATGCAGGCGCACGTACTGCCCGTCGCCAGCATCCAGTTCAAGCACATCGAGTATCGCGCCGCTGGCCTTGAGCAGACCGTCCAGCGCCAGTCGCACTACCCCGCCGTCGCCCGGCAATTCGGCGTTGCCCAGCAGCCGATAGCCCTCCTGCAGGTCGCCGCTGGCAGTCAGCTCGACCGCATCCAGGCGCAGGCTGTCGGGCAGTTCCGGCGTGGCGCGAAAGCCCTCGGCCTGCAGGCGCAGGGTCGCCGGGAGGTGCTCGGCCAGCGGCTGCAGGTAGCCGCTGAGCGTGCCGTCCAGATAGCCGCGGCTGTCGACGGTGAGCGCCAGCCGGTCACGCAATTCGCCATCGAGGCGCAGCGCCAATGTCCACGGCTGCCCTTCAATTAGGCCGAGCTGCGCCTGGCCGACCAGCGTCAACGGCCAGGCACCGCTCGGTTGCAGGCGCCCGCTGAGTTGCAGCTCGCCATCGGCGCGGCGCAGATGCAGCGCCTGGATATCCAGCCCCTCGCCTCGCCAGTCGGCACGCAGTTGCAGGCCCTTCAGCTGCTCGATCTCGTTCAGCCGAACACGGCCGAGTTCGATCCGCTCCACGCGCAACGCCAGCGGCAAGCGGATGTCCGGCAGGCTGAACGGCGCGCCATCGGTGTCTTCGACACCCGGCGGAAAATGCAGCTGCACGTCCTCGGCAACCAATTCGTCGATGCACAGCGTCAGCCGCAACAGGCAGCCCGGCGACCAGGCGAAGCGCGGCGCCAGCAGCTCGACGCGTTGCTCACCCTGCTGCCAGGACAAACGCTCGGCCTGCCAGCGCCCGGCGAGATGGCCGGCAAACCCCTCGACCTGCATCCCCGGCACGCGCTGGAGCAGCCAGCGGCTACCGGCGGTGGTACCGAACAGCCCGCCAAGCGTCACGCCCAGCACAAGCAGCAGCGCAAGCAGCGATCCGCCGAAGCGCTTCACAGCTCCGGCCCCATCGAGAAGTGCAGGCGCACGCCGGTATCGCCGTCCAGCGGATGGGCCAGGTCGATGCGGATCGGTCCGACCGGCGACACCCAGCGCAGCCCGACGCCGACACTGCTCTTGAGCGTCGGGAAATCCAGCGAGTTGAAGGCGTTGCCCTGGTCGACGAAGGTCGCCACACGCCAGCGTTCGGCAATCGAATACTGGTATTCGGCGCTCGCGGCGAACTGGTAGCGGCCGCCGATGCGGTCGCCGTCGGAGTTGGTCGGCGACAGGCTCTGGTAGTCGTAGCCGCGCACGCTCTGGTCGCCACCGGCGAAATAGCGCAGCGACGGCGGCACGTTGACGTACTCGTCGGTCCAGTTGCCGCCCAGCTGCACGCGCCCGAGGAAACGATGGCGCTTGCCGAGCGTCGTCAGGCCGCGCAGCTGGGCGTTGGCGTGCACCAGATTGGCATCCGACAGCACGCCGTCCTTGGCCGCCGCCAGCTCGAACTGCAGGCGATAGCCTTCGCTGGGGTCGATGCGGCTGTCACTACGCAGGTAGCTGTAGGCCACGCCAGGCATCAGCAGCGTGCTCAAGCCAGAATCGTCGCCGAGGCGGTACTCCTCATGCTGCCATTTCAGCGAGAGCACCCGCTGCCAGCCGCTGGGCAGCTCGCTGTGCCACTCCGGCCCGAGCTTGAGCAGGCGGCTCAGGCTGTCGGTGTCGGCCAGCTCTTCGTACTGGTAACCGGCGACGTAGCGCAGTTTGTCGGTCAGCGGCGGGTCCAGCGGCACGTCGTAATACAGGCCGACGTTCTGCCGCGGCGCCGACAGCTCGGTTTCCGCACCGTAGCTGTGGCCCTGCGGGTTGACCCAGTGGCGCGTCCAGTTCAACCGCACGCGCGGTCCGACGTCGGTCGAAAAGCCCAGGCCAATGCCCATCGTGCGCGGCTTGCGCGTGGTCAGCTGGACAGCGACGGGAATTCGCTGCGCCTGCGCGCTGGCAGGGTTGGCGTCCACCCGCACACCCTCGAAATAGCCGCTCGATTGCAGCGCGCGGTTCAGTTCGGCGATCAGGTCGGAGTCGTAGGGGGTGTCCGCGGCGAACGGCACCATGCGCGCCAGCAGGTCCTCGTCGAAAGGCGTATCACCGGTGAACTCCACCTCGCCGAGGCGATAGCGCGGGCCGCTGTCGAACACCAGATCGATATCGGCATAACCCTGCCGGGGGTCGATAGCCAGGCGCTGCCGGGTGAAGCGGGCGTCGAAATAGCCGTAGCGCGAGGCCTGGTTCAGCAGTTGCTGCTTGGTCTCTTCATAATGCCCGTGATCGAGCACCTCGCCGCTGTGCAGCCGTTGCGGCACACGGAACGTCGCCTGCTGCGCCGCCGGGCCCTCGACCTGTACACGCACATTGCGCAGGCGCACCGGCTCGCCGGGCTGGATGCGCAGGATCAGCCGTGGGGTTTCGCCGCCCTGTACCTGGCTGTCGATCTGCGCCTGGTAATAGCCGAGCGCCTGCAAGGCCTTTTCCGCCTGGCGATGGGCGATGCGGCTGTAGCGCAGCAGTTCGCGCTCGTCACGCTCGCCCAGCGCACCGATGTAGTTCTCGACGTTCTGGCGCAGCGCGCGGTTGTCCGGCTCCAGCCGCACGTCCAGTTCCGCTGCCCAGGCGCTGGCGCAGGTCAGACAGAGAAGGACGGCGCAGGCGATGCTGCGTCTGATCGAGATCGGCATGGCAGGAATGCTAGCATCGCACGCTCTCGCATGCGGCATATGGCCGGATGACGGGACGGCGGAACAAGGACGGCCTATGTGTAGATTCGCCGGATGAGACCGGCGAAACCGCACGGTAATTCACTCGACGACGGGATCGGACGCGGTGACGCGCTGCGGTGCGGGATGGAAGAACACGTGCTCGATCACCGGGCCGATCGCGACCTGGCCGATTTCCTCATAGCCCTGACGCTCATAGAAATTGAGGTAGCGCGCGTTGCCGGTGTCGATGACCAACCCTTCGGAAGCCGGATCGTCGGCGCACCAGTTGTGCAGCGCTTCGAGCAGCCGCTCACCGTAGCGTCGGCCCTGGAACTGCGGATGCACACCCAGCAGCGGTAGCACATGGAACGCGCCGGGCGGCAGGCAGCTCAGCACCGTGGCATGGTAGTCGAGATAGCGCCGGGTGCAGCGCAGGCCAGCGGTCAACAGCATGCGCAGGCGCCAGACCCAGCTTTCGGTGACATCCAGGCGGCGCTGCGGCGGCGCGATCAGCGCCACGCCGATCAGCCGGTCCTCAAGGAACAGGCCCAGCGCGGGTTGGTCCTGCAGGAAGTGCTGGTTGACCAGCTCGCGCACGGTGGCGCGCACACGCTGGTCGTAGCCGGGGCGATCGACGTCGAACAGATAGGCGAAGGTAGGGTCGTGGCGGTAGGCGTGGTACAGCAGGGAACGGGCTTCGCGGGCGTAGCCGCTGTCCAGCGTCCTGATTTCCAACGTATCCGTCATGGTCGGCTCTCTTGTCGTTCGGTTGGAATGCACGTTAGCACTGGCGTCGGGCCATTGCAGGCTTTCCGGTCGGTTGCGATTGGCCGGCGCACGCTCGCTGGCGAGCGCGGCGAGGCCTGACAGGCTCAAAACGCCTGTTAAACTCTGCGTTTTTTTCGCCGGAACCTGCTCTGCTCATGAAAATCGTCTCGTTCAACATCAATGGTCTTCGCGCGCGACCGCACCAGCTGGCGGCGCTGATCGACCGCCACCAGCCCGATGTCATCGGCCTGCAGGAGACCAAGGTCGCCGACGAGCAATTCCCTCAGGCAGACATCGAGGCGCTCGGCTACCACGTGCATTTTCATGGGCAGAAGGGACACTACGGCGTCGCCCTGCTCTCGCGCCAGGCGCCACTGGAAATCCACAAGGGCTTTCCCGACGACGGTGAGGACTCGCAGAAGCGCTTCATCTGGGGCCGTTTCGCCGACGCCAGCGGGCAGCCGGTGACGGTCATGAACGGCTACTTCCCGCAGGGCGAAAGCCGTGCGCATCCGGTCAAATTTCCCGCCAAGAGCAAGTTTTACGCGGATCTGCTGGCGTTGCTCGAACAGCGCTTCACGCCCGGCGAGGCGCTGGCCCTGATGGGCGACTTCAATATCTCGCCGGAAGATTGCGACATCGGCATTGGCGAGGTGAACGCCAAGCGCTGGCTGCGTACCGGCAAGTGCAGCTTCCTGCCGGAAGAGCGCGAGTGGCTCGGGCGCCTCAAGGCCTGGGGCTTGCAGGACAGCTTCCGCACGCTCAACCCGGCCGTCACCGACCGATTCAGCTGGTTCGACTACCGCAGCCGCGGCTTCGAAGACGATCCGCGACGTGGCCTGCGCATCGATTACATCCTCACCACCGCGCCGCTGCACGCGCGGGTCCGCGATTGCGGCGTCGACTACGATATCCGCGCGATGGACAAGCCGTCCGACCATTGCCCGGTGTGGATCGACTGCGCCTGACGCCTCCGCCGCGTTTCGACGCGGCGTCAAGCCTCTTCCCGCACATCTGCAACATGGCTCACAGCCCGCGTCGTAGAGCGCACGCTGTCATATTTCAGTCATTCGACTGACTTAATCTCGCGGCCTTCACAGGGGAGGTAGCGAGATGACATCACGCATGGCGCTGGGCGGGTTGTGCAGACGGGCTTTGTCACTGCTTGTGCTCGGCCTCGGTTGCAGCGTTTCGTTGCACGCCGTCGGCGAACTGCCGGTGACGGATGATGGCAGCCCGGTGCTGCGGATTCACGGCTCCAACACCGTGGGCGCAAGGCTCGCGCCGATGCTGATCGCCGGCCTGTTCGAGGCCCAGGGCCTGAAAGAGGTGCGCATCGAGCCGACCGGGGTAGAGAACGAACAGCGCATCGTGGCCAGCACCCCGGCGGGCAAGCCCGTGCAGGCGACGGTGGCGGCGCACGGCACAGGCACCGGCTTTGCCGGCCTCAAAGACGGTAGCGGCGATCTGGCGGCAGCCTCGCGGCCGATCAAGAGTAGCGAGCGCGACGAGCTTGCCGCCCTCGGCGACATGCGCAGCACCCAGGCCGAACAGGTCATCGCCATCGACGGCCTGGCCATCGTGGTGCACCCGGACAACCCCGTGCAGTCCTTGAACACCGCACAGCTGGCCGGCCTGTTCGCCGGCAAGATCGTCAACTGGCGCGAGCTGGGCGGGCCGGATCTGACCGTGCAACTGCATGCCCGCGACAGCCGCTCCGGCACCTGGGACACCTTCAACGAGCTGGTCCTGGCGCGTCAGGGCATGACCCTCGCCGAACGTGCCCGGCGCTACGAATCCAACGACGATCTGGCCCGCGCCGTGAGCATGAACCCCGGCGCGATCGGCTTTACCGGCCTCGCCTCGCTGGGCAAGGCCAAGGCGCTGGCGATTGCCGACGGCCAGTCGCAGCCGATGCTGCCGCACAGTGCGCTGGTCGCGACCGAGGACTATCCACTGTCGCGCCGCTTGTTCCTGTATGCCCGCCCCAGTGACCAGACGCCTTGGACGCAGGCCTACATCGAGTACATCCACAGCATCGCCGGCCAGCGCATCGTCGAACAATCCGGCTACGTTGCGCAGCATGTCGCGGCGGTCAAGCAGGAGCCGCAGGCCGACATGCCGGCCTTCTACCAGCAGCTGGCCAACGAGGCGCACCGGCTGACCGTGAATTTCCGCTTCGAGGAAGGCAGTGCGCAGCTGGACAACAAGGCGCAGCGCGATCTCGCACGCGTGGCCGACTATCTGCGCAGCCACGGCAAGCTCACCCACAGCGCGGTGCTGGTCGGTTTCGGCGATGAACAGAGCGATCCGGCGCGCGCCGCCCTGCTGTCCAAACTGCGCGCCATGACGGTGCGTCGGGAACTGAATCGCTTCGATGTTTACTTTAGAGATATCAACGGGATGGGCGCCGAACTTCCCGTGGCTTCTAACGAGGGTAGCGGCCGGGTGAAGAATCGCCGGGTGGAAATCTGGGTCTATTGAACGCGAACGGGCCGGCACGCTGGTGCAGGGCCCGCTCGACAGGTCGCTTACTCGATCAATGGCCGCGCAGCAGTTCCCGCGGCACGTACTTGCCCAGTTCATGCTTGCCGATGGAAGCCCGATGCACCTCGTCCGGGCCGTCGGCCAGGCGCAGCGTGCGCTGTCCGGCATACCAGTAGGCCAGCGGGAAATCGTCGGAGACACCGGCGCCGCCGTGCATCTGGATGGCGCGGTCGATCACCTTAAGCGCCACGTTCGGCGCCACCACCTTGATCTGGGCGATTTCGCTCGCGGCGACCTTGTTGCCGACCGTGTCCATCATGTGCGCGGCGTTGAGCGTCAGCAGCCGTGCCATGTTGATCTCGATGCGCGAATCGGCGATGTGATCGAGGTTGCCGCCCAGTCGCGCCAGCGGCTTGCCGAACGCCGTGCGCGCCACCGAGCGCTCGCACATCAGCTTCAACGCACGTTCGGCGACACCGATCGAGCGCATGCAGTGATGGATGCGTCCCGGCCCGAGGCGGCCCTGGGCGATCTCGAAGCCGCGCCCCTCGCCGAGCAGCACGTTCTCATATGGCACCCGCACGTTCTCCAGCAGCACTTCGGCGTGGCCATGCGGCGCGTCGTCGTAGCCGAACACCGGCAGGTGACGCAGCACGGTGACGCCCGGCGCGTCCATCGGCACCAGAATCATCGAATGCTGCGCGTGGCGCGGGGCTTCCGGGTTGGTCAGGCCCATGAAGATCATGATCTTGCAGCGCGGGTCGTTGGCGCCTGAGGTCCACCACTTGCGGCCGTTGATCACCCACTCGTCACCCTCGCGCACTGCGCGGGCCTGCATGTTGGTGGCGTCCGAGGAGGCCACGCCCGGTTCGGTCATGCCGAAGCAGGAGCGGATCTCGCCGGCGAGCAGCGGCTGCAGCCATTGGCGCTTCTGCGCCTCGCTGCCGTAGCGCACCAGCACTTCCATGTTGCCGGTATCCGGCGCGGAGCAGTTGAACGCCTCCGGGCCGAGGCCCGAACTGCCCATGATCTCGGCGAGCGGCGCGTATTCCAGATTGGTCAGCCCGAAGCCCAGCTCCGAATCCGGCAGGAACAGGTTCCACAAGCCTTCCGCCCGTGCCTTGGCCTTGAGTTCCTCGACGATGGCGGTCGGCTGCCAGCGATCACCCTCGGCGACCTGCCGATAGAAGACCTTCTCGGCCGGATAGACGTGCTCGTCCATGAACGCCTGCACGCGCGCTCTGAGTTCCTGAACCTTGGGGGAATACGCAAAATCCATGACGGCAACCTTTGGCGATGTGGGTATATGCAATCGATGCTAGAGGACGCTTATGGATTTATCGAAGCTATTTTCCTCGTGTATAAACATTCATCACCGATATATGATCGCCGCATCCGTTACCCCGCCGGAGCACAACAATGAACCTGAACAAGGTCGATCTGAATCTGTTCATCGTCTTCGATGCCATCTACACCGAGGCCAATCTGACCCGCGCTGGGCAGATCGTCGGCATCACCCAGCCCGCCGTTTCCAACGCCCTCGCCCGCCTGCGCGAGACCTTCAACGATCCGCTGTTCGTGCGCACCGCGCAGGGCATGGTGCCGACGCCGATGGCGCAGAACATCATCGGCCCGGTGCGCAACGCCTTGCAGTTGTTGCGTGTGTCGGTACAGGAAAGCCGCACCTTCAATCCGGCGCAGGCGAACAAGGTGTTTCGCGTCAGCATGACCGACCTCACCGAGGCCGTGATGTTGCCGCCGCTGTTCCAGCGTCTGCGCCGCCTGGCGCCGAACGTGAAGATCGAGAGCATGCTGGCCAAGCGCCGTGAGACGACCAAGGAACTGGCCGCCGGCCGCCTGGATTTCGCCATGGACGCCCCGCTCAACACCGACCCGCAGGTACGCCATGTCCGCCTGCTGGAGGACCGCTACATCTGCGCCATGCGCCCCGGTCATCCGTTGGCCAAGGACAAGCTGAGCCTGGAGCAATACCTGGGGCTGTCGCATGTGCATATTTCCAGTCGCCGCAGCGGCCTGGGCTTGGTCGACCTGGCACTGGGCAAGATGGGCCTGCAGCGCAAGATCGCCCTGCGCTCGCAGCACTACCTGATGGCGACCCAGGTGATCGAACAGACCGACATGGTGGTCACCGTGCCGGAACGTTTCGCCCGCCGCCACAACCTGCATCAGGCCGCGCTGCCGGTGGAAATCGCGCCGCTGGAAACCCACATCTACTGGCACGAAAGCACCGACCAGGACCCGGCCAACCGCTGGATGCGCGAGCAGATGATCGAGATCGCCCAGCAGATCAGCGCCCGTCAGGACGTGCCGGCCTAGCAGGCTGCATCGAGCCTTCGGTGCTCATGCGCAGCCAGTCGATGATCCGCCGGCGTACCACTTCGCGCGGCTGGCGGGTGTCCACGCTTAGCACGCCGGGTTCGCCGGCGGGCGATTCGAGTGTGGCGAACTGGCTGTCGACCAGGCTGCCCGGCATGAAATGCCCGACCCTTGCGCCAACCCGCTGGCGTGCCGTTTCCGGGTCGACGACCAGATGGACGAAGCGCAACCCCGGCACCGCAGCGCGCAGTACCTGACGATAGCGACGCCTGAGCGCCGAGCAGGCCAGCACGAAGCCGCAGCCATCGTCGACGGCCTGCCGCATTTCATCGCCCAGCGCCTGCAACCAGCCGATGCGCTGGGCATCGGTCAGCGGCAGACCGACGCGCATCTGCGCGAGGTTCTCCGCCGGATGGAAGTCGTCCGCCTCGATGTAGCGCACGCCCAGCTCAGCGGCGAGTGCCCGGCTGGTCTGGGTCTTGCCGCAGCCGCTGACGCCTATCACCACCAAGGTCGGTTTGCCGATGCTCGCGGTCATCTGTCCACCCGTCATGTGCAAGTCGGGTGATGGTCGCGGTATCCGCGGTGCCGGCGAAACTACCGCCCATCGTTCATGCGGTCGATGCGCCGGTCGACATCTGCGACCAGCACACTACAATCGCCAGCCCCGCAACCCGAGGACCCTCGCAATGCCCAAAGCCATGGCGCGCCACATTCTGGTCAAGACCGAAGCGGAAGCTGCGCAGCTGAAGAAGCGCATCGCCAACGGTGAGGCGTTCGACGTGCTGGCGCGCAAGTACTCCACCTGCCCGTCCGGCAAGAAAGGCGGCGACCTCGGCGAGGTGCGCCCGGGACAGATGGTGCGCAGCATCGATCAGGTGATCTTCAAGAAGCCGCTGCGCGAGGTGCACGGGCCGGTGAAAAGCCAGTTCGGCTACCACCTGGTACAGGTGTTCTACCGCGACTGATTCACCCGAAGCGCTGCAGCTGCATCTCGCGCAAGCGGCTCAGGGTGCGGCGGAACGCGAAGGCCAGGTAGCCCTCGACGTATAGCTCCTCCAGTGCCACCTGCGCCTCGATGTACAGCGGAACGCGCCGGTCGTAGCACTCGTCCACCAGCGCGATGAAGCGCCGCACTGCATCGTCATGCGCAGCCAGCCGCGGTAGCTGGCGGTCGCCGGCCTTGACCTGCGTGACCGCATCCTCGGTGCCGCGGGCGATGCGCCCCTCGCGCTGCACGCCGCCCAGTTGTGGCACGCCATCGAGCAGGATCGCCTCGTGGCGATCGCACAGCTCGATGAAATCCAGCGCGGAGAACGGCTGTTCGCACAGTTCGGCGAAACGGCACCAGAGCACCCTGTCGCTGCGACGCTTCACCTGCAACAGACGATGGCCGAGCTCCAGCGGCTCGGCGCCACCGGCACCCGCGGCAAGCTCAGCGAACACTTCCGGCAGCACATCCGGCGCGGCGACCCAGTAACGCTGCAACCCCGCCCCGGGACGCAGGCGATGGTCCGCACCGCCATCCACATCGACAACGTGCATGTGGCGCTCGATGGCCTCGATCGCCGGCAGAAAGCGCTCGCGGTTGTAGCCATCGGCGTACAGCTGATCCGGCGGCTGATTGGACGTCGCGACGATGACCACGCCTTCCTCGAACATCACCCGGAACAATCGCCCGAGAATGATCGCATCGCCGATGTCGCCGACGAACAGCTCGTCGAAACACAGCACCCGCACCTCGCCGGCCAGCTCGCGGGCAAGCGCCCGCAGCGGATCGGCCGTGCCGTTGAGCTGGAACAGGCGCATGTGCACCCAACGCATGAAGTGGTGAAAATGCTGACGCCGCGCCGGCACGCGCAGGCTGGCATGGAACATGTCCATCAGCCAGGTCTTGCCGCGCCCTACCGGCCCCCACAGGTAGACGCCGCCCGGCACCCCGGCCGCGTGCACCTGCTCATGGCAGTGCTGCAACAGATCGACGGCGCGCAACTGGGCGGCATCACTGACGAAACCCTCACGGGCGATGGCTTGCCGATACAGGGCAAGCGGCGACGACTGATCCATGACGACGGACCGCAACCTGAGAAGGCGGCGATGTTACCCCAGCCCTGCAATCGGCGGCAGCCGCGCAGACCCAGATGCGGGCCTGCGGACACCTCAGGCTTCCAGTGCCAGCAGCACGCCGCTGACCACCAGAAAGCCGCTGAACAGCACGCGCAGCAGCCGCTCCGGCAAGGCGTGCGCCAGCCGCACGCCTAAGCTGATGCTGAGCAGGCCACCGACCGCCAGCGGCAGCCCGAGCATCCAGTCGACCTGTCCGTGCAGCGCGTAGGTTGCCAGCGTGACCCCCGTACTCGGCGCCGCCAGCGACAGCGATAACCCCTGGGCGACAACCTGACTGGTGCCGAACACGCTGGTCAGCACCGGCGTCGCCAGCACCGCACCACCGACACCGAACAGACCGCCCAGCGCGCCAGCTCCGGCGCCCAGCACGCCGAGCCACGGCCATGGATGGCGCAGTTGTCCGTTACCCGGCGCGGTCGGGCGAAACGCGCGCAGCAGCGTGTGGACCGCCAGTGCGAAGAGGAAGCCAACGAAGGCCAGACGCATGCGGCTGGCATCCAGCGAAACGGCCAGCGCCGCCCCGAAGATGGCGAAGCAGAAGCTCGGCAGCGCCAGCGCCGCCGCGTGGCGGAAATCGATGCGATTACGCTGGTGGTAACGCCAGATTGCCAGCAGTACGTTCGGCACGACCATTACCAACGCCGTGCCCTGCGCGAGCTGCTGATCCAGCCCGAACAGCACGCCAAGCACCGGGATCGCGATCAGCCCGCCGCCGATGCCAAACAAACCACCGAGCGCACCGAGCGCCAGCCCTAGCAGTACGTTCAAGCCGATATCGAATACAGGCACGGCGTCGCTCCGTCGAAAAAACGCAATGGTAAGGTGACACCCCTGTCCTCGATACGCACAGCCGCGCACAATGGCTTTGCGCCAATCGAAAAACCGAGAGCCATCCATGCAACCACACGCCTTCGCCGACCAATTGCGTCTGTTCCTCGACGTGCTGGAAGCTGGCAATTTCTCCGCCGCCGCTCGCCTGCACGGCTTGACGCCCTCCTCCGTCGCGCGGCGCATCGATGCGCTGGAGCATTCGCTGGGCTGCACGCTGTTCAGTCGCAGCACCCACGGCATCCGCAGCACGCCCGCCGCCCAAACCTTCGCCGAGCGTGCCCGGCGCATCGTCCACGAGCTGCAACTGGCCCGCGCGGAAGCCAGCGCACTGGACGCTACGCCCGAAGGACTGATCCGCATCGACGCACCAACGCCGTTCGGCCGGCGCCATCTGGCCCCGGCGCTCGCCGACTTTCTCTGCGCCTATCCCGGCGTGGATGTGCAGTTGCGCCTGATCGACAGCTTCATCGACCTGCATGGCGAGCATCTGGGCAAGGTCGATCTGGTGTTGCGCATCGGCCCGCTCGCTGACACCCGTCTGGTGGCTACGCCGCTGGCGCCGATGGTGCGCATCGCCTGTGCCAGCCCGGCATACCTGCAGCGACGCGGCACCCCGACACAACCGCACGAGCTGCCCGGCCACGATGGCCTCGACTGGGATGCGCTGGCGCCACCGCATGCCTGGCGTTTCGAGCAGGATGGCGAAGCCAGGCTATTCCGCCCGCGCCGGCTGCGCATGGTCGCCAACAACGCCGAGGCGCTGCTGTCCGGGGTGCTCGCCGGGCTGGGCATCGCCCACTTGCCGACTTGGCTGATCAGCGAGTACCTGCTGCGTGGCGAGTTGTTGCCGCTGTTCTGCGAGCACGGCCTGCCGCGCCCGGAAGCCAGTGGCATCTATGCGCTGCGCCTGACCCGCGAAGCGGATTCGCGCACGCGCCTGCTGCTGGAATTTCTCAAGGAACGCTTCGGCCCGGTCCCTCCATGGGACCAGGCGCTGCAGAGTGGATTGCTGCGAAGCTGAGCGCAGGCGAGCGTGCCTAGAAGCCGCCGCCGCCGAGCTCCTGGGTCACGCCCCAGCCGTCGAGCACACCCCCGAGCGGCTCGACCAGCTCCTCCAGGTCCTGCTCGAAGTTGCCGATGCTGTCGAAGGTGGCGTACATCACCTTGCTGACCTGCAGATTCCAGGTGCCATCCTCACGGGGCAGGATCTGCGCATTGATGGATTCGCCGCGAAAGTTGCGCGCGGCTGCGTGGGCACGATCGCGGTCCTCGAAGACTGCGTAGAACTCGATGGGATGAACGCGGGCGAAATCGAAGCCGCCTTCTTTCATCTGGCGAAGAACGTTGCTGCTGACATCCTCGTGGAAGGTGGTACTCATGATTCAACCTCCTCTCGATCGATGGACGGAAAACGCTTCGGCAGGTGAGTACGTGGGGCTCACCGCCCTCACCTGATCTGAGTATGGGATGCCGGGGGTGTTCATGCCATCGGCTTTTTTTCCGGCATGAACCGCAGCGCCCGCCGGGCGGCAGGCGCGCGAGGTTAGTCGTTGCTTGGCTTGCCAATCGCCTGCAGGACGTACTGCGGTAGCGCGAATGCGCCAGCGTGCACGTGCGGATTGTAGTAACGGGTGACAATGCCGCTACCGGCAAAGCGCTGCACCAGGGTGTCCAGCGGCAGCTTGCGGCTCTGCACGCTGCAGGCACCCCAGGCGAACGCCAGCGCCCCGCCGATGCAGGTCGGTGCGGCAGCCTGGTAGAAGTGCCAGTCTGCAAACAGGCCCTGCATGCGCTTGGCGGCGGACTGCAATTCGCCCAGCTGCATGAACGGCACGCCGGTGCGCACCACCAGGATTCCGTCTTCGTTCAGGCAGCGCCGGCTGGCCTGGTAGAACTCCTCCGACGACAGCACCTCGCCCACCGTGGATGCGCCGAGAATGACGTCGAAGCGCTGTTCGGTGGTGGCGAGAAACTGCAGGACGTCTTCGTGCGATATCTGCAGCCGTGGATCGTCGAAGGCACCGGCCGAATGATTCGGCAGAAACTCCCGGCACAGCGCCACCACGGCCGGGTCGGTCCCGAGCAGGGTGATGCCTTCGATATCGCGATGGCGCGCGACCTCGCGCAGGATGCCGCCGTCGTCACCGCCGACGATCAGCACGCGGCGCGCCAACCCGTGGGCGAAAATTGGCACATGCGCGAGCATTTCGTGGCCGATGAAGTCATCGGCCTCGGCGGTGCGAATGACACCATCGAGCGCCATCACACGGCCCATGCGGGCATTCTCGAAGATGACCAGATGTTGTTGCTCGCTGCGCACTTCGTGCAGCAGACGATCCATCTGCAGCCGCTGGCCGTATCCCTCGTAGAGAGTTTCCTGGAATTCGCTCATGGGAGTCCCCTTGGTTGGTCGTCGAGCGTACAGCGCATCGACGGTCCGTGGCGGGTTGGCGTGACGGGCGGCACAGCAGCGCCACCCACGAAGAGGACCGGAATTCTACGTTGGCCTTTGTGGCAGCGGAAACCATCGGGTTCGAAAGCACACTTTGGAACGACAAGCCGCGCGCCGCCGGCTAGGGTGGGCAGAGCGACCGTCCCGCCGAGGCACGCACCGCCATTGCAAGGAGTATCCGCATGTCCGCACCGCTGTTGTTGCCCTATCTCGCGCCGTGGGACTGGCAGCAGTTTCAGCAGCATTTCGCCCTGCGGCTGTTGCCAGGCGTCGAACACCTCGCGGCGGATCGCTACAGTCGCAGCCTGCGCCTGGACGGCGTTGAGGGTTGGTTCAGCGTGCGCCCGCTGACGGACCAGCCAGCGCTGGAACTGACCTGCAGCGAGCGGCTGCAGCCATATCGGCGACCGCTCGTCGAAAAGGTGCGCAAGATGTTCGACCTCGATGCCGATCCGCGCGCCATCGCTGACCATTTCGCTGCCGATCCGCTGCTGGGGCCGCGGGTGGCAGCCAATCCCGGACTGCGCCTTCCGGCCGCCTTCGATCCGTTCGAGCAGGCGGTGCGGGCGATCGTCGGCCAGCAGGTCACGGTCAAGGCCGCGGTGACCATCACCCGGCGCTTGCTGGAGCGCCTCGGTGAACCGCTGGCGGACGGACCGCCCGGGCTGTTCGTGCTATTTCCTACCCCGCAGGCCATCGCCGAAGACCCGTTGGAGCGCATCGGCATGCCGCTCAAGCGCGTGCAGGCGTTGCGGCGCCTGGCGGCAGCGGTAGCCGAAGGCGCTCTGGGTCTACACGTGGAGGATGGCGCCGAGGCGCTGGTGCGACGCTTGTGCGAACTGCCCGGCATCGGCCCATGGACGGCCGAATACATCGCGTTGCGTGGTTTCGGGGCCGTCGATGCCTTTCCCGCGGGCGATCTCGGCTTGCTCAAGGCGCCGCTATGGGGGGCCGCCGGCATCAGCGCCAAGGCCCTGGCCGCACGCGCCGAGGCGTGGCGGCCGTGGCGCGCCTATGCTGCCGTCCACATCTGGCAGGACTATGCGACACCGCGTCCCTTTGAAGCGCCCCCGGGCGGCACGCCCTAGAGTCGAACCTTACCGAAGGGCGCCGCAGCTATCGCCCACATGATCAGCCCGACGACCGGCAGCAGCAGAATGACCAGGCTCCAGACCACCTTGCGTCCGGTTTCGATCGATTGGCGCCAGACGTGGAGGATGGCCAGCAGGTCGACCAGCAGGAGCAGAACGGCCAGCAGCGTATTCCAGTTGTCCATCGCGACCTCAGAGTGCGCGCTGGTCCGGACGGTTGCCGCGCGGCCCCATCAGGCCCCAAAGGACCAGGCCAAGCACGGGCAGAATGACGATCAGAAGCACCCACATCACCTTCTTGCCGCTGCTGGCGTCGCTACGGACCACGCTGACGATCGCCCAGATATCCAGCGCGAGGATGATCAGGCCGAATAGGCCGCCGAAAGCATCGCTCATGGGATGGCTCCTGATTACGGTGACGATGTACTTGAGATGCCGGAAGGGTTCGAGGGTTCAGCGTGCGGAACGGATCGCCAGTGGTGATTCGGGAGGGGTGGATGATCCACATCCACCCGGCGGATTGAATTATTTCCAGTAGTCGTTCGCCGCGGCGATCGTCTGGAAATGCACGGCCACTACATGCGAGGCCTGGATCAGTGCTTCGCCGCTCTCAGCGTACTTGCCGCGCTCGCGAAACAGCACCTCCTTGTTTGGCTGAGTGCTCTTGACGCCCATCCTGGATAGCTTGACGGCCAGCTCGAATCCCTCCTGGGGCGTGGAGGTGATCAGACTCGGCAGCCAGCTCTCAGCCGCCTTGTCCTGCGCGTGGAGCGCAAGTGGCATTCCCAGCGCCAGGACGGCAATTCCAGCGGCAATCTTGGTTTTTATTGTCATACCGTTTCTCTCCATTTTTTTGTCATGGGGCAGATCTGTGCGAAGGCATCATCGCCTCGCTGGCTTCACCAATACGGAGTGAAGTCAGGCATTAGTGGACTGAAACAATCAGGCGCTCAATACCTCTTTAGACCCTGCCGCTCTATGCTTTTCGGCGGTGGTCAGTCTTCCAGCCGCGGAAAACGGCTGGCGATGTCGTCACCGGTGAACTCGGCGCTCCAGCCTTCACTGTTGCGGAACAGGCGGATGGCGACCAGATGCGGGTGTTCACCCATATCGAGCCAATGACGAATGCCGGCGGGCACCGTCAACAGGTCGCCCTTTTCGCAAAGCACGGCGTAAACCAGCTCGCCGAAACGCAAGGAGAACAAGCCGCGGCCAGCGACGATGAAGCGCACCTCGTCCTCGGCATGGCGGTGCTCCTCGAGAAAGCGCGCACGCAGCTCATTCTGCTGACGATCATTGCCGGTCACGCGCAGCACGTCGGCGCTGGCGAAGTCACGCTCGGCCTGCAGGCGGTCGATCTGCGGACGGTAGGCCAGCAGCACCTCATCCGGGCCGGCATCCGCGTCGAGCGCCGCGCGGGCATCCAGACGCTCGAGGCGCACTCCGGCCTCGGCCAGGGTCGCGGCGATATCGTCGTGGTGGGTCAACACCTTGAGCGGTTGTTCGGGGCGATTCTGGTGATAGACGCTGAGGACGCTCATGTACGACTCTCCGGGAGGCAGGTGTGGGGATGCGGGGGGACTGCCATTGACGGCATGGTTTTTACGTCGGCTGGTCCCGCATGCGTGCGGCAATGATAACGGCTGCCGCCAGCGCCGCCAGGCTGGCGATGGTGAAGGTCCACGCCGGACCGAGGCTGTTCCAGGCGTAGCCGGAATACAGCGCGCCAAGCGCGCCGCCAACACCGGCGAGAGTGGCGTACAGCGCCTGTCCCTGGCCCTGCTGGCGATGGCCGAAACTGCGCTGGACGAAATGGATCGCCGCGGCATGGAAGCTGCCGAAGGTGGCGGCGTGCATCACTTGGGCGACCAGCAACACCAGCAGATGATCGGCCAGGTTGCCCAGCAGCAGCCAGCGCAACGCCGCCAGCAGAAAGCTCGCCGCCAATACCTGACGCAGGCTGAAGCGCTCGAGCAGCCGCACCATCACCAGAAACAGCAGGATTTCCGCTACTACACCCAGCGCCCAGAGCAGGCCAATGGTGGTGCGCGTGTAACCGAGCGCCTCCAGGTGGATGCTGAGGAAGGTGTAGTACGGCCCGTGCGACAGCTGCATCAGCCCTACGCAGAGGTAGAACGCCAGCACGCCGGGACGCCACAGCTGGCGCAGGAAGCCGCCCTGCCCGGCCACTTCCGCTTGCTGCGCGGGCTCGGCATTGGGCACCCAGAGGCTGCTGGTGACGATGCCGGCCATGATCAGCAGCACCACCGCCGGATAGACGTCCAGCCCCAACCGCTCGAAGGCCAGGCCCAGACCGACCACCGCCAGGATGAAACCGATGCTACCCCACAGGCGGATCTGGCTGTAGCGCGCGGCCTGCCCGTGCAAGTGCGCCAGCGTGATGACCTCGAACTGCGGCAGCACCGCATGCCAGAAGAACGCATGCAAGGCCATCACCAACGCCAGCCAGGCGTAGCTCTTGTCGACCAGAATCAACCCGAACGACAACAGCGTGCACAGCGCACCGAGGCGCACGATGCGCAGGCGTTGGCCGGTGACGTCGCCCAGCCACCCCCACAGATTGGGCGCGATGCAGCGCATCAGCATGGGAATCGCCACCAGCTCGCCGATGCGCGCCGGCGAAAACCCCAGGTGCTCGAAATACAGACCGAGAAACGGCGCCGTCGCGCCCAGCAGGGCGAAATAGAACAGATAGAAACCGGAGAGGCGCCAGTAAGGTAGTCTAGCCATGAGTCGCGAGCCTCAAGCGACGGGTGAGTCGAGCTGCAGACCTCCGGCCGCAGCTCGGAACCTGGCGCTTAGAGCTGCCCCAGCACTGGCGTGGTCACCCGCACGTCAGCGTTCTGCGCGCGATGACGCAGCAGGTGATCCAGCAGCACGATGGCCATCATCGCCTCGGCAATCGGCGTTGCGCGGATGCCCACGCACGGATCGTGACGACCTTTGGTGATCACCTCGACCGGGTTGCCGTCGATATCGATCGAACGGCCGGGCGTGGTGATGCTGGATGTCGGCTTGAGCGCCAGATGCGCGACGATCGGCTGGCCGCTGGAGATACCACCGAGGATGCCGCCGGCATGGTTGGACAGGAAGCCTTGCGGGGTCAGTTCGTCGCGGTGCTCGGTGCCGCGCTGAGCGACGCAGGCGAAACCGGCGCCGATCTCCACGCCCTTCACCGCGTTGATGCTCATCAGCGCATGGGCCAGCTCGGCGTCGAGGCGATCGAAGATCGGCTCACCGAGCCCCGGCGGCACGCCCTCGGCGACCACAGTGATCTTCGCGCCGACCGAATCCTGGTCGCGACGCAGCTGGTCCATGTAGGCCTCCAGCTCCGCCACCTTGTCCGGATCGGGACTGAAGAAAGCATTCTCTTCCACCGAATCCCAGGTCTTGAACGGAATCTCGATCGGCCCGAGCTGGCTCATGTAGCCGCGTACGCTGATGCCCATGCCCGCCAGGACCTTCTTGGCGATGGCGCCGGCGGCGACGCGCATGGCTGTCTCGCGCGCCGAGCTGCGGCCGCCGCCACGGTAGTCGCGCAGGCCGTACTTGTGGTGGTAGCTGTAGTCGGCATGGGCCGGGCGGAACAGGTCCTTGATCGCCGAGTAGTCCTTGGACTTTTGGTCGGTGTTGCGAATCAGCAGGCCGATCGGGCAACCGGTGGTTTTACCCTCGAATACGCCGGAGAGAATTTCCACTTCATCGGCTTCCTGGCGCTGGGTGGTGTGCCGGCTGGTGCCGGGCTTGCGGCGGTCGAGATCGCGCTGCAAGTCTTCCAGCGACAGGTCCAGCCCAGGCGGGCAGCCGTCGACGATGGCCACCAGCGCAGGGCCGTGGCTTTCGCCAGCGGTGGTGACGGTGAACAGCTTGCCGTAGGTATTGCCGGACATGCAGGACGCTCCGCGATCGACCTTGAAAACAGGCGCCGGAGTATACCTGAGCCATGCGCGGTTTCACCGCCCCCGATGGGCGCGCATACTGGCGTAACGGTGAACCTTGCGGCAGCGGCCGCATCGAACCGCCTCCGTTTCCGGCGAAGCCCCTTTCCATGCGCATCCTGCTGATCGTACTGCTGATGACCCTGATCACCCCGCTCGTTCAGGCGCGCACCCTGCTCAACCAGACGCTGACATTGGATACCGGCCACGGTGTGCTGCAAGGCAGTCTGGTGTTGCCGAAAAGCGTGCAACCGGTGCCGGTGGCGCTGCTGATCGCCGGCTCCGGGCCGACCGACCGTGACGGCAACAACCCCGCCGGCCGCAACGACAGCCTCAAGCGACTGGCGCAAGGGCTGGCCAAACAAGGCGTGGCGAGCCTGCGTTATGACAAGCGCGGCGTCGGCGCCAGCCTGTCGGCAGCGCCGCAGGAACGCGACCTCAGCGTGGATGCCTACGTCCGCGACGTGCAGGCCTGGAGCGCTCGCCTGCGCGAGGATCCGCGTTTGGGTCAGCTGATCCTCATCGGCCACAGTGAAGGCGCGCTGATCGCCAGCCTCGCGGCGCCGCAGTCAGGCGCCGCGGCATTGATCAGCATCGCCGGCAGTGGCCGCCCCATCGGCGAGGTGCTGCGCGAACAGCTGCAGGGCCGCTTGCCGCCAGCATTGCTGGCCACCAGTCATTTCCTCATCGATGAGCTAGAGGCCGGCCGCAGCCATGCCGAGATCCCGGAACCGCTGCAGGTGCTGTTCCGGCCCAGCGTGCAACCCTACCTGATTTCGCTGTTCGCCCAGGACCCGGCCGCCGCTATCGCCGCCGTCGAGGTACCGACGCTGATCGTCCAGGGCACACACGACATCCAGGTGGGCGCACGCGACGCGCAAGCGCTCAAGCAAGCCAAACCGAATGCCGAACTCGCGCTGATCGCGGGCATGAACCACGTGCTGCGCATCGTCCCGGCGACCGGGCACCAGCAACTGGCCTCCTACGATGCGCCGCAACTGCCCATCGCCGAGGCGCTATTGCAGCGAATTGCGCGTTTTCTTGAGCGAAATGGCATCCTGCCAGCATCCAGTCCTTCAGCTTCCGGCCGATAAGCCGGCGACTCAACCGCAAACCGCTTGCGAGTCAGCGCAGCCAAGGAACGCGCCGATGACTGATACCAACGCCCCCGACACTCCGCCGCCGCCACAGCATCCATGGGCCGATCTGGTGCCCGAACGCTTCCACCTGCTACGCCTCGCACCGCTGCCGACCGAACGCGATGGCGGGCCACGGCCGCTGCGTTTCGTGGAACTGGCACGCGTGGAGCGGCACAGCGCGGACCAGAGCCTGCTACGCCTGCACATCAATCTGCCGGGGCAGGTCCTCTCGCGAAAGCGCAACGTGCTGGAAGTCTGGGCGGACCATCGCAGCAAGGAGCTGCGCTTTGGCCCGGACAGCGGACTGAATCTCGAACCCGTCAATCGAGGGTTGGGCCGTTTCCTGCTCGCCCAGGGCATCGCCTGGGCGCAGAAGCGCTGGTCGCACTACCTCGTCGAAGGTGGCTCGCTGGCGAACGACTCGGCCAGCGAGGACGCGAGGCTGCGTCGGGATCACTGCCTGCGTACCCAGGGCTTCGACGTCGACTACCCGCAGACATCGCCGAAAGCCACCTATGGCGCACCACGCGTGAGCGCATTGCGTGGCGACTGGAATGCCGAAAAGGTGCAGATCATCGAGCTGCTCGATGCGGCCGCGATGCTCGAACAGGCCGATCGCAATCTTCAGGAGCAGGACTCGCAGATTCGCCAGATGCAGGAGCGCATGAGCCGTTTGCGTCGCGAAGACGGCGCGTTGCGCTTCACCATTGTCTGTCTGATCGTCTTCGCGCTGTTCCAGGCCGGCCTGCTGATCTGGATGGCGACGCGCTGATCAGCGCTGCGTCAGGCGTGCGCGGAACAACGCCTGATGCTCCCGGCATTGCCGGGCGGCCAGCAGGAACACGCCATGCCCGCCCTTGGCGAACTCCAGCCACGTGAAGTCCACTTCCGGATACAGTTCGGCGACATGCACCTGACTGTTGCCCACTTCCACGATCAGCGTGCCGTGCTCGCTCAGGTGATCGGCCGCCTCGGCCAGCATACGACGCACCAGGTTCAGGCCATCATCGCCGCAGGCCAGCCCCAGCGCGGGCTCGTGATGATATTCGGCAGGCATGTCGGCGAAGTCCTCCGCATCGACATAGGGCGGATTGGACACGATCAGATCGAAACGCTGGCCCGGTAGACCATCGAAGCCGTCGCTCTGCACCGTGTAGACCCGCTCTTCCAGTTCGTGCTGTTCGATGTTCTGGTTGGCCACTTCCAGCGCATCGAAAGAGAGGTCCGCCAACACGACCTCGGCGTCAGGAAACTCGTAGGCACAGGCGATGCCGATGCAGCCTGAGCCGGTACACAGGTCGAGAATCCGCGCGGGTTCGTGCGCGAGCCAGGGGCGGAAGCGCTGCTCGATCAGCTCGGCGATGGGCGAGCGCGGAATCAGCACACGCTCGTCGACGATGAACGGCAAGCCGCAGAACCAGGCCTCGCCGAGAAGATACGCCGCCGGCACGCGCTCCTCGATGCGCCTGCGCAGCAGCGCCTCCAGGTGCGCGCATTCATCGTCTTCCAGGCGACAATCCAGATAGGCATCGGACATGGCCCACGGCAGATGCAGCGCGCCGAGCACCAATTGGCGTGCCTCGTCCCAGGCGTTGTCGGTGCCATGACCGAAGAACAGCTGCGCGCGGTGAAACTGGCTGACGGCCCAGCGAACATAGTCGCGCAGGGTGCGCAGACGTGAGGGCGAAGCGCTCATGACGACATCTCCGGTAAAAGGGCGCGGAGTTTAACAGGGCCCCGCGAGCGGCTGCGAGCGCGTGCTCGCTACTCTGCCGGCAGAGGGTCGACCGGCGCGCGCCGCTTTGTAAATACGCACTTTGATTGCACCACTATCGCGCCGCCGCGCAGTACCCTGCCCGCCTCCGGCAAGCCATGCCGGGTCAGCGCTGGCCGGCCCCATCCTGACCCGTGTGCGGTCAAGATGGTTCACATCGCCGCATTCTGGCGCCACAATCAGCCCCCCATTCAAAAGGAGTCGATAATGACCACGCCACAGACCATGCTTCAACTCAGTGGCCGCAGTTACGCGCCCGCAACATTGGCGAACGCCACTCTGCTGGTCATCGACGCTCAAGAAGAATATCGCACTGGCGTGCTGGCTTTGCCGGCGCTGCCCATCGCGCTGCCGGAAATTACCCGCCTGCTGGCAGCCGCCCGCGAAGCCGGTGCTCCGGTGGTACACGTTCATCATCTGGGAATCACTGGCGGCCTGTTCGATCCGCAGGGTTTTCGCGGTCAGATCATGCCGGAAGCCGCACCACTGCCGGGCGAAGCAGTAGTTGCGAAGCGCCTGCCCAATGCGTTCGCCGGCACCGACCTGCATGACCTGCTGCAGAAGCACGGCCGTCTGGACCTCATCGTATGCGGCTTCATGACCCATTCCAGCATCAGCACCACGGTGCGGGCCGCCAAGGATTATGGCTACCGCTGCACGCTGGTCGATAGCGCATGCGCAACGCGCAATCTGCCGATGGGTGAAGGCAGCGTGGATGCCGATCAGGTCCATCGGATGGAAATGACCATCCTGGCCGACAATTTCGCGGTTTGCGTGCCGAACGTCGCGGCCTTGGCCCGCTGAACGCCGCGGCCGGCGGTACCGCCCTGGCGAATGAACCTGACCGGCCGCGTGCCGGTCATAGCCTGTTCATCGAGAGGTAACCGCAATGAAGCTTTCCGATGGATTCGATGCTCGCCGCCTGCGCCCGTCCGAACGAGGGAGCTGGGGCAGACGCCTCATCGTTGCGATTGCTGCGCTGCTCGCCATTATCGGCTTACTGCTGATGGTCGTCGGCACGGCGTCTCTGGCTGGTTACGGCAGCTCACTCGGCGCTCTGGCAGCCAGAGATGCCGCGCTGACGGCGCTGGTGCTTGGTCTGGCGTTGATCGCGATTGCCCTGTTTCTCTGGCGCTGGTGCCGCCGCCGGCTCCGGCGCTCAAGCGAGCTGAGTCTCTCCCCTGGCCTGATGAAAAGACGCGACTAACCTTGATGCGGCCCGTCCCAGGCCATGCGCCCCTTGTCCCGCAACCTGGGATAAACTGGCGCGCTGCAGGAGGTCCCATGCAAGAAGACGACGATTTTTCCCTGTTCAAGTCCGCCGTGAAGGGCGTCAAACCGATCACCCATGTGCGCGCCGAAACCGGCAAGCCACGCGGCAATCGCGAGCAGATCGCCAAACGCCGCGCCAACGCACAGATCAGCGTCGAACAAGTGCGCATCGACGGCCTATCCGATCAGTTCGTCATCGACGTAGGCGCCGAAGACGAACTCTACTGGGCCCGTCCGGGTGTGCAGGATGCGCAGATGCGCAAACTGAAGGCGGGACAGATTCAGTTCGAGGGCAGCCTCGACCTGCACGGTCTTTCGGTCGAACGCGCCCGCGAGCAGCTTTGGGATTTCATCGCCGAAGCCAGCAAGTACGAAATCCGTTGTGTTCGCATCACGCACGGCAAAGCGGCGCGTCTTGACGGCAAACGCCCTCTGATCAAGAGCCACGTCAATACCTGGCTGCGCCAGCATCCCCAGGTGCTGGGCTTCGCCTCCTGCACACCTCGCCACGGTGGTGCCGGTGCGGTCTACGTCATGCTCAAGCGCACAATGCTCGAAGGCCGGGACGAATAGCGCCATTGCCACAGGGTAATGGCCGATTCGTAACCTGCTTGGCACTTGCCAGCCGAACGACTGCCGCCTACCCTTTCGCGTTTGCGCCCCCATGCAGCTGACAGGTAGTTCAATGTCCCTGGAACAACAGTACACCCAGATTCTCGCCAAACTTGGCGAGGACGTTACCCGCGAAGGCTTGCTCGACACACCCAAGCGTGCCGCCAAAGCCATGCAGTATCTGTGCAAGGGCTACCAGCAAACCCTCGAAGAAGTCACCAACGACGCGCTGTTCAGTTCCGACAACAGTGAAATGGTGCTGGTGAAGAACATCGAACTGTATTCGCTATGCGAGCACCACATGCTGCCCTTCATTGGCAAGGCTCATGTCGCTTACCTACCTAACGGCAAGGTGCTGGGGCTTTCGAAGGTAGCCCGGATCGTCGACATGTATGCGCGCCGCCTGCAGATACAGGAAAACCTGACCCGTCAGATCGCCGAAGCTGTGCAGCAGGTCACCAATGCCGCTGGCGTAGCGGTGGTAATCGAGGCGCAGCACATGTGCATGATGATGCGCGGCGTGGAGAAGCAGAACTCGTCGATGGTCACCTCGGTGATGCTCGGGCAGTTCCGCAACAACGCCGCAACCCGCGCCGAATTCCTCGGCCTGGTCAAGTAGCTCTATTCAGCCGCGCATTGGCAGCCCGATCAGGGCTGCCTGCTCACCGCCTCACCGATCCGGCTCTATCGATCAGTCGAACATTCCTACATGCCGGGGATGGCTGGCAACGCGCTGCAGCCAGGCACGAATCGCCGGATAGCCTGAAAGATCGAAGCCTCCCTCCTCCGCCACGTGTGTGTAGGCATAGAGCGCGACATCCGCAATCGAATAGCAATCGCCGACCAGGTACGGGGTGCGCAGCAACTGCTGCTCCATCACATTGAGCGCGTGATAGCCGTCCAACTGCTTGGCCTCGTACTCTTCGCGGCGCTCCTCCGGCATGCCGAGATACACCTTGATGTAGCGGGCCACGGCGAGGAAGGGCTCATGGCTATATTGCTCGAAGAACTGCCATTGCAACACCTGGGTGCGCAGGCGCGGATCGCTGGGCAGAAACTCACTGCCTTCAGCCAGATAATTCAGGATCGCATTGGATTCCCACAGGCACGAGCCATCTTCCAGTTCGAGCACCGGGATCTTGCCGTTCGGGTTCTTCTTCAGAAACTCTTCAGAGCGCGTCTCCCCGCGCAGGATGTTGACCGGCACCCACTCGTACGGCTGATCGAGCAGATGCAGCATCAGCTTGATCTTGTAACAGTTGCCCGAACGATAATCGCCATAAACCTTGTACATGCTCGCATCCCCTAAAGTCACCACGGCGCTCTTTCAAGCCGCCTCGGCAGCCAACGCATTGCGTATCACCCCGGCCAAGCGGCGCAGGCCTTCTCCGAGCCGCTCCGGCGCAACATGGCTGAAATTCAGCCGCAGATAGCCCGGATGCCGGTCCGGCTCACTGAAAAACGGTTCGCCCGGCATGAAAACCACATCCTGTTCCAGCGCAGGCTTCAGCAATGTGCGGGTATCCAGTGGCCGCCTGAGAACCAGCCAGAAGAACAGGCCACCCTGCGGCGTTTCCCAAGTCGCAAGGTCAGAAAAGTGTTCGACAAGCGCGGCCTGCATCGCATCTCGGCGCAGACGGTAGAAGTTACGGAGCTCGGCCAGATGCTCGTTGTAGTGCTGGCTTCCCAGCCACTGTAACGCCTGCCACTGGCCGATACGATTGGTGTGCAGGTCCGCTGACTGCTTCAACCGCAACAGATAGGGAAACAGGTCCTGACTGGCAATCAGATAACCAACGCGCAAGCCTGGCAGAAGCGTCTTCGACACCGTACCGGTATAGATCCAGCTGGCACTGCGCAAACGGCTGACGATCGGAGTAGCGCTACCCTGGTCAAACACTAGCTCGCGATACGGCTCATCCTCGATCAGCGTCACACCGAACTCGTCGAGCAGCGCGGCCACTGCCTCCCGCTTGGCCTCGCTATAACGCACCGCGGATGGGTTCTGAAAGGTCGGAATCAGGTAGGCGAACGCCGGCTTGTGCTGCTCCAGTCGCTGCCGCAAGGCGCCCAATTCAGGACCATCGGTCTCCTGTGGCACCTCCAGACAGTGAGCCCCGAACAACTGGAAGGCCTGCAGCGCGGCAAGATAGGTCGGCGCTTCGACCAGCACCTCGGTACCAGGATCGATGAACAGCTTCGATGCCAGGTCCAGGGTCTGCTGGGAACCGCTGACGATCAATACCTGACTCGCTTCGCATTGAATGCCCAGCTCACGCGCCTGTGCCGCGATCAGCTCACGTAGCATGGGCTCGCCTTCACTCATGCCGTATTGCCCCATGCTGGCCGGCATCTGTGCCCAGTCGACTTTCGGCAACATCGGTTCGGCGGGCAGGCCGCCGGCGAACGACATGACTTCAGGTCGCTGCGCAGCAGCAAGAATTTCGCGGATGAGAGAGCTTTTCAGGCGGTCGATACGTTCGGAGAAGGCCATTGGGCACCGGATGCGGAGGCAAGCAAAATGAGTCAAACTTCTTGACCAAAACTACTCTCGTCAGAATAAATACGTCAATATGACTGACCTAAAAAAAAGCAACACCCAACGGCGGATAATGGAAACCTTCTTTCTGGGTTACCAAGCCTTCACCGCCAAGCCTGACGCGATCCTCGCTCGCCGCGGTCTCTCACGCGTGCACCATCGCATTCTCTTTTTCATCGGTAGTTACCCAGGACTCAGCGTGAAGGAACTGCTCGGCTATCTGGGCGTGAGCAAGCAGGCGCTTAACACGCCCTTGCGCCAGTTGGTCGAGATGCATCTGGTGGAAAGCCTTACTGCCGAGGACGACAAGCGCAAGCGCATGCTGCGCTTCACCGACGAGGGTGCAAAGCTCGAACAGCAGCTGCGGCGCGAGCAGGTTCGCCTGCTGGAGAAAGTGTTCAGCGAAATCGGCGCGGAAGCCGTGGAGAATTGGCTGCAGGTCAATCATGCGCTGGCAGCGCGCTCACACAAGGCGCACTGATCCAGTCGGTAGATCGCGAAATCACAGCCATAAAAAAGGGCGACCGAGGTCGCCCTTTTTTCAACGAAAAGCCTGAACTTAGTTCTGGTTTTCCATCTGAGCACGGATCAGATCACCAATGGTGGTCGGGCCGGTGCTTTCAACTTCCTGCTTGGTGCGCAGCTCTTTCATCGCATCCTTCTCGTCTTCGACGTCTTTGGACTTGATGGACAGGCTGATCACGCGGGACTTGCGGTCGATGCTGATGATCTTGGCTTCGACTTCGTCGCCTTCCTTCAGCACATTGCGCGCATCTTCAACGCGGTCACGGCTGATTTCGGACGCCTTCAGGGTCGCTTCGATATCGTTGCCCAGATCGATGATGGCGCCTTTGGCGTCAACTTCTTTCACGGTACCGCGAACGATGCTGCCCTTGTCATTGACGGCAGCGTAGTTGGAGAACGGATCGTCTTCCAGCTGCTTGATGCCCAAGGAGATACGCTCACGCTCCGGATCGACCGACAGGATAACGGTGTCCAGCTCGTCGCCCTTCTTGAAGCGACGCACGGCTTCTTCACCGGCTTCGTTCCAGGAAATGTCGGACAGGTGAACCAGACCGTCGATGCCGCCGTCCAGACCGATGAAGATACCGAAATCGGTGATCGACTTGATGGTGCCGGAGATGCGGTCGCCCTTGTTGAACTGGCTGGAGAAGTCTTCCCATGGGTTGGACTTGCACTGCTTGATACCCAGGGAGATGCGACGACGCTCTTCGTCGATGTCCAGAACCATGACTTCCACTTCGTCGCCGACCTGTACGACCTTCGACGGGTGGATATTCTTGTTGGTCCAGTCCATTTCGGACACGTGCACCAGACCCTCGACACCTTCTTCCAGCTCGGCGAAGCAGCCGTAGTCGGTCAGGTTGGTGACGCGTGCCATGACGCGGGTGTTTTCCGGGTAGCGGGCCTTGATGGCAACCCACGGATCTTCGCCCAACTGCTTCAGACCCAGCGATACGCGGTTGCGCTCGCGGTCGAACTTCAGCACCTTGACATCGATCTCGTCACCAACATTGACGATCTCGGACGGATGCTTGATGCGCTTCCAGGCCATGTCGGTGATGTGCAGCAGACCATCGACGCCGCCCAGGTCAACGAACGCACCGTAGTCGGTGAGGTTCTTGACGATACCCTTGACCTGCTGGCCTTCCTGGAGGGATTCCAGCAGAGCTTCGCGCTCGGCGCTGTTCTCGGCTTCCAGGACGCTGCGACGGGAAACGACAACGTTGTTGCGCTTCTGGTCGAGCTTGATGACCTTGAATTCCAGCTCTTTGCCTTCCAGGTGAGCGGTATCGCGCACCGGGCGGACATCGACCAGCGAACCCGGCAGGAACGCACGGATGCCGTTGACGTCGACGGTGAAGCCACCTTTGACCTTGCCGTTGATGACGCCCTTGACCACTTCCTCTGCAGCGAAAGCCGCTTCCAGAACAATCCAGGATTCCGCGCGCTTGGCCTTTTCACGGGACAGCTTGGTTTCGCCAAAGCCATCTTCCACCGCGTCAAGAGCAACGTGGACCTCGTCACCCACCTTGATGGTCAGCTCGCCCTGCTCGTTGTAGAACTGCTCGACCGGGATGACGCCCTCGGATTTCAGACCGGCATGGACAGTGACCCAGTCACCGTCGATGTCGACCACCAGACCGGTGATGATGGCACCCGGCTGCATGTCGAGGGACTTCAGGCTTTCTTCAAAAAGTTCTGCGAAGCTTTCGCTCATGTTGATTCCTGCTGTTTTCGGGCGAGGATCCGCCCAATCTCCACATCCCAGACGATATGGGTTCATTCATATAAAAAAAGGCCTGCGGGACTGGGTCTGGTCTCCCACATGCCTCCTTGTTAACAGCCGGTGGGGCGATCACTCGTCTCGCCGGTCTGTCTGACCGCCTTTCGACGTTCCGTTCATCAGGCCAGATCGCGCTTGGCGACCTCGCCCATAATCTGTTGCAGCACCTGCTCGATGGAAAGTGTAGTGGAATCCAGCTGAATGGCATCGACTGCCGGTTTCAGCGGCGCCACCGCACGCTGGGTATCGCGCTCATCGCGCGCCCGAATCTCCTCGAGAAGACTCGCGAGGTTAACATCATCGCCACGCGCCTTCAACTGCAGGTATCGGCGGCGTGCACGCTCTTCAGCGCTCGCGGTAAGGAAAACCTTGAGCGGCGCGTCGGGAAACACCACCGTGCCCATGTCCCGGCCGTCGGCGACCAGGCCGGGCATTTCGCGGAATGCCTTCTGCCGCTGCAACAGGGCCTCGCGGACCGCCGGCAGCGCGGCGACCTGTGAGGCGCCGGCGCCGACTTGTTCGTTGCGGATGGATTCAGTGACATCCTCGCCTTCGAGGATGATGACCATGCCGTGTCCGTCGTGTGCGCTATCGAACTGCACATCGAGGTGCGCCGCCAGGACCTTCAACGCTTCCTCATTGGTCAGATCGACGCCGTGGTTGCGCGCGGCAAACGCCAGCAGCCGATACAGCGCACCGGAGTCGAGAAATTTCCAACCGAGCTGGCCGGCCAGCAACGCCGCGACCGTCCCCTTGCCGGAGCCGCTCGGCCCATCGATCGTGATAACGGGAGCCGTAGCAATCATGATCCACCCTCCGCGTGCACGCGCATTCCGGCGCGTTCGGCCAGGGCGAGGAAATTGGGGAACGAGGTGGCGACGTTGGCACAGTCGTGAATGCGAATCGGCGCGCTGGCCCGCAGCGCGGCCACGCTGAAGGACATGGCGATACGGTGGTCGCCATGTGCCCAGACTTCACCGCCGCCCATCGGGCCGCCTTCGATGACGATCCCGTCGGGCGTCGGCTGCGCCTGTACGCCCAGGGTCTGCAAACCGTCAGCCATCACCTGGATGCGGTCAGATTCCTTGACCCGCAGCTCCTCGGCCCCACGTAGCGTGGTACGGCCTTGTGCGCAGGCCGCAGCCACGAACAGCACTGGGAATTCGTCGATCGCCAGCGGCACCAGCTCCTCGGGAATATCGATGCCCTTGAGCCCGACGGCCCGCACGCGGATATCGGCGACCGGCTCACCGCCGACCTCACGCCGGTTCTCCAGCGTGATATCGGCACCCATCAGCTTGAGGATATCGATCACGCCAGTCCGCGTCGGGTTGATGCCGACATGCTCAAGCAACACGTCCGAACCTGGCGCGATGCTCGCGGCCACCATGAAGAAAGCTGCCGAGGAAATATCTGCTGGCACCTCAATGTGAGTCGCGCGCAGTTTGTGCCCGGATGCAACCCGTGCGGTGCTGCCCTGCACATCCACCGGATAGCCGAAGCCGCGCAACATGCGCTCGGTGTGATCGCGCGTCGGCGCCGGTTCGGTGACGGAGGTCTGATCGGCCGCATACAGACCGGCCAGCAACAGACAGGACTTGACCTGTGCGCTGGCCATCGGCATCTCGTAGTGCATGCCCGATAGACGCTGACCGCCGCGGATCGTTAGCGGCGGGCGCCCGTCCGCCTCGGTCTCGATGACCGCTCCCATTTCTCGTAGCGGCTTGGCAACGCGATTCATCGGGCGCTTGGAGAGCGAGGCATCGCCGGTCAGTGTGGTATCGAAAGGCTGTGCGGCGAGCAGGCCGGCCAGCAAGCGCATGGATGTGCCGGAATTCCCCAGGTAGATCGGCCCCGGCGGGGCCTTCAGGCCATGCAGGCCGACACCGTGCACGGTCACGCGACCTTGCTGCGGCCCTTCGATGACCACGCCCATGTCCCGAAAGGCCTGGATGGTGGCCAACGCGTCCTCGCCCTCTAGGAAGCCTTCCACCTCGGTAGTGCCCTCGGCCAGCGAGCCAAGCATGATGGAGCGATGGGAAATCGACTTGTCGCCCGGTACGCGCAGCCGTCCCGCCAGGCTGCCGCCCGGATTGGCCAGGAAGATCAGATCATTGGAATGCATAACGTCCACATAGGCTCTGCGAGCCAGTATTTTGCTGAAATGTTCCCGGGCGGCGCGGGCGCGAGTGAACACGCCGAGCAGCTTGTGCCCGTCTCCTTCATCGACCGCGGCGCGCAACGCATCGAGGTCGCTACGAAAATCGTCCAGGGTGTGCAGCACCGCTTCGCGGTTGGCGAGGAAGATGTCGTGCCACATCACCGGGTCGCTGCCGGCGATGCGGGTGAAATCCCGGAAACCGCCGGCCGCATAACGAAATATCTCCAGGTTTTCGTGGCGCTTGGCCAGCGAGTCGACCAAGCCAAACGCCAGCAGATGCGGCAGATGGCTGGTTGCGGCAAGCACTTCATCGTGGTGGCGAACCTCCATGTGCTCGACATCCGCACCCAGCGCCGACCACAGCCGATGCACCAGTGCCAGGGCGGTCGGGTCGGTGTCGGCCAACGGCGTCAGTATCACCTTATGTCGGCGGAACAACGAACCCTGCGCGGCGGTGACTCCGCTCTGCTCGGAACCGGCGATCGGGTGCCCAGGGACGAAACGAGCGGGCATGCTACCGAAGACGTCGCGTGCACAGCGCACGACGTTGCCCTTCGCGCTGCCGACATCGGTGAGCACCGCATCGCCCAGGTCGAGCCTAGCCAGTTGCGCCAGCAGCTTTTCCATCGCCAGGATCGGCACGGCCAGCTGGATCACATCAGCATCGGCGCAGGCTTGCTCCAGAGTTTCGGCACAGTAATCGACCACACCCAGTTCGACCGCCAGCTCGCGGGAACGGGCGTCCAGATCGAAACCGACGACCTCGCGACACAGTTTCAGCTCCCGCAGTCCCTTGGCGAAAGAACCACCGATCAGACCGAGGCCGATGACCACCAACCGACCAACGAGGGGTTCGCGCGCAACGGCTGCCGAGGCTTTGCTCACTGGGCAAGCACCTTGTGCAATGCCTCGATGAAGCGCGCATTCTCCGCCTCGGTGCCGATCGACACGCGCAGAAAGGTCGGCATGCCGTAGCCGGCCAACGGCCGCACAATCACACCCTCCTGCAGGAGAGCATGGTTGATCGGCGCCGCGTCGCGTCCGAAGTCGACGGCAATGAAATTGCCTTTCGAGGGAATCCAGCGCAGGCCGAGCTCGGCGAACGCCGCTTCCAGCTGGCGCATGCCGGCGGCGTTAGCCGCGCGGCTGGCAGCCAGATACTCCGTATCGCCCAGCGCTGCGCAAGCGGCGGCCATGGCCAGACTGTTGACATTGAACGGCTGGCGAACGCGGTTGAGCACATCGGCGATTTGCGCTGAGGAAACGGCGTAGCCCACGCGCAACGCCGCCAACCCATAGGCCTTGGAAAAGGTCCTCGATACCAGCAGATTGGGATGCGCAGCGAGAAACTCCAGGCCATCCGGCAGCTCGCCGCCCTCGGCATACTCAATATAGGCCTCGTCCAGCACCACCAATACCGCCTCCGGTACGCGCGCAAGGAAACGCTCGAGCGCCTCGGCATCGAACCAGGTGCCGGTTGGGTTGTTGGGGTTGGCGATAAACACCACGCGGGTATTTTCGTCGATCGCCGCCAGCATGGCATCCAGGTCATGGCCGTGATCACGCGCCGGCACTACCTTGCCCTGCGCACCCACCGCCTGGGTCGCGATCGGATAGACCGCGAAGGCATGCGCGCTGAACACCGCGTTCAGACCCGGCGCCAGATAGGCACGCGCCACCAGCTCGAGTATGTCGTTGGAACCGTTGCCCAGCGTGATCTGATCGATCTGCAGCGCATAGTGTTGGGCCAGTTGCTGCTTGAGCACGAAACCATTGCCGTCGGGATAGCGGGTCAGCTCCGCCAGCTCATTGCGAATGGCTTCCAGCACACGAGGGCTCGGACCGAGCGGGTTCTCATTGCTCGCCAGCTTGACGATACCCGCCGGATCGAGGTTCAACTCGCGCGCCAGTTCATCGACCGGCTTACCCGGCACATAGGGAGACAGCTTTTGCACGCCTGGCTGCGCCAGAGCGAGGAAATCACAGGACATAGCTAAAAAGCCTCGAGCTTCGAGTCGCAGGCAGCAGCCGTCGCCGAACCATATGCGGCTTGAGCGCCAGCCTGCGGCTGCCTTTAAAGTACCGCCTTCGGATAGGAACCTAGCACCTTCAGTGCCACCGCCTCCTTCCCGATCTTCTCCAGCACATCCTTGATCAGCGGATCCTGATGATGGCCGAGGAAGTCGATGAAGAACACGTACGTCCACTTACCGCTACGCGACGGACGCGTCTCGATACGGGTGAGATCGATGCCATTGGCATGGAATGGCATCAGCAGCTCGTGCAAAGTCCCCGGCTTGTTTCGCATCGATACGATGATCGAGGTCTTGTCGTCGCCGGTCGGCGGTACTTCCTGGTTACCGATGATGAGGAAGCGCGTGGAGTTGTCCGGGCGATCTTCGATCTTCTCGGCCAACTTCTGCAGGCCATACAGCTGCGCCGCCATGTCGCCGGCGATTGCTGCGGAATTCCACTCGCTTTTCACGCGCTTGGCCGCATCGGCGTTACTGGAAACCGCCACGCGCTCGACGTTCGGATAATGCGAATCAAGCCACTTGCGGCACTGCGCCAGTGACTGGGCGTGGGAATAGATACGGGTAATGCGATCGGTCTTGGTCGTCTCGCCCACCAACAGATGGTGGTGGATACGCAGCTCAACCTCACCGCAGATGACGATGTCGTGCTCGAGGAAGCTATCCAGCGTATGGTTGACGGCGCCTTCAGTGGAGTTTTCTACCGGCACCACGCCGAAATTCACCGCACCGGCAACCACCTCGCGGAATACCTCGTCGATGGCCGCCATCGGCGTACTGATCACCGAGTGGCCGAAGTGCTTGAGCGCCGCCGCCTGGGAGAATGTGCCTTCCGGCCCGAGGTAGGCCACCCGTAACGGCTGCTCCAGTGCCAGGCAGGAGGACATGATTTCGCGGAACAGGCGGGCAATTTCCTCGTTATCCAGAGGACCCTTGTTCAGCTCCATGATGTGCTTGAGCACCCAGGCCTCACGCTCAGGGCGATAGAACACCGCCTGCTCGCCTTCGGCGAGCGTGGCGGTCTTCACCCGCGCCACCTCCTGGGCACAGCGGGCGCGTTCGCTGATCAGTTCGAGAATCTTCTCGTCGAGGCTGTCGATGCGCACACGCAACGCCTTGAGCTGATCGGCCTGGCTCATCAGCCGTGCTCCTTCTCGAACTCGCTCATGTAGGCGACCAGCGCCTCGACGGCATCCAGTCCGACCGCGTTATAAATCGACGCGCGCATGCCGCCGACCGAGCGATGGCCCTTGAGGTTGAGCAGCCCGCGTGCATCCGCACCGGCGAGGAAGGTCTTGTCCAGACGCTCGTCAGCCAGGCGGAACGGCACGTTCATCCAGGAGCGCGCGTTGATGCTGATGGGATTGGTGTAGAACTCGCTCGAATCGATGAAGCCGTAGAGCAGCTCCTGCTTGGCGCGGTTGCGTTGCTCCATCGTCTCCAGGCCGCCCTGCTCCTTCAGCCATTCGAAGACCAGCCCGGAGAGGTACCACGAGAACGTCGCCGGGGTGTTGTACATCGAACCGTTGTCCGCCGCGATCTTGTAATCAAGCATCGTCGGGCAGCTGGAGCGGGCGCGGCCGAGCAGGTCTTCGCGCACGATCACCACCACCAGACCGCTGGGACCGATGTTCTTCTGTGCGCCGGCGTAGATCAGGCCGAACTGCGACACATCGATCGGTCGCGACAGAATGTCGGACGACATGTCGACCACCAGCGGCGTGTCACCCAGGTCCGGCACCCAGTCGAACTGAAGGCCGCCAATGGTCTCGTTGCTGGCGTAATGCAAATAGGCCGCGTTGTCGCTCAGCTGCCACTCGTTCTGCCCGGGAATCGCGAAATAGTCGTAGGGTTTGGCGCTGGCGGCCAGGTTGACGGTACCGAAACGACGCGCCTCTTCCATGCTCTTGCGCGACCAGATACCGGTGTCGACATAGTCGGCGACGCCCTCTTCGGGCAGCAAATTCAGCGGAATCTCAGCGAACTGCTGGCTAGCGCCGCCCTGCAGGAACAGCACCTTGTAATTCGACGGAATCGCCAGCAGATCGCGCAGATCCTGCTCGGCCTTGCTGGCGATAGCGGTGTATTCGTCACTGCGATGGCTCATTTCCATCACCGACAGGCCGCGGCCCTGCCAGTCGAGGAGTTCCGCCTGGGCGCGTTGCAGGACAGCTTCCGGAAGTGCGGCCGGACCGGCGCAGAAGTTAAAGGCGCGTTTGCTCACGTCGTTTGCTCTCAATCGAATTTGATAACCAGCCATTCGGAACAACTCCCCTTCGCCAGGTGTGGCGAAGGGGCACCCACTCAAGCGGTCGCTTGCCGCCAGATCACTGCTCGTCGTCGGTAGGCACGACATCAGGCGACACGTCGCCAGCGCCGCCCAGCAACTCGTCTTCACTCGGTTCGGTGCTGATCACGGGCATCTCTTTCTCCAGCGCTTCCTCGTCGAGCAGCGCCTCGATGTCCTCCAGCACTTCCTCTTCGGACGGTTCCTGCACCCGCTCCAGGCCGACCAGGTGCTCACCCTTGCCGAGCTTGATCAGCGTGACACCCTGCGTGTTACGACCCAGCGACGACACTTCGTCGACGCGCGTGCGCACCAACGTGCCCTGGTCGGAAATCAGCATGATTTCCTCGCCCTCGAGCACCTGCACGGCACCGATCAGCGGACCGTTACGCTCGTTGGTGACCATGGCGATGACGCCCTGACCACCGCGGCCGCGGCGTGGAAACTCTTCCATCGCGGTGCGCTTGCCGTAGCCACGCAAGGATGCGGTAAGGATCTGCGCACCCGATTCCGGAATCAGCATCGAGATGATGCGCTGCCCTTCGGGCAGACGCATACCGCGCACACCGCGGGCGTTGCGGCCCATGATGCGAACCTTGCTTTCCTTGAAACGGATGACCTTGCCGCCATCGGAGAACATCATCACTTCTCGCGCGCCATCCGTCACGGCGGCGGCAATCAGGGTGTCGCCGTCCTCCAGTTTCAGTGCGATGAGGCCCGATGTACGAGGCCGGCTGAACTGCACCAGCGGCGTCTTCTTGACCGTACCCTTGGCGGTCGCCATGAAGATGTAGGCGCCGGTCGGCTCATCCCGACCGTCATCGTCGGCGTCTTCCGACTCGCTTTCATCCGCCTCGTCGTGCTCGATGACCAGCGCTTCGTCATCCAGCTCCTCGTCGCCTTCTGGCGCCTGCTTGCGCAGCGCTTCCAGATCGACCTGAAGCATGGCGGTGATACGCTCGCCCTCGTCGAGCGGCAGCAGGTTGACCAACGGTCGGCCGCGCGAGGTGCGCGATGCCTCGGGAATTTCGTAGGTCTTGAGCCAGTAAACCTTGCCCTTGCTGGAGAACAGCAACAGCGTGGTGTGGCTGTTGGCGACCAACAGGTGCTCGACGTAATCCTCTTCCTTCACCCCGGTCGCGGCCTTGCCGCGGCCGCCGCGGCGCTGCGCCTGGTAGGCGGCCAGCGGCTGTGATTTGGCGTAGCCGCCGTGGGAAATGGTGACTACGCGCTCTTCTTCCGTGATCAGGTCGGCCAGCGTCAGGTCCAGGCGGGATTCGAGAATCTCGGTGCGACGCGCATCGCCGAAATCGCGCTTGACGTTCTCCAGCTCCTCGCGAATGACTTCCATCAGCCGCACGGGGTTGGTCAGGATGCGGATCAGCTCGCCAATCTGAGCAAGGATTTCCTGGTATTCGCTGAGCAGCTTTTCGTGCTCGAGCCCGGTCAGGCGGTGCAGACGCAGATCGAGAATCGCCTGGGCCTGCTCCGGCGACAGGAAGTACTTGCCTTCGCGCAGTCCGTACTGCGGATCGAGATTCTCCGGGCGGCACGCATCGGCACCGGCACGCTCGACCATCGCCTCAACGGCGCTGGACTCCCACGCGGTGGAAATCAGCGCATCCTTGGCGTCGGCCGGCGTCGGCGACGCTTTGATCAGCGCGATGACCGGATCGATGTTGGACAGCGCGACCGCCTGGCCTTCGAGAATATGGCCACGCTCACGCGCCTTGCGCAGTTCGTAGACGGTACGCCGGGTGACGACTTCGCGGCGGTGACGAACGAACGCTTCCAGCAGCTCCTTGAGGTTCAGCGTGCGCGGCTGACCATCGACCAGCGCCACCACGTTGATGCCGAATACGCTCTGCAGCTGGGTCTGGGCATAGAGGTTGTTGAGGATTACCTCCGGCACTTCGCCGCGACGCAGTTCGATGACCACGCGCATGCCGTCCTTGTCGGACTCGTCACGCAGCTCGGTGATACCTTCTATCTTCTTCTCTTTCACCAGCTCGGCGATCTTCTCGATCAGCCGCGCCTTGTTCAGCTGATACGGCAGCTCGGTGATGACGATCTGCTGACGACCGCCGACCTTGTCGATGTCCTCGATATCGGCGCGCGCGCGGATATAGATGCGCCCACGGCCGGTACGATAGGCCTCGATGATGCCGGCACGGCCGTTGATGATGCCTGCCGTGGGGAAATCCGGACCGGGAATGTAGCGCATCAGCTCATCGATGCTGATGTCGGCGTTATCGATCAGCGCCAGACAGCCGTCGATGACCTCGCCGAGGTTGTGCGGCGGAATGTTGGTCGCCATGCCCACGGCGATACCGCTGGAACCGTTGACCAACAGGTTCGGGACTTTGGTCGGCATGACCGCCGGAATCTGCTCGGTGCCGTCGTAGTTCGGCACCCAGTCGACGGTTTCCTTGTCCAGGTCCGCGAGCAGCTCGTGCGCCAGGCGCGCCATGCGCACCTCGGTGTAACGCATGGCGGCCGCCGAGTCGCCGTCGACCGAACCGAAGTTGCCCTGGCCGTCGACCAGCATGTAGCGCAGCGAGAACGGCTGAGCCATACGCACGATGGTGTCGTAGACCGCCGAATCGCCGTGTGGGTGGTATTTACCGATCACGTCGCCGACCACACGGGCAGACTTCTTGTACGGCTTGTTCCAGTCGTTGCCCAGCTCACTCATGGCAAAAAGCACGCGGCGATGCACCGGCTTCAAGCCATCGCGCGCATCCGGCAGCGCCCGCCCGACGATGACGCTCATGGCGTAATCGAGGTAGGACTGCTTGAGTTCGTCTTCGATATTGACCGGGAGGATTTCTTTGGCCAGTTCGCCCATGGAAGCCTGGTTCCTTTTAGTCAGCAGGGTCCTGCGATAAGCGCGGAATGGTAACACAAGGCGGGGAGTCGCTGGAGGCCGACGGCGTAACGAAGAAGCATGCCGGATGGCCTGCGACGCGGATCAAAGACTGTCGTGCCGCGAGCGACATTCAATGCAGCCGCCTATGACTCAGCAGTGCCTCGATACCTGCGGTGCTTGGGCGCTCGACCACGCCTTTCTCGGTGACGATCACGTCGATCAGGTCGGCCGGCGTGATATCGAAGACCGGGTTGAAGGTTTCGACATCCGCAGCACAGCGCTGGCCGTTGACCTCCAGCAGTTCCGTACCGGCACGCTCCTCCAGCGGTATGTCATCACCGCTTTCCAGCGTCAGGTCGATTGCCGAAGTCGACGCCACCACCATGAAGCGCACACCGTGGTGCATGGCCAGGACCGCCAGCGAGTAGGTGCCGATCTTGTTGGCAACATCGCCATTGGCGGCAATGCGATCGGCGCCGACGATGATCCAGCTGATAGCGCGAGTTTTGAGCAGGTGCGCAGCCGCCGAATCCGCATGCACGCACACCGGGACACCTTCGCCCTGCAGCTCCCAGGCGGTCAGCCGCGAGCCCTGCAGCCAGGGACGGGTTTCACCGACATAGACACACTCCACCAGGCCGCCGAGATGCGCGGCGCGAATCACCCCCAGCGCCGTGCCGAATCCGCCGCTCGCCAGTGCACCGGTATTGCAGTGGGTGAGCAGATTCTGCGGACTGCCCCGGTGCTTGCGGATCAGCTCCAGGCCGAACTGCGCCATCGTCAGGTTGGCTTCGCGATCGCTGGCGTGAATCGAAGCGGCCTGAGCTTCGAGCGCTACCAGCGGGTCTTCTCCCGGCTTGAGTCGTTCCAGCCGCTCGCGCATCTGCCTCAAGGCCCAGAACAGATTCGCCGCGGTCGGACGCGACTCGGCCAGCAGGCGGAAATCCTCTTCCAGCGCCAGGCGCCAGTCACCCTCGTTGGCAAGGCGCGCGCGCAGCCCCATTGCCAGTCCATAGGCGGCGCAGATTCCGATAGCCGGCGCACCGCGCACCACCATCTCGCGGATCGCGCTAGCCACGTCGGCGGCGGTATCGCAGGTGTGCCAGATCTCCTGCATCGGTAGGCGGCGCTGGTCCAGCAAGCGCAGTCGCCCCTCGCACCAGTCGATCGACTTCACCTTCTCCGTCGCCAGCAAGCGCTCGCGCATGACCTTCCCTCTGCACTGGACAAAAGCGGGCGATTATACGCCGATGCCCTTTCGCTTGGCTCGAAAGCAAACACATCGCCAGCATTCGCATGCGCAAAAAAAGGCCCGCATCTCACGATGCGGGCCTCGACCTGACGAAGCGTGTTTCAGTGCGCCAACAAGGAACCTCCCACCTTGCCAGCCAGCTTCTCCGGTTTGATCAGGAAGCGCGCCAGTGCCGGCAGCAGCCAAAGGGCGCCGAACATGTTGACGATGAACATGAAAGTCAGCATCAGGCCCATGTCAGCCTGGAACTTGATCGCCGAGAACATCCAGGTCGCCACGCCGATCGCCAGGCACAGACCGGTGAACAGCACCGCCTTGCCGGTGGACTTGAGCGTTTCGTAGTAGGCCTCCTGCAGCGGCAGCCCGGCACGCAGGAAGCTTTCCAGGCGGCTGTAGATATAGATGCCGTAGTCCACGCCGATACCCACACCCAGCGCAATCACCGGCAGCGTCGCGACCTTCACGCCGATACCGAGGAAGGCCATCAGCGCATTGCCGAGAATCGAGGTCAGGATCAGCGGCAGCACGATGCAGATCGTGGCAGCCAGCGAGCGGAAGGTGATCAGGCACATGCCGGCCACGCACAGGTAGACCAGGATCAGGATGATCAGCTCCGACTTGGCAATCACCTCGTTGGTGGCGGCCTCGATACCGGCATTACCCGCGGCTAGCAGGAACTCCAGCCCTTCGCGATTGTTCTCCTCAGCGAACGCCTCAACGGCCGCAACCACTCGCTTGAGCGTCTGGGCCTTGTGGTCATTGAGGAACACCATTACCGGCGCCACGGAGCAATCGGAGTTGTACAGCCCCTCGGCGCGGGAAATCGAGTTATTGAGCACGTCCTGGTTGCGCGACAGCGTTTCCCATTTCAGGCTGCCCTCATTCATCCCTTTGATGCCCTGCCGGGCAACCGAAACCATGGAGACCGCCGACTGCACACCCTCGGTGTTTTCCATCTTCCACATCAGCTCGTCCATTGCCGAAAGCGTGTCGTAGTGCGAGCAGCCCTCAGGAGCGGTTTTGACCATCACCACCAGCACATCGGAACTGGTGGAGTAGTTGCGGATGACGAAATCGTTGTCCTGGTTGTAGCGCGAATCCGGACGCAGCTCGGGCGCACCCTGATCCAGGTCGCCCACCTGCAGATGCTGTTTCTGGTACCAGAATCCACCGACCGCCACCAGCAGCGCCAGCACCACTGAAACCGGTGCGACCGCCGGGTGCGCGAAGTTGGACAGCAGACGCCAGAACGGGTGGTCGCTGACGGCATCCTTCTTGCTGCGCGCGACCGCCTTCTTGCTGATACCGATGTAGGAAATGGCCACCGGCAGCAGGATCAGGTTGGTGAAGACGATCACCGCCACACCGATGGAAGCACCGATCGCCAACTCGCGAATCACCCCGATATCGATGATCAGCAGCGTGATGAAGCCCACCGCATCGGCCAGGATGGCGATCATGCCCGGCAGGAACAGCTGGCGGAATGTGCGCCGGGCGGCGGTCAGCGCATCGTCGGCATCGCTGGACTGCTGCGCGATGCCGTTGATCTTCTGCACACCGTGGGAAATGCCGATGGCGAAGATCAGGAACGGCACCAGCATCGAATAGGGATCGAGGCCGAAACCGACCAGATGCATCAGCCCCAGCTGCCAGCCCACCGCGATCAGCGTGGTGATCAGCACCGCGATGGTGCTGCGGATGCACCAGGTGAACCAGTAGAGCAGGACCAGGGTGATCAGGAAGGCGATGGCGAAGAACGCGACGACCATGACCAGACCGTCGATCAGATCCCCGACCTTCTTGGCGAAGCCGACGATATGGATCTCGACGTTGGGGTTCTGCGCCTCGTATTTGTCGCGAATCTTCTCCTCGAGCTCATGGGAGAACTTCTGGTAATCCAGCTTGATCTGCCGGCTCTGATCGTTCGGATCGGAGTACGACTCCTGCAGCGGCACGTCGATGATGGAGGAGCGGAAGTTGTTCGCCACCAGCCGGCCGATCTGGCCGGACTTGAGCACGTTGTTGCGCAGCTCGTTCAGGCTTTCGGCGGAACCATCGTAAGTCTGCGGGATCACCTCGCCACCGTCGAAACCCTCCTCCGTCACCTCGGTCCAGCGCACGCTTGGGCTCCAAAGCGACTTCATGCCGGAGCGGTCGACGCCTGGGATGTAGAACGCCTCGTCATGGATCTGCCGCAGCGTTTCCATGTACTCCTGAGTGAAGATAGTGCCTTCCTTCGCCTCCACCGAGATGCGCACGGTGTTGCCCAGGTTGGCCAGATCGTTGCGAAACTCGATCATCTTCTTGATGTATGGATGACTCAGCGGAATCATCTTTTCGAAACTGGTGGACGGGCGAACCTGCGTCGCCTGGAAGAACAGGAAGATGCTCGCCAGCAGACACAGCAGAATCACGACCGGCCGGTTGTTGAAGATCAGGCGCTCAAGAAATGTTGCCTTGTCCTGGTGATGCGAACTCATGGTGTATGCCCCGATTCTTATTGTTTTTTAGCGAGTTCTTCGCCGTTCGCATCCGCGAGGTACACCCCGCCCTGCCCGACCAGAACCAGTTCACCGCGCTCGTTGACCAGTGCGCTCGCCAGCGAACGCCGATCCCCACGGTGAATAACGCTGAACGTCCGGCCGCCATCGCCGCTGGTCAGCACCGCACCCCCATGCCCGACGATCACGACGCCGCTCTCGGTAAACACGCCGCCGGCGAGGCCGGAGCGCAGCGGACGACCTTCGTCGCTCACCTCGATCTGTTTCCAGCTGGTACCGAAATCATCCGAGCGGAACAGGTGTCCACGCAGCCCGAAGGCCAGCACCACGCCAGGCCGCTCGCCCAGCACGCCGAACAGCGACCCTTCGTATGGTGCTTCGACACGCTCCCAGCTCTGCCCTAGGTCTGTCGAGCGGAACATGCTGCCCATCTCACCGACAATGAACAGGCCGGAGCCTTCGATATGGGAGATGGCGTTGAGGTGATAACCGTCCTCGTTGTCGAGGCGGTCGCTGATGTCGTTCCAGGTTTCGCCGCCATCGGTCGTTTCGATCAGTGCGCCGTACGCCCCCACCGCGATACCGTGCCGCAGATCGGCGAACCAGACGTCCAGCAGCGGGGCTTCGCGCTCGCGGTCTTCATGCTGCGCCGTCCAGGTCAGGCCACCGTCACGGGTAACCAGCACCAGCGCATCGTGACCGACAGCCCAGCCATGCTGAGCATCGACGAAGTGAATGGCGGTCAGCATCTGCCGGGTCGGCACGCGGGCCTGAGTCCAGCTGCTACCGGCATCGTCGGAATAGAGAATGTGGCCACGATCCCCTGCGGCAACGAGACGAGAGCCGGCCTCGGTGATGTCGAGGAGGAGAGTTGTCGCCGCCTTGGGCGACTGGATCGAATCGCGAGCCTGGATATCGCTGGCGGCCAGCAGCGGCAACGGCGCACAGGCCAGCAACATGAGCGCGCAGCAGGAAAACATGCTGGCAAGCGGGCGAAAACGCGTCACGGCCGTCCGAATGGGACTCGTGGCGCAGCCGAAGTGTGTGCGCCGCAGAACGGGCTCACGCATACATACCCCCTTTATTCTTATTAGGTAAGGGCCTGCTATGGCAGACGAAGCCATGCTAGCCAGCTTCCGCGCGCGCTTACAATTGGCCGGACGTTATGATTTGTTAACCCGCCAAAACGCTCACCCGCTGGGGTGCAGCGCCTTCCAAGAGGCATTTCTGGCCGCCCGTTGCAGACGACGATGGGTGGAAGTCACGCGGTCGCCAGCGCGCTTCCACCATGCTTGGCCTCAGGCGAGGCTCTTGCTCACCACTTCGTATACATCGCTGGACAGCTCGCCGGACGCCAGGATGCGCTCCAGCTCGCCCTTCATCAGCGCCTGGCGCGCGTCGTCGTACTTGCGCCAGCGGGTCAGCGGCGCCAGCAGACGCGAGGCGATCTGCGGGTTCATCGCGTTGAGGGTGATCACCTGGTCGGCGAGGAAGCGGTAGCCGGCGCCATCGGCGCGGTGGAAGTTCACCAGGTTCTGGTTGGCGAAGGCACCGATCAATGCGCGCACCTTGTTCGGGTTCTTCAAGGTGAAGGCCGGGTGCTGCATCAGCGTCTGCACCCGCTCCAGGCCGCCGGGCAACGGGCTGGCCGCCTGCACGCTGAACCACTGGTCCATCGCCAGCGGGTTATCGTGGAAGTGCTCGGCAAATACCTCCAGAGCCTTGGCGCGCTTCTCCTCGAACGGCGAGTGGGTCAGCGAGGCCAGCGCCGACAGGCGCTCGGTCATGTTGTCGGCATTATCGAACTGGTCCAGGCACAGCGAGAGGATATCCGCACGCTCGCTGAACATCAGATAGGCGAGCGCGATGTTCTGCAGCGCGCGGCGCGCGAAATGCTCCGCCGAAGCCACATAGGGTGTCTGCCGCGAAACTTCGCGGTGGTTCATGTAGCGCTGGTAGAACGGCTCGAACAAGCGGCTGCCGATTTCCCGGCGGGCAAACTCGCGTGCCGCATGGATGGCATCGACATCCGCCACTTCGCTGATCTCGGTAAGGTAGGCCTCGCCCGGCAGCGAAAGCATCTCGGCAACCATCGCCGGATCGAGAGCGTCGTTCTGCAACACGCTACGTAGCGCCTCGACCAGACGCTCGTCCATCGCCAGTGCCTCGCCGCGCTGGTGCTGACCGATCAACTCCTGCAGCACCTGCACCGACAGCTGCTGGCCCGCTTCCCAGCGGTTGAAGCCGTCGGAATCGTGCTGCATGAGGAACATCAGCTGGTCGCGGCTGTAGGGAAACTCCAGCTTCACCGGCGCGGAGAAGCCGCGCAGCAGCGACGGCAGCGGACGTTCGGCCACGTCGACGAAGGTGAAGCTCTGCTCGGCCTCGGTAACCGCCAGCACCCGGCTGGTGCCCACGGCCTGTGCCTCGCCTTCGAGACGCAGCGGCATGTCCGCGCCATCGGCAGCCAGCAGCCCCAGCTCCACCGGGATCAGGAAAGGTTGCTTGGTCGGCTGGCCCGGAGTCGGCGGGCAGCTCTGGCGGAAGGTCAGGCGATAGGTCTGCGCCGCCGCATCGTAGTGTTCACTGACCGACAGTCGCGGAGTGCCGGCCTGGCTGTACCAGCGCTTGAACTGCGACAGGTCGGCGCCGTTGGCGTCCTCCATCGCCTTGACGAAATCATCGACGGTCACCGCCTGGCCGTCGTGGCGCTCGAAGTACAGGTCGCTGCCCTTGCGGAAATCGTCTTTGCCGAGCAGCGTCTGAATCATGCGTACCACTTCGGCACCCTTCTCGTAGACCGTCAGAGTGTAGAAGTTGGAAATCTCGATGAACGATTCCGGGCGCACCGAGTGGGCCATGGGGCCGGCGTCTTCGGCGAACTGGTGGGTGCGCAGGTAGGCCACATCCTCAATACGCTTGACCGTCGCCGAGTTCATATCGGAGGAAAACTGCGCATCGCGGAAGACGGTGAAACCTTCCTTGAGCGAGAGCTGGAACCAGTCGCGGCAGGTCACCCGGTTGCCCGACCAGTTGTGGAAATACTCGTGAGCGACGATCGCCTCGACGCGCTGGTGCGCGGCATCGGTGGCAGTTTCGGCGCGGGCCAGCACGGCGCTGGAATTGAAAATATTGAGGCCCTTGTTCTCCATCGCCCCCATGTTGAAGTCGTTGACCGCGACGATCATGAAGATGTCCAGGTCGTACTCGCGGCCGTAGGTCTCTTCGTCCCACTTCATCGACTTCTTCAAGCTGTCCATGGCGTGCTGGCACTTGTCGATGTTTTCCGGCTCGACGTAGATGCGCAGCGCCACGTTGCGCCCGCTCATGGTGGTGAAGCTATCCTCGACGCACCAGAGGTCGCCGGCCACTAAGGCGAACAGGTAGGCCGGCTTCTTGAACGGGTCTTCCCAGGTTGCCCAATGACGACCGTTGTCCTCGCTGCCACTGGCAATCGGGTTGCCGTTGGACAGCAGCACCGGATAGGCCTTCTGCTCGGCGCTCACGGTGGTGGTGAACTTGCTCATCACGTCCGGGCGGTCGAGGTAGTAGGTGATCTTGCGAAAGCCCTCGGCCTCGCACTGCGTGCAGAACATGCCGCCTGACTTGTACAGCCCTTCCAGCGCGGTGTTGGTTTCCGGATGTATGACCACCGAACTGTCGATGACGAAGCTTTCGCTGTCCGGCTGCAGGGTCAGGCACTCTGCGCCGATCTGGTAGTCGCCCGCGCCCAGCTCGCGGTCATTCAGCGCAATGGACAGCAGCTCGAGTTGCTGACCGTGCAGCTCCAGCGGTGGCAACTTGCCGGCCGGACGCTCGGGATTGCGGCGCATCACCAACTGAGCGTGTACCAGGGTACGGTCCTCGTACAGCTCGAAGGTCAGGTGAGTTTCATCGATCAGGTACTCAGGCGCCTGGTAATCCTTCAGATGAATGACTTTCGGTTGTTCGGTACGCATGGAAACCTCGTCGGCTGAGCTTCAAGCGGCACGCTTCAAGCGGGAATGTGCGATGTATGCCAGCCCGGGAGACCGGGCTGTGGATGAGTCCGAGCTTAGCGTCTGTCGCAGCGGACTTGTAGGGTGGAAAACGGCCCGGCCTTTTCCATGCGACTGCTCCGTCCTACTCATCCTTGAGCGGGGCATGGGCAACCGGCGCCAAGCGGTGGAAAAGCGCTTGGCGCATTCTCCACCTACGCAGCGGCGCTGGCGGCCACCTGATAGGCCGTGAACTTGCGGATGTTGATCACGCCGGTGTCGAGAATCAGGTACTGGCCCTTGATGCCCTTGAGCGTGCCCTCGACCACCGGCGTCTTGTCCAGATCGAGGCTGACCACCTTGGTCGGGTAGGCGTCTATCGGATAGCGGATTTCCACCACTTCCGCGTCGGCCAGCGGCTGAATCGCCTGCAGACCGAAACGCTGCTGCAGATACCGCAGCCCTTCGGCGCAGGCATCGAAGATGTGCTCGCGCGTCTGGATCAGGTCGAGCGGCTCGGCATCGCCTTTGAGCAGTGCTCGCCAGTTGGTGCGGTCGGCAACCTGGCTGCGCAGCAGGTCTTCGACCAGGCCCGATTGCTGGCGAGTGGCGACGCGCATGATCGGCAGCGCCTGGCTCGCACCCTGGTCGAGCCAGCGCGTCGGTAGCTGCGTGGCGCGGGTGATACCGACCTTGATGCCCGAGGAGTTCGCCAGATAGACCACATGATCGGTCATGCAGAACTGCGTACCCCAGTCCGGGTCGCGACAGGTGCCCAGTTCGTGGTGGCACCTCTCGGGGCTGACGATGCAAGTGTCGCACTGCGGCAGTTTCTTGAAGCAGGGATAGCAGTAGCCCTGGCTGAAGCTCTTGTTGGTCTTGCGCCCGCAATGAGTGCAGTGGATGGCGCCCAGGTATTCCAGGCGAATCTGCCGGCCGATCAGCGGGTTGACCGGCACCAGCCCTTCACCGAGGCGAAATGCATACTGCACCGGCACGCCGGATTCGAGCTGGACCGCCATCTTCTCCAGCGCGCCGCGTCCGAGTTCCCGCATCAGTGGCGGGTTCCCGAAGCCGGGGCAAACAGGCTGGTATCGATGGGGGCCTCGGCCTTCTTGCTCTTGGAGCCGCACTCCTGCCCGCCCATGTAACCGGTGCGCTCTTCCTCGGGAAGGTTCTTCATCTCCCAGGCGATGATCGCCTGCATGCAGGTTTCCTTCTGCTCGGGAGTCAGCTTGCGGCCGTCAGCCCATTTGCCGAGCTCAATGGCCTGTTTGAGGCTTGTGTAGATTTCGGGGGTGATGTTTTCGGCGGTTTGGATAAAGGACGACATGGCCAGCTCCCAGGGAAACGAGCGGGCATTCTACCGGAATTGGCCGCTTGCGACCCGACAGCAGCCGCAGTTACCGCCTGCTGCGCGCCAGCAGCCCACCGACAACACCGGTGGCGCACCCAGCTACCAGGCCGCCGACATGCGCAGCATTGGCGATAGCCAGGGTGCCGAAGCTCAATACATCGATGACGCCGCTCAGGCAGATCACCAACCAGACCAGCATCAGCCCTACCACGCCCGGTGGCAACCGGTAGGCCGCGTTCGGCGCGAGGCGCTGGAACAGCCAGCAATGGCCGAGCAGGCCGTAGAGCACACCGGACAGGCCGCCGAAGATGCCCGGTCCACCGAACAGGTACTGCGCGAAGTTGGACACCAAGCCGAACAGCACGGTCAGGACCAGCAGCATCCAGGCGCGCTGACGGGCTTCGATCCGCCGCCCCAGCTCCCAGAGCCACATGCCGTTCATCGCCAGGTGGAGGATGCCAAAGTGCACGAACATCGGTGTGAGCAGCCGCCACCACTGTCCCGCCGCCAGCGTCTGCTCCAGCGTGGCGAAATAGACGTACTCGCCGTCGATGCGAAAATCGACGAAGTTCAACCAGCGGATGGCCGCGAAGTTGTCGCCGAGCTGGGTAATCAACGCGGCCAGCAGCGTGACAACCAGTACCGACGCCGTGAGCGGGCTGGCACGCAAGGCTGCCATGAAACCACCGCGCCGCCGCGGCTGATCGGCCACCGGCACGGCGCCGCCGTCGGGATAGCGCGCATAGAGTTCACGCACCTGCTCGACCGCTGCGTCCGGCACCCGCAACACCTGCTGGTCGCCCTCCACCGAGACCCGGCACGGCACCCTTAGATGGTGCAGCAGCCCGATGAATCCACTCAGATCCTGCGACAACGGCAGGCGCAGGGCCTCGACCACGACACTCATGTACGGAACACCGCGCAAACGTCGACCCAGGCGAACTTCGCCGGGTCCAGTCGAGTTTCCTGATCCAGCCGATACGCCACCAGCTTGCCCTTCTTCACCGCGCTGTAATCCAGGCAGGCCAGGTTGTCACGCAGCGGCCCCGGCTGCCCGCGCCGCCAATAGTGGCCGACGAACAGCAACGGTTCGTCCGGTCCGTAGAGGAACAGCCGGCTCTTTTGCTGCGGTGACAGCGGCAGACGCGCCGCATGTTCCGGCAGCCCCCCGGGCTGAAACACCACATCGCCGTAGGTCTGCGGGTTTTCCTCCCAGAACTTGGTGCGGAAGAAGGTACGCACGAAACCTTCCTCACTGGTCAGCGTCATGCCCTGCGGCAGCGGCATGTCGGTGCCGCGCAGTAGCCGGTCCAGCGCCTGACAGATGAAACTGCCGGGCAGCCCCGCTTCGCGCAGAAGCGCCGGGTTGATCCGCCCTTGGTTGAGGAACGGTTGCAGGCGGGCGATCACATCGGCATCCCAGCACGCGTGCACCGCGCGGAAACGCTCGGTCTCCAGGTACAGCGGCAGCTCGTAGAACCAGTCACGAAAGGCCTGCCATTCGGCGGCGTGGTGTTCGAACTGCTGGAAGGTTTCCTGCAGCAGGCGAGCGAAGCGCGGCGAGCGATCACGCACGAACTCCCGGCCGCTGCCCGGCGGCGCCCTCATGTACCAGCCCAGCGCATTGAACTCGTGGTTGCCCATGATGCAGTGCGCCTGCTGGTGATCGACCATGTCGTGCACCAGATGCAGCGCCTCGCGGATATGCGGCCCGCGGTCGATGATGTCGCCGAGGAAGATCGCCTGTCGGCGCGGATGTCGCCAGACACCGCCCTGCAGGCGATACCCGAGCCCATCCAGCAGGCGTCCCAGCGCATGAGCGCAGCCGTGAACGTCGCCGATCAGGTCGTAACCGCGTTCGGGATCGAGCTCCATCAATCGCCTCCGCCGAGGCGACTGCCCCAGCCGAGCTTGGTCCGGCAGACTTCGTAGTAGTTGTGATCCAGTGGGTGGATCAGGTGCAGCTTCTGCGATTTCTTGCGCACGGTGACGGTATCGCCCGGCGCGCAGGTGAAATGGTTCTGCCCGTCGCAGGACACCTGCGGATAGATCTGCATGTTCGACGAGACGACGATCTTCAGCTCGCTGTTGCCGTCCACCACGATGGGCCGGCTGGACAGCGTGTGCGGGTACATCGGCACGATGACGATGGCGTCCAGGCGCGGATGCATGATCGGCCCGCCGGCCGAGAGCGCGTAGGCGGTAGAGCCGGTCGGGGTAGCGACGATCAGGCCGTCGGCCTTCTGGCTGCAGACGAACTGGCCGTCGATGAACAGCTCGAACTCGATCATCCGTGTCGACTTGCCCGGGTGCAGCACCACATCGTTGAGCGCATCGCCCGCCCCGATGGTTTCCTCGAAGCGCCGCGCCTGGGCTTCGAGCAGGAAGCGGTTCTCCAGCGTGTACTGCCCGCTGAGCACCTCGGCGACCTTCTCTTCCAGCTCGTCCGGCTTGATGTCGGTGAGAAAGCCCAGACTGCCGCGGTTGATCCCCAGCACCGGCACGCGATGCTTGGCCATCGCCCGTGCGGCACCGAGCAGGCTGCCGTCGCCGCCGACCACGATCACCAGATCGCAGGCCTCGCCCAGCCGCTGGCGCGAGGAGGTCTGCATACCGTGACCGGGCAGTACCTCGGCGATGTTTTCCTCGAGGATCACGTGCAGGTGGCGCTCGACGAGAAACTTCTTCAGCCGGCGGATGGTATCCAGCACCTGGGAACTGCCCAGGCGGCCGATGATGCCGATATTGCGAAATTGCTCCATTGAGGCTCCCAGGTGTGCATGGCGGGACGGGGCAGGCGAACAGTGCCGGCGAAGCAAGCGGCGGGCACGGACTCACATCGCTTATGAACACGCGCAGGCGCATGTGATCCACCGGCGCGGCGATTATGGGCGAAACCGCGAACCAGCGGCAAACCAACCTCGGCTATGCTGCTTGGCATGTCTATTCCCAGTCTGTACGACTTGCCGGCACGCCTCCTGGACCCGCAGGTGCGCGACCTCGCCTGGGCCATCGTCTCACCGCCGCTCCTCGACGGCGACACCAAGGCGCAGCGCCATCCGCTGGCGGCGAGCCGTTGGCTGGCCCAGCCGGAGCTGCTGGCCGACTGGCTGTTGCGCCAGGACCGCGATCCTTCGGCGCTGCATGGCTGGCTTGCCAGCCGCAGCATTCGCCGGCTCGGGCTGTATTACGAGCGGCTCTGGCAATTCGTGCTCTGCCAGGTGCCGGATGTCGAACTGCTGGCAGCGAACCTGCCGATCCGCCAGGCCGGGCACACGCTGGGCGAGCTGGACCTGCTGCTGCGCGACGTCGAAGGCGTGCACCACCTCGAACTGGCCGTGAAGTTCTACCTCGGCCTCGATCGGGCTGAAGGACATCGGCACGATCACTGGCTGGGGCCGGGCAGCCTCGATCGACTGGACCTTAAACTGGCGCATCTGCGCGAGCACCAGTTGCCGCTGGCAGGTGCGGAACCCGCCACCGCCCTGCTGCGCGAACTGACCTGCCAGCCGGTCCACAGCAGTTTCTGGCTAGGCGGCTATCTGTTCCGACCATGGCCCTCCGGCTGCGCGCAACCTGCCGACTGCAATCCGCAACACCTGCACGGGCGCTGGCTCCGTCAGGCGCAATGGCCCGAACTCCTGCATTCGCAACCAGCCACCCAGTGGCAACCGCTGGCACGCCAGCGCTGGCTGGCACCGGCGCGCATCGACGCGGAGCAGCTATGGACGGCTGCAGACTTTGCCGCCTGGCTCGCCAGCGCTCCAGTCGCAACGCAGCCCCGATTGCTGGTACGCCTGGAAGCCGATGCGAATGCTTGGGTCGAACAGGAGCGCCTGTTCCTGGTAAGCGATGACTGGTCAAACCTGGCGCGCTGAGGTACTTCAGCTTGTCATGAAGTCCGACTAAGCTGGCCGACCGCCAGCGCGCAACACTCTTCGCGTACCTACCAACGGACCGATCATGACTGCTCCGCATCGCCCTGCCGCGACCTCGCAATCCAGTATCTGGGCGATCTTTCTAGTGTTCCTGCGCCTGGGCCTGACCTCGTTCGGTGGACCGGTTGCGCATCTTGGCTTCTTCCGCAACGAATTCGTCGAACGCCGCCGCTGGCTGGACGAACGCAGCTACGCCGATCTGGTCGCGCTGTGCCAGTTCCTGCCAGGTCCGGCGAGCAGTCAGGTCGGTCTGGCCGTCGGTCTGCTGCGCGGCGGCTATCGCGGCGCCCTGGCGGCCTGGGCGGGTTTCACCCTGCCTTCGGCCATCGCCCTCGCCCTGTTTGCCATCGGCATCCGCTCCTGGGGCGATGCGTTACCCAGCGGTGCGCTACAGGGCCTGAAGATCGTCGCCGTCGCGGTGGTGGCCCAGGCCGTGTGGGGCATGAGCCGCAGCCTGTGTACCGACCGCCTGCGCATCGGCATCAGCGTTCTTGCGGCAATCACGCTGCTGGCGTTGCCCTCGGCCTGGACACAGGTGGCGGTGATTGTCGTGGCTGGCCTGCTCGGTCTCTGCTGGTTCCGCACCAACAGCGCACCGGCTACCACTGAGCTGAGGGTCACGGTCGGGCGGCGCAGCGGATTGGTCTTGCTGGCGCTGTTCCTCACCTTACTGCTCGGCCTGCCGCTGCTTACGCAAGCGTCCTCGAACTCCCTGCTGGCGATGGTCGATGCGTTCTATCGCACCGGCTCGCTGGTGTTCGGCGGCGGTCACGTGGTGCTGCCACTGCTGCAGGCCGAAGTGGTGCCGACCGGCTGGGTCGATCAGGACGCTTTCCTCGCCGGCTACGGCGCAGCGCAGGCCGTGCCCGGCCCGTTGTTCACCTTTGCCGCATTCCTCGGTGCCTCGATGAACATCGCACCCAGCGGCTGGCTGGGCGCAACCGTCTGCCTGCTGGCGCTGTTCGTGCCGTCGTTTCTGCTGGTTATCGGTGCCCTGCCGTTCTGGCAGCAGCTGCGCCAGAGTTCGCGCACCCAGGCGGCGCTGGGCGGGATCAATGCGGCGGTCGTCGGTCTGCTGCTTGCCGCGCTCTACGATCCGGTGTGGACCAGCGCCATCGGTGGCCCCACCGACTTCGCTGCCGCTCTGCTGGCGCTCGCGGCGCTGATGGCCTGGAAGCTGCCGCCCTGGCTGGTCGTGGCGGCAGGTGGTATCGGCGGCTGGCTGCTCGGTCTCACCGGCTGACCACATCTACGCAACCGGCGCAACGCGCGACCAGGCTGCTCAGCAACGCAAGCGCAATAACTGTTCCTCAGCGGCGCGACGCCCTTGCAGCCCGCCGGTATGGACGAACACCAGCCGGCTGCCGGCGCCCCACTCGCCCGCTTCGATGCGCGTGCGCAACGCCAGCAGCGCCTTGGCGGTATACACCGGATCCAACGGCAGTCCGCTGTCGCGCTCGGCCTGCAGGATGAACCTGGCGAGCTCGCCATCGAAACGGCCGAACCCGCCGCGACTGGCATCTACCAGTCGGTACCCGGCATCCGCCCGACCGGCCTCGTCCAGCAGCCGCCGCACGTTGTCCGGCACTGCATGTGCCGGTGGACCGGCCAGCGCACCGATCACCGGATGGTTCCCAGCCTCGCCAATCACCAAGCCAGCAAGCGTCGTCCCGGTGCCGACCGCCAGCCAAAGCGCCTCATAGTCATCCCAGCCGATCTCGCCCAGCCGCGCCCGAATCTGCGCCACCAGCGTCACGCAGCCCAAGGCGCCGGCCAGCCCGCCGCCGCCCTCGGGTACACAGTGATAATTCGGATAGAGCGCCCGCCAGGCGTCCCAGAACTGCGGCTGATGGCGTGCACGGTAGCCACCGTAGCCCAGCCAGTGCAGCCGCATGCCGAAACGCTGCAGGTCGCGCACGGTGGGCGTGTCCTGCTCGGTGCCACGCAGCAGGCCTACGGTCGCCAATCCAAAGCGCTGTCCGGCCGCCGCCAGTGCGTGCAGATGGTTGGAGTGCGCGCCGCCGAGGCTGATCAGGCCGGGAGCCTGTGCCGCGTGGGCAGCGGCAAGATGATGCGAGAGCTTGAACCACTTGTTGCCCGACAGCTCCGGATCGACCAGATCCAGACGCAGCACCGCCAGACGCACGCCACGCAACCAGTCGAATCGCAGCTCGTGCAACACCACGCCGGCTGCGAACGAATCCACGACAACCATCAGCTGCCGGTACGTTCGCGGCTCTCGGCGCGATGGCGCGAACAGCAATTGGATTGACCGATGACGAAACGGCTCGGGGTGTCGATCTTGTCGAGGGGAATGGCGCAGCGCTCGCCGCTCGGCAGACGCCCCACGCAGGCGGGCTGTTGATAATGCTCCAGCCACTGGCGGTACTGCTCCTCGGAAACGGAGCACTTGGCAGCGGCATAGGCCTGCGGGTTGGCCTGGTAGCGGACCATGTCCTGCAGAGCGATGGTGAGATGCCCAGCCCCAGGATGGTAAGCCATGAACTGCACGCCCTGGCGTGCCAGCTGCTCGAGAATCCGATCATCCTTGCGGGCGGCCAACTCGTCGCGCTCGGCGGTCAGACGGCGTACCTCCTCCTCGAACTGCGCGTCCAGCTCGTTGCGGTAGGCCAGCTCCACGTCGCGGATGGCGACCTGCTCCTTGTACTCGGCGACGGCCGCAGCGATACGCGCCTGCGCTTCCTGCTCGAACTGATCGCGCGCGGCAGTGACTTCGATTCGACCGTTCTTTTCCAGTGTGCGCAGCTGCCGGCTCATTTCCTCGCGCGCGCTCTGAAAGGCCTGAGCCTGCTCGACGACCTGCGCGTGCAAGCTGGCGTTCAGATCGACCTGCTGCTGCAGACGCAACTGCAGGTCGGCCAGCTCGCCTTGCAACTGGCGAAGCTGAGCCTGTGCCGCTTCACGCAGTCTGGCGAGATCCTCATCCCGCTGGCGCTCCAGATTGGCGATACGCTGGCGCTGCTGTTTGATCAGCAGCGCGGCCTTTTGCCGCTGCTCCAGCGCGGTGGCTTCCGAACGCTTGCTGACTTCGCCCTTGGCCGCCTCGCGTGGATACCAGGCATCCTCGGCCACCATCTGCAGACGTTCGGCCGGCACTGCGGTCGGTGCTTCCTCTTCCACCAGCAGGCCGAGCTGATTGCGCTTCACCCGTTCGACCAGCAGCGAAAAGACCTTACTGGTTTCGCCGTCCTGATTAGGGTCCCACAGATGCATCTGGTGCCACGTCACCGGGCACTGGCTGCGGCAAGCGAGACGGATCGGCCCCGCGCCCAGATCGGGCCCGCGCCCGGTACGCTCGGCCAGGTTGCGCAGCGGGATGTTCCAGCCCTTGTCGGCTGAGCCGTCATCGTTGAAATCGATGTAGAACAACACGGCCGCGCGAATCAGCAGCCGCGGATCGATCAGCACATAGGCCGCGCGCATTTGCTGGTCGGCGAACTCGCGCAGGTTCACCACGCCATCGAGCACGGCCTCGAATTCGGGAAACAGCATTTCCTTGCAGATGCCGCCTTCGTTAAAGAACAGCACGGCCTCGACCATCTGCGGTTTGATCTGCATTGTCGATGTCCCTTTTCGCTCGCAAGCAAGGCAATGGTAGTCGGCAGATAGCGCATCGCCATCAGCGCGCGCGGCTATCTCGCGGGTTGCGCAAGTTTAGGGGAAACGATTGCGGGGGCAATGTGACTGGGTTGGCAGCGACCCGGCCGCTCAGATGGCGCAGGCACGCCAGCCGGTTTTATTTGCGATGGGTTTGGCTAAAGCAAACGCTGCGACCCGGCATTGCACCGGGCCGCAGCACGCAACATCAGAGGCTCGCCGCCAACCGGCAACCTTGATCGATGGCACGCTTGGCATCCAGCTCGGCGGCCACATCCGCACCACCGATCAGGTGTACCGACACACCGGCCGCTTGCAGGCCATTCTGCAGCTCGCGCAGCGGCTCCTGCCCGGCGCAGAGAATCACCGTGTCCACCGGCAGCACCATCGGCTCGCCTTCGGCGACGCGGATGTGCAGGCCGGCGTCGTCGATCTGCAGGTATTCGACCGCGCTGATCATCTGCACGTGCTTGTTCTTCAGCCCGGTGCGATGAATCCAGCCGGTGGTCTTGCCCAGGCCGTTGCCGACCTTGGATTTCTTGCGCTGCAGCAGATAGACCTGCCGCTTCGCCGCATGCGGTGCCGGCTTCACCCCAGCCACGCCGCCGCGCGCCTGCAGACCGAGATCGATGCCCCACTCCTTCCAGAACGCCTCGCGATCGAGGCTGGTGGACTCGCCATCATGGGTAATGTATTCGGAGACATCGAAGCCGATGCCGCCCGCGCCGATCACCGCGACCTTCTGCCCGACCGGCTTGCGCTCGAGAATTGCATCCAGGTAGCCGATCACCTTCGGATGATCGACACCCGGAATGTCCGGCGTGCGCGGAACGATCCCGGTGGCCAGGACAACCTCATCGAAACCGCCGGCGAGCAACTCGTTCACCCCGACGCGGGTGTTCAGACGCAGCGTGACGCCGGTTTCCTGCAGTCGATTGCCAAAGTAGCGCAGCGTCTCATAGAACTCTTCCTTGCCCGGCACGCGCTTGGCGACATTGAACTGCCCCCCGATCTCGCCGGCCGAGTCGAACAGCGTCACATCGTGGCCGCGCTCGGCGGCGACCGTTGCTGCGGCGAGGCCGGCGGGACCGGCACCGACCACCGCGATCTTCTTCACCGTGCTAGTGGGAATGTAGTTCAGCTCGGTCTCGTGGCAGGCGCGCGGGTTGACCAGACAGCTGGTCAGCTTGCCGCTGAAAGTGTGGTCCAGGCAGGCCTGGTTGCAGCCGATGCAGGTGTTGATCGTCTCGCCATGACCGGCGGCCGCCTTATTGACGAATTCCGGATCGGCCAGGAACGGTCGAGCCATCGACACCATGTCGGCATCGCCCTCGGCCAGCACCTGTTCGGCAACCTCTGGCGTGTTGATCCGGTTGGTGGTGATCAGCGGAATCTTCACCTCGCCGCGCAGCTTGGCGGTGACCTTGGTGAAAGCGGCACGCGGCACCTTGGTGGCGACGGTCGGAATCCGTGCCTCGTGCCAGCCGATGCCGGTGTTGATCAGCGTGGCGCCGGCCTGCTCAATGGCTTTGGCCAGCGTCACCACCTCGCTCCATTCGCTGCCGCCCTCGATCAGGTCGAGCATCGACAGCCGGTAGATGATGATGAAGTTCGGCCCGACCGCATCACGCACGCGCGTGACGATCTCCACCGGCAGGCGCATGCGATTCTCGTAGCTGCCGCCCCAGCGATCGGTGCGGTGGTTGGTGTGCGCAACCAGGAACTGGTTGATGAAGTAGCCTTCCGAACCCATGATCTCGACGCCGTCGTAGCCGGCCTGCTGGGCCAGCCGGGCGCAGTTGACGAAGTCCTGAATCTGCTTCTCGATCCCCTCCTCGTCCAGCTCGCGCGGCGTGAACGGGTTGATCGGTGCCTGAATCGCGCTCGGCGCTACCAGCTTGGGACTGTAGGCGTAGCGCCCGGCGTGCAGGATCTGCATGCAGATCTTGCCGCCTGCCTCGTGTACCGCCTGGGTGACGATCTTGTGCTCTTCGGCCTCCTCGACCGTCGACAGCTTGGCCGCGCCAGCACGTACCGAGCCTTCCTCGTTCGGTCCGACGCCGCCGGTGACGATCAGCCCGACACCGCCACGGGCGCGCTCGGCAAAAAAGGCGGCCATGCGCTGGAAGCCATTGGGCATTTCCTCCAGGCCGGTGTGCATGGAACCCATCAGGGTGCGATTGCGCAGCGTGGTGAAGCCCAGGTCGAGCGGAGCCAGCAGATGCGGGTAGGCGGTCATGGTCGTTCCTCATGGCAATTGCCGCGCCTCGTGGGACGCAGTCGATGTGCAGCGACGATAACCACACCCATTCACCCGCTCAATGATCAAAAGTGACAAGTTCCTGATCACTTCGCGCAAAAGGGTTGGCAAGCCCGGCAGCCTTGCCTAGTCTGATCGCCTGCCCCAAGCCGATCCGACTCATGCGCGTCTATCTGAAATTGCTGGTACTTCTGCTGCTCGCCCTGACCGGCCTGGCCCTCTACCTGAACTGGACCGGCGACCGGCGCAGCGGCCCGCTGCTCTCCGACCTGCGCACCCTGCCGATCCACAGCGTCGGCGTACCGGGTGACGACGGCAACCTGCTCGGCATCGAGACGCGGCTGCAGCCGGCCGACTATCAGAGCCCGCAGCGGCTGCGGCTGAAGTTCGCCACCTATCTCGATCAGGCCCGTGCCGCCGGATTGCTGAACGCCAAGACCATCGTCGTGCTGCCCGAGCATGTCGGCACCGGCCTGTTCGCGCTCGGTGAAAAACCCGAAGTGCAGCAGGCACGCACGCTGCGCGATGCCATGCAGTGGACGGCGCTGAGCAATCCCGGCCGCTACCTGCGCGCGCTGACGGGCAACCAGCAGAAGGACGACCGGCGCACCGAGGCGGTGTTGCTGCTCAAGGCAAAACGGATGGCCGAGGCCTATCAGGCGATCTTCGGCGAGCTGGCGGCGCACTATGGCGTCACCCTGGTGGCCGGCTCCATCGTGTTGCCGGAGCCGCGGCTTGAGGATGGTCGGCTGCGGATCGGCGAGGGTCCGTTGCGCCAGATCAGCCTGACGTTCGACCGTTCCGGCCAGCCGATCGAACCGTTGCAGTACAAGCGTGCACTGGGTCGCTACGAACGGCGCTACAGCGCAGCGCCGGAGCATATCCAGCGCCAGACGCTGGCGACGCCGGCCGGCCCGCTGGCGGTGCTGATCGGCTGCGATGCCTATCGCGAGCCTCCGCCGGCAGATGCCGTGCTGCTCGCTGTGCCCGGCGCACGCGACGACTGGGCCGAAGCCTGCCCAGAAGCCTCCGGCATCGCCGCAGGCGAGCGCCCCTACATGGCAGTGCGCACCCTCGGCGTGCCGTGGAACCTGCTCGGCTCACCGCGCAAGCCGGCGCGTAACCTACACGGTACGCCGGTGCAGCTGACCAATCTGTGGTTGCAACCGTGACGCTCAAGGCACAGCCGGTGCGCCTGGGCGATCTGTCGGTCAGCTTCACGCTGAGTCTGGGCGAAGCCCTGCGCGAACGCGGGCTGGACCCGCAACCGCTGCTCGCTGGTTATGGACTGGACGCCGAGCGCCTGGCCGAGCCGCAGGGACGTCTGTCGATTCCGCGCTACATGCGCCTCGGTCACGCGGCCATCCAGCTGGCCGGCGATGCCGCGCTCGGTCTGGACATGGGTCGCTTGCGCCTGCCGAGCCACCTCGGTCTGGCCGGCATCACCGCGGCCCAGGCGCCGAACGTGCGTGAAGCGGCGCGCACGCTGATCCGCTTCGAACCGTTGTACGCATCCAACTACCGCGGCAGCTCCAGTTTTCACGAAGACGCCAGCGGCGCCTGGCTGCGCTTCTATTCGATCAGTCCGTACAACGCGTTCAACCGCTTCGTGGTCGACACCGTCCTGGCCAGCTGGTTGACCCAGCTGCAAAGGCTGGCCGGCGAGCGCCTGTTGCCCACCGCCGTGCATATCGAATTTCCCGCCCCCGATTACGCCGCCTGCTACGAGGCGCTCTTCGGCCGCGCCGTGGCGTTCGGCGCCAGTGCTAACGAACTGCATCTGGATCAGGCGGCGCTCGCCCTGCGCAACCCGGAGCATTGCCCGGCGACCTGGCGGCAATTGCTGGCCTTCTGCGAGGCCGAACTGACGCGCCTTACGCGCACGCGCAGCCTGCGCGAGCGCGTCACCCAGGTGCTCGGCCCACTGCTCAAGGGTCAGGAGCCGGACCTGCAGCAGATCGCCAACCGTCTGCAGCTGCCCAGTTGGACGCTGCGGCGCAAGCTGCACGAGGAAGGCACCCGCTACCGCGACATTCTCAACGACACACGGCGCGATCTGGCGATGGCCTATATCCGCGACACCGATTCGGCGTTCGGCGAAATAGCCTGGCTGCTCGGCTTTTCCTCGGCCGAAGCCTTTCAGCGCGCGTTTCGCCGCTGGACCGGGCAGACGCCCGGCGCGTACCGCCGCGCCCAGCGTCAGCTGCCCTGATCAGAGCTCGACGGCGTCTTCACTGGCGTCTGGGCAATCCTGTTCGGCGGCACGCAATTCGAGTAGTTCGTCCTGGTAGTCGTCCATCGTTCTGGCTCCAGTCTGCAGACATGGCTCATGCGGATTCGCATCAAGCCCCGTGCCAACCAAGCTATAAGCCGCAGATGAAGGAACGATGACGTCCGCGCGGGGTGCTGCCCGCACCGACGAAGTGCACAGGCCTTCGCTCACGCACTCAAACCGGCCGCCTGCATCGCCTGGCGCAACAGCCAGGCGACCACCGCCAGCGCCAACACGCTGCCGCTCCAGAGCAGCACCAGCCAGGCCAGACGCCGCCACAACGTCTTCTGCTCCATACCAGACATGACCACCTCCTAGTGATAACCGTCCTCGGCACTGACCTTGCCGCGGAACACGTAGTAGCTCCAGGCCGTGTACATCAGGATCAGCGGGATGATCAGCAGCGCGCCGACCAGCGTGAAGCCCTGGCTCTGTGGCGGCGCGGCGGCGTCCCAGATACTCACCGACGGCGGAATGATGTTCGGCCACAGGCTGATGCCCAGGCCGCTATAGCCCAGGAAGATCAGCGCCAGCGTGAGCAGGAACGGCGTGAAACTGGCGTAGCGGCGGATCGCGCGCAGCAGGCCGAAGGCACAGAGCAGCACGAGGATCGGCACAGGCATGAACCAGAACAGATTGGGCAGGCTGAACCAGCGCTCGGCAATGTCCGGGTGGGTCAGCGGCGTCCACAGGCTGACGATGCCGGTAACCGCGAGTACCGCCCACACCAGCGGCACGCCCAGGTCGTGCATGCGTTTTTGCAGCTCACCTCCGGTGCGCATCATCAGCCAGGTGCAGCCGAGCAAGGCGTAGGCGACGATCAGCGCCAGCCCGCAGAACAGCGAGAACGGCGTCAACCAGTCCCACGCGCCGCCGGCGAATGCACGCCCCTCCACCGGCAGCCCGCTGATGAATGCGCCCAGCACCACACCCTGGAAGAAGGTCGCCGTCAGCGAGCCGCCGATGAAGGCCTTATCCCAAATGTGCTGGCGGCGTTCGCTGGCCTTGAAGCGAAACTCGAAGGCGACGCCACGGAAGATCAGCCCCATCAGCATCAGGATGATCGGCAGGTACAGCGCCGACAGCACCACCGCGTAGGCCATCGGAAACGCCGCGAACAGCCCGGCGCCACCGAGTACCAGCCAGGTTTCGTTGCCGTCCCATACGGGCGCCACGGTATTCATCATTACGTCGCGATCGCTGCGCCCGGGCACGAACGGAAAGAGAATACCGACGCCCAGGTCGAAGCCATCCATCACCACGTACATCATGATCCCGAAGATGATGATCACCGCCCAGATCAGTGAAAGATCGATACCCATCTCAATTCCCCTGCCCCAGTTGATCGCCGCCCTGTTCGTCCAGCGCCTCGTCGGCCGCCGAGATCGGCCGCATCGGCGTGCGCGGCTGGCCCGCGCCGCCGATGCCCTGCTCGCGCCCCTCGTTGACCTCTGGGCCCTTGGCGACCAAGCGCAGCACGTAGACGATGCCCACGCCAAACACCGCGAAATACACCACGACGAACAACGCCAGGGTCAGCCCCAGCTGCCCGGCGCTGTGCGCGGACACCGCATCGGCAGTTCGCATCAGCCCGTAGATCACCCACGGCTGACGGCCGATCTCGGTCGTGAACCAGCCGGCGAGCAACGCCAGCAGACCGGACGCGCCCATCCACAACACCAGCCGCAGGAACGCCCGCGAGTGATAGAGGCGATCACCGCGGCGCAGCAGCAGGCTCCAGATACCCGTGAGAATCATCAGCAGACCCAGCGCTACCATGATGCGGAACGACCAGAACACCACCGTCGAGTTCGGGCGATCCTCGGGCGCAAAGTCCTTCAGCGCCGGGATCGGCTCGGTCAGGCTGTGTTTCAGGATCAGACTGCCGAGGTAGGGAATCTCGACCTTGTAGCGGGTTTCTTCGGCTTCCATGTCCGGCCAGCCGAACAGCAGCAGCGGCGTCGGTTCGCCGGAGGAGTTATCCCAATGGCCTTCCATCGCGGCGATCTTCGCCGGCTGATGTTCCAGCGTATTAAGGCCGTGCAGATCGCCGATCACCGCCTGCAGGGGCGCCACCAGCAGAGCCATCCACATCGCCATCGAGAGCATCGTGCGGATCGCCGGATTGTCGCGCCCGCGCAGCAGGTGCCAGGCGGCGGAGGCGCCGACGAAGAATGCCGTGGCGAGGAATGCGGCCGTGGCCATGTGCGCCAGGCGGTACGGAAATGAGGGATTGAAGATGATCGCCAGCCAGTCCACCGGCACCACTATGCCGTCGATGATCTCGTGCCCCTGCGGCGTGTGCATCCAGCTGTTGGACGCGAGAATCCAGAACGTCGAGATCAGCGTGCCGAGCGCCACCATCACCGTCGAGAAGAAGTGCAGCCCCGGACCGACGCGGTTCCAGCCGAACAGCATCACGCCGAGGAAGCCCGCCTCGAGAAAGAAGGCCGTCAGCACCTCGTAAGTCAGCAAGGGCCCGGTGACGCTGCCGGCGAACTCCGAAAAGGCGCTCCAGTTGGTGCCGAACTGGTAGGCCATGACGATGCCGGAAACCACGCCCATGCCGAAGTTGACGGCGAAGATCTTCAGCCAGAAGTGGTACAGGTCGCGATAGACCTCGCGCCGGGTCTTCAGCCACAGCCCTTCCAGCACCGCCAGGTAGCTGGCCAGGCCGATGGTGATCGCAGGAAAAATGATGTGGAACGAGATGGTGAAGGCGAACTGGATTCGCGCAAGGTCGAGTGCTTCCAATCCGAACATGAAACGGTCCTCGGCTGCTGCACATGGACGCCCGGTTTTTCGGCGCCCCGTGCAACTGACAGCAGAACACCGCGAGGGTGCGCTGCAGACATGGAGGATCGGCGGTGCGGCGGCGCTGCCCAGCCGTTGTAATCACCCGGCCTGGCCGTGCTCCAGCATGTGGCACATGGCGGTCTTTAGCTTCATCGGCCGCACCGGCTTGTGCATCAGCATGTAGCCCAGTTCGCGCACCTGCTGTTTGAGGTCGTTGCTGTAGTTGGCGGTGATCATCAGCGCCGGCAGCGGGCTGGCGCGACGGTCGTTGACCGTGGTGACCACGTCGATGCCGGTGTGGCCGTTGTCCAGGTGGTAATCGGCGATCAGCAGGTCGGCCTCGGCGTGGAAGTTGTCCACCTGGCGCGCCAGGTCCTCCTCGGACAGCGCCGTGGTGACCACGCAACCCCAGCCTTCGAGCAGCGTGCGCATGCCGGCGCAGATCGCCGTGTCGTTGTCGAGCACCCACACGCGCGCGCCCTGCAAGCGCTCCAGGGCCAGCTCCGCGGTGCTCGGCTCGGGCCGCGCCTTGGGCGCGCGACGCGCCAAAGGAACCTCGATGGCAAAGCGCGAGCCATGTCCGAGCCGCGAGCCCACCTGAATACGATGGCCAAGCATGCGCGCAATCTTCTCGACGATGGCCAGACCTAAACCAAGGCCGCGATCCTGATTCGGTCGCACGCCGTCGCCACGCTTGAACTCCTGGAATATCTCCTCGAGCTTGTCTTCGGCGATGCCGACGCCGGTGTCCCAGACCTCGATCGACAGGCTCTGGCGCCGCCGCCGGCAGCCGAGCAGCACCCGCCCTTGCGGCGTGTAGCGGATGGCATTGGTCAGCAGGTTGCGCAGGATGCGCGCCAGCAGCTGGATGTCGCTGCGTACCAGCGCCGAGCAGGGAATGAAATCCAGCTGCAGCTGTTCGCAACCGGCCAGCTGGCGAAACTCCAGGGCGAGGTTTTCCAACAGCTCGCTGACGGCGAACGGCGCGATATCCGGTTTGATCACGCCGGCATCCAGCTTGGAAATATCCACCAGCGTGCCCAGCAGGTTCTCCACGTCCTCCAGGGAGTTGCTGATGTTGCGGATCAGCCCGCCGCTGGACGTCGTCGGCTGCTCCAGCAGCGCGCTGGTGAACAGCCGCGCGGCATTCAGCGGTTGCAGCAGGTCGTGGCTGACCGCAGCGAGGAACTTGGTCTTCGACAGGTTGGCCAGCTCCGCCTCGCGTTTGGCCTCGCGCAGGCGCGCCTCGACCTGGCTGCGCTCCTCGATCTCGCGCAACAGCTGGTCGTTGAGGCTGGTCAGTTCGGCGGTACGCTCGCGCACCCGCTGTTCGAGGTTCTGGTAGGCCTGGTGCAGCGCCTCGGCAGTACGCCGGCGGTCGGTGATGTCCTGGATCAGCACGAAGATACCGGCCACCTCGCCGCTGGCCAGCCGGTTCGGCACGTAGGAGCGCAGCATGTAGCGCTGCTGGCCGGCGTGGTTGCGCTCGGCCATCTCGAAGCTGACGCTCTCGCCGGACAGCGCGCGGTCGATGTACGGCTCCAGTTGGCGCCAGTGCTCGCCGCTGTGCACCTCACGCAGGCACTGACCGAGCATGCCGTCGCTGGGCCAGCGGTACCATTCCTCGTAGACCTTGTTGGTGAACTCGTAGGTCAGGTCGGAGGAGACGTAGGCGATCAGCGCCGGCACGTGGTCGGTGATCAGGCGAATCCAGCGCTCGCTCTGGCGCAGCGCCTCGGCGTGGCGATAGCGCTCGGTGATGTCGGTGAAGGTGTTGACGAAGCCGCCGGTGGGCAGCGCATGGGTACGGATTTCCAGCATGCGACCGTCGAACATGCGCTGCTCCAGCTCGCGCATCGGCCGGCCGTTGGCATCGCGCGTGTTGGGCGTCAGCAGGCGCAGCTCGCTGTCGGCCATCACCTCCTCGAACGGTCGATGCGCCTCGATCGGCGCCAGCCCGCAGACTTCCAGGAAACGCCGGTTCCACAGCTCCAGCGCCCCCTCTGCGCTGACCATCGCCACGCCCTGGGACAGATTGTCCACCGCGCGCTGCAGCAGCCGCGACTTCTGCGCCAGCGCCTGCTCGCGGCGCATGGTCTCGCTGACCTTCACCTCGGTGATATCGGTGTAGAGCATCACCAGGCCGCCCTCGCGGGTCGGTCGCTCGCTGACCTGCACCCAGCGTCCGTTGTGCAGCCGATAGACGGTGGGCTCGTCACCCTTGCCGCGATGCTCCTCGACGATCAGCCCGGTGCTTTCAGCCATTCGCCGCACCTCGGCCAGGCGGGTGCCAGCGTTGATGCGCGCACGGGTGCGGCTCCACAGCGACTTGAAACGGCGATTGAACAGGACGATGCGCTGGTCCTTGTCGAACAGCACGAAGGCGTCGGAGATGCTTTCGATGGCGTCGACCAGGTTCTGGTGGGCAGTTTCGGCGCGCAATCGCGCATCGCTGAGCAACTGGTTGCTGCCCTTGAGCTCGGCCATCGCCTGATTCAACGCATCGGTGCGTTCGCGCACCTGCTCGGCCAGCTCCACCGAATGCTGGAATGCCGCATAGGAGGCATCGCGTCCCGCGCCGCCGGATTCGACGCGCTCGATCAGCGCGGCGTTGATGCGCTTGAGCTTGAGGTTTTCCCGTTCGAGCTCGGCCTGCCGGCTCAGCAGCTCAGCGACCGCCCCGTCCGCCGGGGCGGCCAATGGCGACACCGGTGAAGGTCTGGTTGATGTGCATGCCATTGAACTGCTCTCCGTAGGTGTTGAAGCCGATCACCTGCTGGCGTCGGAGAAAAGCCGAAGTCTCTTCACTGGTGCCGGCGGCCTCGATCTCCAGACGCCGCAGGAAGCAATCGCAACCGATGGTCAGCAACGGTGGCCCGAGCCGCTGCTCCAGCCGCTGGAACAGCGCCTCCAAGTTCGGCATTAGCGGCCCGGGCTGCATGGCAGTGAGCACGATGCCGTTCTCCACGGCGCAGTAGAAGGTCAGACTGAGGTCGTCGTTGACCTTCTGGATGGCGCGCACGTAATACTGGTCGTTGATGCGCACCGCCAGCGGATGCGCGGCGAACAGGCGATGGTCGAGATCGGCGACGTTCACGCCGATCAGCCGCGCGTACTCCTCGGCGGCCGGCTCGGCATTCAGCTCGTACACGCGCCGGCCGTGGCTGTCGGCGCGCGTCACCACCAGCTTCTCGCTGCGCGGCAGGATGTGATGGGTGGTGAACACCTCGAAATCCAGCCAGGTGTTGATCAGGACCACGATCGCCGCGCCGCTGTGGAACTTGCCGTCGTAGTAGACGTGGGTGTCGGTCAGATGGTTGTCGTCGCCGGCCGAGCCACCGAAATGCGGAATGCTGCCGAATGCGGCACTGAGTGCGGCAAGCACCACTTCTTCGCGACTCGACAGGCCGTCCAGCAGCGTCAGGGCGAAGCTGTGGTCCTTGATCGGAGCCAGCGAATTGCTGCGACAATCGCTGCCGAGGCGCTCCACCAGCTGCTGCGCCTCGACCAAGCCGAAGCGCTCCATCTCGTCGATCAATTCGCAGGCGATGGAGAAATTGCGGTGATCGAAGCCGATGGCGCTGACACAGCTGCGGTTGTAGCCCTGAGCGGTGATTTCCCCGGCCGTGGTGCAGCCGACCAGGCGCACCCCGCCGAAGTACTGGCGCAGCGCATCGCCCAGCGCCGGCAGGTCGTATTCGGCCGAGCAGAAGAACAGCACGAAGCCCAGATGCGGATGCATCAGCTGGCGTGCCAGGTCCTGCGCGACCGTCTCGGCCTGGCAGGCTTCGGACATCGCCGTGCGAATCACCTCCGTCTGCTGTTCACTCACGCACCACACTCCCGCACCACCGAATCGGATTGACCCCATTCTTGGGTAGGGCTTTGGGTACGAAAATGCTACTTGAGTACCGGAAAAGGCCTGCCTAGGTAGCAGCGCGGCGAAACAACGCAGCGCGTTACGACGGATGCATCGAGTGGCCAGTGCCGCAGACTGGCACGGTGCGGCTGAGGCGCGAAGTTGCCGCGCCGATCAGCAAAAAGGCCGGCCCCTGCGTGGGTACCAGCCTTATTGTCGGTAGCGACGTGACGCCGTACCGTCAGGGCGTGGGTCGTACGCTCGACGACGAGCCCACTGCCATGCAACGAATGGAGCGACCTACGGTTCGACTGTCATTCGCACCCTGATCCTGCATTTAGAAGCTCAGTGCAGCACCGACCGCGAAGGTGCGGGTGTCTTCGTCCAGAGTCGGATCATCCTTGCCGGCGATCTCGAACTGGTTCAACTCGGCAACCAGCGTCAGGTTGTCGTTGACGCTATGGAACAGCGCGACGCCACGGGTTTCGTACTCGGCTTCGCTACCCAGACCGTTGCCGTCGTCCTTGGTCTTGCCATAGGACAGGGCCAAGCGGTTCTTGCCGAAGCGGTAGGAACCCTGCAGCAGGTAACCGTCGCTGTCGACTTCGCGCAGCAGCGCTTCGCCAGCGTTGTTGGTGAAGAACGGGTTGATACCCTCGGCCTGGAAGCCGGATGCGGTCAGCGAGAGGTTGCCCATCTTGGCTTGGATACCGTAACCCAGCCCCTTGGAATCAACTTCTTCAACGGTGCTATCGGTGTTGTCCGAGCTCTGCTGCATGCCGTTGATCCAGGTGTAGAACTTGGTGCCGCCCAGATCGAACTGGTAGGTGACCTCGGTCTCGAAGCGCGGCGCTTCCTGATAGGCCTTGCTGAGCGCCTTGCTGGTGTCCTCGGTGGTGTCCACCGGATCCATGATGCCGGCGGCGATACGCAGGCCGTTCATCTCAGGCGAGCGATAGGTGATCTGCGAGGTCGGGAACGGATACGGGTAGCCGGTACCGATGTTGCCGAAGGACACGCCGCCGCCGTCGACCAGACCCAGCACATCGCTGACCTGCCCGTAACCGCTGAGCATCTCGTCGAGCAGGATGTTGGAACGGGAGAACAGACCGAAGTCTTTACCGAACAGCACCTCACCCCACTGCTCGTTGGCGGCGGTGGCGTAGAACTGACGAACGTCGATGCCGGTTTCGGTGCCGTTGGTGTCGCTGTCGTTGATCGTCACCCAGAACGAGGAGCGGCCGCCCAGCTTCAGATCGCCGACCTGCTTGGTGAAGTTGAACCCGATCCAGTTGGGCAGGAAGCCCATCTTGACCCGCGACTGGCGGCGATCGAACTGCTCGCCGTCACGATCCACGTCGCTGTTGACGTAGAAGGTGTTGAAGTAGCCATCGGTGGAAAACTTGGTGTCATCTTGATCGTAGAGCACGATTTCGGCGACGGCCGATTGGCTCATGGTCATGGCTACGGCGCTGGCCAGGGCCAGGGGCAGCAGGGTTGAAACGGCTTTCTTGTTGTTGTGCATGGCGCTCTCCGCTGTATTGACGACAAGCAGTCGTGACGGAGCGATTATCGAAAGGCCATCAGGGGCCACATACGCTGCCATAGCGGCGAAACGCTAGTACTTTGGCCGCGGATCGAGGCTCGGTCTCAAAGCACTGCTCCCCTGCTCCCCGAAAACAGCGCTTAGGTCGTAAACCCAAAGCAGCTGGAGGTACTGGTCAGTGCTGGCATGCCGGTTGCGGGCGCACGCCGCCGCGCCCGAGCGGTGGCTCAGGCGCAAGGCATTTACTGAAGTGAGAGCGATTGCCGAGGGTCAGCGCGCCTGCCAGCCGGCATCGGCTACCGCTGCGTTGGCCAGGCAGCACCAGCCACCCTGTGCATTGCGCAGCGTGGCGAGTGCGGCACGCAGTGCTTCAGGCCGCAACTCGCGCATGGCCGCGGCCACTTGAGCGGGATGGTCAGTGGCCTGGCCGGCCAGGCAGGCCTGCCAGATGCGCTCGGCGCGCTGACGCGGATCGTCCAGAGCGCTGTCGCCCGGCACTTGCGTGGCGTCCGAATCCAGGCTTTCGCTCAGCCGTGCGAGGAACTCCTCGATATGCGCAACGATCTGCCCCGCCGAGGCACTGGGTGACTGCACCGCGAAAAGGATGCCCGCGTGCTCGCCGAACTGGCGAAAGCCGCAGAACACCGCATAACCCAGCTGTAGCTCGCTGCGCAGACGCCGGAAGAAGCCACTCTCCATCGCCCGCGCCAGCGCCCGCCAAGCGGCTTCCTGGCGGGCGTCGCGCGTCGGCAGCGGGCAGAACAGCAGCACGGCCGTCTCTGCGGCAGGCTCGCCCAGACACCACCAGAGGCGGCGCCCTGCGTACCACGGCTGCGTGGCGTCAGCCGGCTCGCGCAGAGGCCGGCCGGGCGTGTCGCCCAGCACCGCATGGAGCGCGTCGTTCAGCTCGGGGGCGAGACCGACCGCCAGCGCCTGCCAGTGCGCCCGGGTCCAGGCGGAGGCCAGTGCAGCCTTATCGAGCGCCCCCGACGCGGCGGCATCGGCGCTGCCCAGCAAGCGTGGCAGGCGACCGATCAGCTGGCGAATGAGCAATTCCTCGCCATGCAACCGCGCGGCTTCGCCGAACCGCCGGCGGCCGTCGAGATAGGCGCCAGCTGGCGGCGCGCTCAGCAACTTGAGCAGATCACCCGCGATAATCGGCAACGCGGCGGCGTAGCCGAACAGACTCAGGCACCAGCCGTTGCCGAAATCCTCGAAACGCAGCTCGACGCCCGCCTGCCGCGCCGTCTGGATCGCCGGGCGCAACGCGCTGTCCAGCACATGCCACAACCCGCCTGGACTTTCCCCGTCGAAGCGCCAGTGCAGGTACAGCGCGCCCTGCCCGTTGGCATCCAGCGGGCCGACGCAGCGCAGCGCCGGTTCGTTTTGCGCCGGCGATGGCAGCGGTCGGGCACATAACCATGGATTGCCCGCCGGCAGAGCCCAGTGCCGGCTCGGCGGCGCAATGGGCGGCAGCTCCTCGGCAGCCATACGCAGCGCAAAGCCGGCGGCTTCGATAGCCGGTGCCGGGCGCGGGTCTGCCGTCAGGACCGCCGGTGCGCTCTGCAACCGGACCACAACCTCGCGTAGCGCCTGATAGACGGTATCCGGCTGCTCATGCGCCAGCAGCGCCTCCGGCTCGACCCAATGGCGCAGCCGCGCCAGCGGCGGCATTACCTGCAGACTGCGCTCGCGCACGCGCCGGTACTCGCCCCAGTGGTGCGTGAGCACCGCGTCCTGACCAAGGAAACACAGCCAGCTGTGCAGTGCATCGATGATGCCTGCCCGCGCCGCCAGACCCTCTGCAGTCAGGCCGAACTCGATCACCACCACGCCCTGGTCGGCGTGCCAGTACGGCACGCGCAAGCGCAGACGATCGATCCAGCCGCGGTCGCGCAGCAACGCGAACAGGCTACCCGGCGCCTCGGCCTGTAGGCTGCTGGCGAGCGCATCCAGCGCCGCCGCGCTGCCAAGCGGCATGCCGTCGAGACAGAACGCCGCCTCCAGCCGCGGCCGGCCATTGGCGAGCTGCAAGCGCGCGCTGCGTGCCACCGCATGCAGCGGCGGCAGGCTGCGTGAAGGCTGCGCGCGCGCCTCGATCCGGCAGTGCGGCGCCTTCAGCAGGCGGAGCAGCGCAGCGGGTTCGAGCGGCGCGGCGACCAGCAGTTCGAGCGCACCAGCGTGATAGAACTGCTGGTGATACGCCCGCAGCGCCTGCTGGAAGGCCGCACTCTCCACCGGCAGGCTGGCGCGATTGCCGGCGTGAAAGGCGGCGAATGGATGCGCGGTATCCAGCGTCATACCGTGCGCGGCATCGCACAGCGTCTCGCTGTCCTGCGCGCGAGCGAGGAATTCAGCCTGCAGCACCTCGCGCTCGCGCAGCTGCGCGGCCGGGTCGAGCAACGGTCGCGCGAGCATGTCGAACAGACGCTGCAATCCGTCCGAAAAGGTCTCGGCCGACAGCTGAAAGAAGAAATCGGTATGCCGCTCGCGGGTCGATGCGTTGAGCTGGCCGCCGCAACCCTGCACGAAGGCCATCAGGCTGTCCTCTACTGGATAGCCAGCGCTACCTAGAAACAGCAAGTGCTCGAGGAAATGCGCCAGCCCCGGATAGGCTGCCGGCGCATCGTGCGCGCCGGCATGCACTCGCACCAGCGCTGCCGCCTGACTCCCGGCAGGCAACTGCAACAGACGCACCCGCAGCCCTTCGGCAGTGGAGAAGCATTGCGGTGCAGCGGTCGGTTCGAAGCGCAGGTGGGCCATGGGCATGTCGTCGGCAAACAGTTCGCAGGACGCACAGCATCGGCGGAATTCGCGGCTCAGCACAATGCTGCTTGCGCACTAGCAGCCGGGGCGCCTTTTGCGTACAGCCGGCTTCGCCGCGTCAGGTATCCAGACGGCCCGCCAGAAACTGCTGCAAGCGCTGCTGCATCTGCCGGCCGCCACTGCCCAGACTGGCAATCGGCGAGCCGCGCAGGCTGTCCTCCGCGAGCGCCGCGCCCTCGCCAGCGACCGCGAGCGGACAATCCAGGCGCAATGTCAGGCGATTCAGCTGGCGCACCTGCGCGCCGCTCGGCGGCACATTGGCGTACAGCACCAGTGCCTGCGGACGGACCTTTTCGCACACCAGGGTCAGCTCCTCCAACGGTTGGCCGCTGGGCAGCACCCGCACTGTCAGGCTGTCGCTGCCAAGCAGCAGGCCGGCCACCAGCAGCTCCAGTTCGCGACACTGAGCGGACAATGCGGCAAGCAGCACGACCGGCGCGCCCGCCGTCTGCCCGAACTGCAGGCGCTGCAACACGCGACTGCGCAGAAAGGCATCGAGGAACAGCCATTCGCTGGTACGACCGAACTCCTCATGGCGCAACAGCCACTCCTGCCACACCGGCAGGAGCACGTCGTGGAATACGGTCGTCAACGGATAGGTGGAAAAGATCTGGCCGTACAGCTGTTCGAGCCGAACGCTGTCGAAATCGCTGATCGCCTGGCGCAGCTGCCCCTGCCACTCGCCACGATCGGCGTCGAGCGATTCCTGGACCGCCGCCGGGCGCTGCCCCTCGCCGGCCGCGCGAGTCGCGGCGCTGCGTTCGAGGATGCTGCCGACCTTGCTCACCGCCACACCGCGCTCGGTCCAGGCGAGGATGTTGCGCACCGCCTCGATGTCGGCCAGCGAATAGAGCCGATGGCCGCTGTCGGTGCGCGTCGGCTGGATCAGCCCGTAACGGCGTTCCCAGGCGCGCAGCGTGACCGGATTTATCCCGGTCAGTCGGCACACCTCGCGGATGGGGAACAGCTCCTGTTGCTCGAACGTGCTCGGGGCCAGTGTCGAAGCGCCGTGGGAATCGGTCATGGGGCGGCTCGGTCGGAAAGAGTGTCGCGATTGTAACCCAGCATTTCGCCAGATACCCTCTACAAAGGTTGTACAAACGCAGGAGTCGATGAAATGCCGCCCGATCTGCCGTTGACGCTGTTTGTCGATCGCGCCTGCCCGCTCTGCGCGCGCGAGATCCGCTGGCTGGAGCGTACGGCCGATCCTGCGCGGCTGCTGCTGGTGAATGTCAGTGCGACGGACTTCTCCTGCGCAGGGTTGGGCAAGGATCTGTCGCAGCTGCGCCGCCGCCTGCATGCGCGCAGCGCCAGTGGCGTCTGGCTGACTGGCGTGGATGCCACCTACTGGAGCTGGCGCCTCGCCGGACACGGCACATGGGCCGCGCCCTTGGGCTGGAAACCGCTGCGGCCGCTGTTGCGGCTGGCCTACACGCTGTTTGCCACACTCCGACCGCACCTGGAGTGGCTACCGCATCCCGAGGGCGCCAGCCGTTGCGGTGCGCAATGCGCGATCAGGCAAAAACCGCCGGCCTCCTGAAGTTCAGTCGTCAGCGTAAAGCGGCAGGCGCAGCCCAAGTTCCGCTTCCAGGCAGCTCGGCCGACCGATCATTTCGTCGTGGCTGACCGGCTGGCACCAGTACACCTCGCGTACCCCGCAGCCGCGCAGCAATCGCTTGAGACTGCCCTGGTCGCTCCAGATCGTCCGCCCGCCATCGGCAAACGCCGCACGCCGACCGGTTCGGTCGACGATCCACGCACTGTAACCACAGCAGCGCAAACCATGCAGTTCGACCTGCTCGACCTGACCGCGACGCATGGCGAAGCGCAAGTCCGCGCTGGACATTCGCTTTCTCGACATCCCAGCACCTGTACAAAAATCATCTACCGGACAAATTATTGTACAAATAAAAATATTCGTATAGGTTTAATCACATACCGCTGGCGCGTACGTCAGCGCACTGCCCTTAGCCAGCGGCGACTGAAGGAACCACCATGAACGACCTGCCCGGCCACTACCGCCAAATACTGCTTGGAGTGGGTGAAGACCCCGAACGCGAAGGCCTGCGCGACACGCCGCTACGCGCGGCCAAGGCCATGCAATACCTGTGTGGCGGCTACCAGCGCAGCCTGGAAGAGATCGTCAACGGTGCGCTGTTCGCTTCCGACAATGACGAGATGGTCATCGTCAAGGACATCGAGCTGTACTCGCTGTGCGAGCACCACCTGCTGCCCTTCATCGGCAAGGCCCACGTGGCCTACATCCCGACCGGGCGCGTGCTTGGCCTGTCCAAGGTCGCGCGAATCGTCGACATGTACGCCCGCCGGCTGCAGATTCAGGAAAACCTGACGCGGCAGATCGCCGAAGCCATCCAGGAAGTCACCGGTGCCGCGGGCGTCGCGGTGGTCATCGAGGCCAAGCACATGTGCATGATGATGCGCGGCGTCGAGAAGCAGAATTCGGTGATGAACACCTCGGTGATGCTTGGAGCCTTCCGCAACTCCTGCAACACGCGGATGGAATTTCTCCAGCTGATCGGCAGGTCGCAGTGATGCCGCGGCTGGAACCCGGCATGGCGCGTATCCGGGTGAAGGACCTGCGCCTGCGTACCTACATCGGCATCAACGAGGATGAAGTCCTTAACCGCCAGGATGTACTGATCAACCTGACCGTGCTCTACCCGGCCGTCGCTGCGGTGCGTGACAACGATATCGACCGCGCGCTGAACTACCGCACCATCACCAAGGCGATCATCCAGCATGTCGAGCAGAACCGTTTCGCCCTGCTCGAACGCCTGACCCAGGAAATCCTCGATCTGGTGATGGCGCATCCGGCGGTCAGCTATGCCGAGGTCGAAGTCGACAAGCCCCACGCGCTGCGCTTCGCCGACTCGGTATCGATCACGCTGGCTGGCTGTCGCTGAGCTGCCGGCCATGGTCAGCCGCCTCCTCCTCGTCTGCCTGCTCGGGCTTGTCCCGCTCGGCGCCTCGGCCAGCTGGCGCGAGGCGGTGCCCGAGGCACGACTGGTTGGCCAGGGAGAACTGCGCTTCTTCGGATTTCGTATCTACGACGCGCGCCTCTGGAGCACGACAGCGCCACTGCAAGCGCAGACGCCGTTCGCGCTGGAGCTGACCTACCATCGCGCCATCAGCCGCGATGACTTCGTGCGTACCAGCTTGGAGGAAATCGCACGGCTGTCCGGCATACCGGAAGACTCCTCACGCCTGCGCGATTGGCGCGCGCAGATGCACAAGGCCTTCGTCGATGTACAGCCTGGCGAGCGCATCACCGGCGTCTATCTGCCCGGCCGCGGTTGTCGCTTTTACGTCAACGATCGACTGCAGCATGAGGTCGCCGACCCGGCATTCGCCGAGGCCTTCTTCGCCATCTGGCTCGATCCGCGCAGCCGCGACCAGGCCCTGCGGCGCGACCTGCTGGGCGAACGATGAAGGCCCCGGCGCTCGCCGCCTATGCGCTGCTCGGTCTGCCGCTGGCCATGGCGATGCTGCCGATCTACGTGCTGGTGCCGAACTTCTATGCGGCCGACCTCGGTCTGGGCCTGACGCTGACCGGTACGGTGCTGTTTCTCGCCCGGCTGCTCGATACCGTCCAGGACCCCTGGCTCGGTCGGCTGATCGACCGCCGCTCCGCACGCGGCTGGAATATGCTGCTCGCTGGTTCGGCCGTGCTGCTGAGCGCGGCGATGGCCGCGTTGCTGATCCCGCCCGACGGCCTCGGCAGGTTCGCCCTGGCGGGCTGGCTGGGCGCACTGCTGGCGCTCACCTACACCTTGCACAGCCTGATCAACATTACTTATCTGGCCTGGGGTGCGCGGCTTTCCGACCAGCCTGAAATCCGCACGCGTGTGGCGGCCTGGCGCGAAGGCGCCGGGCTGATCGGTGTGGTACTGGCCAGTGTGCTGCCCACTGCGCTGGCGACGCGGTACGGCATGTCGACCGCGCTCGGCGTGTTCGCGCTGACGTTCGCCGTGCTGCTGTGCCTCGGTGGCGCGATGCTCCTGCGCGCTGCGCCGCGCCCGCAGCGGGTCGCGCGCAGCGATGCACAAAGCTGGCGCCTGCCGCTAAGCAACGGGGCGTTCCGACGGCTCGCCGGTGTGTACTTCATCAATGCGGTAGCGGTGGCCATTCCGGCCACGCTGGCGCTGTTCTTCATCGCCGATCGCCTGCAGCTGGCAACGCTGACCGGGCTGTTCCTGGCGCTGTACTTCGTCAGCGGTGCGCTCGGGCTACCGATCTGGACGCGACTGGCCGATCGACTGGGCAAGCGGCGCAGCTGGCGGCTCGGCATGCTCACCGGTTGCGCAGCCTTCATCTGGGCGGTGTTGTTGGAGCCGGGGTCCGCCTGGGCCTATGCCGGCGTATGCGTGTTGTCCGGCCTCGCCCTCGGCGCCGATCTGGCCCTGCCACCGGCGCTGCTGGCCGACATCATCCCCGCCGGGCAGCGCGATTCGACCGCCGCCTACTTCGGCCTGTGGAGCTTTCTCGCCAAGCTCGCCCTGGCGCTGGCCGGCCTTGCGCTGCCCTTGCTGGCCTGGGTCGGCTACCAGCCCGGCTCCCCGGCCGGCTGGAACCTGGCCCTGGTCTATGCCGGGCTGCCCTGCCTGTTGAAGCTGCTAGCGGCCCGCCTGCTCACGTCCCTGCCCTGCGGAGATCCAACGCCATGAAAAGAATCCTGATGCTGATGCTGTGCCTGCTGCTTGTCAGCTGTACGGCCGTGGAGGTCGAGCATTACCGCAACGAAGAACCGCGGCTGGACCTGCGTGCGTTCTTCGTCGGGCGCGTCGATGCTTGGGGCATGTTCCAGAAGCGCTCCGGCGAGGTGGTCAAGCGCTTCCATGTCGAAATCACCGGCAGCCGCGACGGCGACAAACTGATCCTCGACGAACGCTTTCGCTACAGCGACGGTACCACCCAGCAACGCGTCTGGACGCTCACCGAAGACAGACCCGGCCAGTGGCGCGGCACGGCCGCCGACGTGATCGGCGAAGCCCGCGGCGAAGTGGCCGGCAATGCGCTGCGCTGGCGCTATGTGCTCAGCCTGCCGGTGGATGGCAGCGTCTATCAGGTGGACTTCGACGACTGGATGTACCTGATCGACGAGAACACCCTGGCCAACCGTTCCTTCATGAGCAAATTCGGCGTCGAACTGGGCCAGGTCACGCTGTTCTTTCGCAAGCAGGTCGACTAGCACATCGCTTGCAGCGCTCCTGCGTGTGCTGTAAGCGCTCGGCCGGGCGCAGTTGTTCTAGAATGCGCCGCACGCCCCTTCAGGATCCCGCGCCATGATCAATGCCAAGCTGTTGCAACTGGTAATCGAAGCCTCCAACGACGGAATCGTGGTTGCCGAGCAGGAAGGCGACGACAACATCCTGATCTACGCCAACCCGGCCTTCGAACGGCTCACGGGCTATGCCGTGGATGACATTCTCTACCGCGACTGTCGCTTCCTGCAGGGCGAAGATCGCGACCAGCCGGGCCTGCAGGCGATCCGTGAGGCGGTGAAGAGCAACCAGCCGTGCCGTCAGGTGATCCGCAACTACCGCAAGGACGGCTCGCCGTTCTGGAACGAGCTGTCGATCACGCCGGTATTCAACGAAGGCGACCAGCTGACCTACTTCATCGGCATCCAGAAGGATGTCACCGCCGAAGTCGATGCCTTGCAGCGGGTCGAGGAACTGGAAGCGCGGGTGCGTCAGCTCGAAGCGCAACTGGCCGAGCGCAACGCCTGAACGAACGCCTCGCGAGCGCGCCAAAATAGGCGCAAACGCCCGGCTGACGCCGACTGCAGAGGATGTCATTGACGTTTCATGGCATAATGGCACTCCGCCATTTCCTGCAGTCGGGCGCATGGCGCCCTTGGATGACGCTCGTTGATTACCAACGTCCTCGTAGAAAACACGATCATTCTGTTCGCGTTGTGCTGGCCGCTCTCCTTCTACTCGAGCAATTGGACGCGAAAAGACCGACCCGTGGCGCAATGTGCGGCCGGTATCTGGTTCGGCATTGCCTGCATCATCGGCATGATGATCCCCAACGCCATTCAGGCCGGCCTGGTCTTCGATGCGCGCACCGTGGTGCTGAGCATGGCCGCGCTATTCGGCGGGCCGCTGGTGGCCGGCATCGCCGGCGCGCTGGCCGCGGCCTATCGCATCTGGCTCGGCGGCATCGGGATGCTGACGGGCCTGGGCAACGTGCTGTTGCCCATCGTGCTCGGGCTCGCCTATCGCTACTGCCATCAGCGCGGCCTGGTGCGCATCGGTTGCTGGCAGCTGCTGGCATTCGGCCTGCTCCTGCATTTTGGGGTGCTGGGGCTGGTCGCGCTGCTGCTGCCGACCGCCGTGGTGCTGACGGCCTTTCGCGAAGTCGCCGCGACGCTGCTGGTGGCACTGCCGCTGGGCACGACGGCCCTCGGCTTGCTGATCAAGGACCTGATCAAACGCAACAACACCGAGCAGGCGCTCAAGATCAGCGAGGCGCGGCTGCGTGCCATCACCCAGGCACTGCCCGATCTGCTGCTGGTGATCGACGAGGACGGGCGCTACCTGGACATCATCTGCTCCGAACGCAGCCTGCTCTACGACGATCCCTCGCGCCTGATCGGTCGCCGCCTGCACGACGTCATGCCACCGGCGGAGGAGCAGCGCTTCCTCGATTTCATTCATGAAACGCTGCGCAGCGACACCCCGCAGCTGCTCGAATATACGATGCAGACGCTCGGCGGCCGGCGGGTTTTCGAGGGACGCGCCCTGGCGCTGGACATTCCCGACATGGAAAAGCGCGCGGTGGTCTGGCTCAGCCGCGACATCACCGAACGCACCAATGCCGAGCTGGAACAGCGCATCGCTGCGATCGCCTTCGAATCGCAACAGGGCATGCTCATCACCGACGCGGACAACCGCATCCTGCGGGTGAACAAGGCCTTCAGCCAGATCAGCGGTTTCACCAGCGAGGAAGCCATCGGCCAGACCACCCGCCTGCTGGCGTCCGGCAAGCACGACGCGGACTTCTACCGGGCGATGTGGGAAAGCATCGCCACGACCGGCACCTGGATCGGCGAGATCTGGAACCGACGCAAGAACGGCGAGGTGTATCCCGAGTGGCTGACCATCAGTGCGGTAAAGGATGCGCAGGGCAAGATCAGCCACTACGTGGCGGCCTTCTCCGACATCACCGACCGCAAGCTCGCCGAACAGCGCATTCACCATCTGGCCTTCTATGACCCGCTGACCGGTCTGCCCAACCGCCGGCTGCTGCTTGATCGCCTGCAGCAGGCGATGGCATCCAGCCGGCGCACCGGCCAATTGGGCGCACTGATGTTCATCGACCTGGACAACTTCAAGAACATCAACGACCTGCACGGGCACCAGACCGGCGACGAGGTGCTGCGTCTGGCGGCTGGGCGGCTGTCGGCCAACATCCGCGCCAGCGATACCGTGGCGCGGCTCGGCGGCGACGAGTTCGTGGTGATGCTCGAAGGCCTGGCCAGCGATGCCGTACTGGCCGGCAGCCAGGCCGAGCATGTCGGCATGAAGCTGCTCAGCTCGCTGGATGGCGCCTATCGCCTGAACGAGTTGAACCTGCACAGCAGCGCCAGCATCGGCGTGGTGCTGTTCGGCGAGGACGACAGCACCAGCGACGAGCTGATGAAGCGCGCCGACATGTCGATGTACGAAGCCAAGCTGTCAGGCAAGAACGCCCTGCGCTTCTTCGACCCGCGCATGCAGCAGGCCGTGCAGGAGCGTCTGCGCCTGGAGGAAGAAATCCGCCGCGGCGTGCTGACGGGCGAATTCTTTCTCTATCTGCAGGCACAGGTAGAACAGACCAGGGGCCTGACCGGCGCCGAGGCGCTGGTGCGCTGGCGGCATCCGCAGCGAGGCCTGCTGTCGCCGGCGGAGTTCATCGTCCAGGCCGAGCGCGCAGGTCTCGTCCAGGAGCTGGATGTGCTGATGCTGCGACAGGCGTGCCTGCAGCTCGCGCAATGGTCCGGCCGCGCCGGATTCGACGAACTGACGCTGGCGGTCAACATCAGCGCGCACCTGGTGTATCAGGACGACTTCATCACCCTGCTGCTGCAGCTGCTGCAAGCCAGCGGCGCCAACCCCCAGCGACTCAAGCTGGAGCTCACCGAAACGCTGCTGCTGGACAACATGCCCGAGGCCATCGCGCGGATGAACCAGCTGAAGGCGCACGGCATCCGCTTCTCCATCGACGACTTCGGCACCGGCTATTCGTCCATGAGTTACCTGCAGCAGTTACCGCTGGATCAGCTGAAGATCGACCAGGCCTTCGTCCGCGGCCTGCCGGACGATGCCAGCAGCCAGACCATCGTGCGCGCCACCTGCGCACTGGCGGCCGGTCTGGGTCTTGAGGTCATCGCCGAAGGGGTGGAAAGCGAAGAACAGCGCACGGCGTTGCTCGCCAACGGCTGTCACCGCTATCAGGGCTATCTGTTCGGCAAGCCCATGCCGGTGGAAGAATTTGAACGACTGGTCGTCGCTCAGCCGCAGCGCGCCAGCGCCAGCGGCTGAGCGCGGCGATTCACAGTTCCTGCGGCGCCCGGCGGCACAGTGCGACCAGCGCCTGCACCCAATCCTCGTGGGTGTTCAGGCACGGCACCAGCAGCAGATCCTCGCCGCCGGCCTCGATGAATTGCTCGCGGCCGCGATCGCCGATTTCCTCCAGCGTTTCGATGCAGTCGGCAACGAACGCCGGACACATCACCAGCAGTTTCTTCACGCCGCGCTGGGCCAGTTCATCCAGACGCGTTTCGGTATAGGGTTCGATCCACTTGGCCCGGCCCAGCCGTGACTGGAACGACACTGACCACTGATCGTCACGCAATCCGGCACGCGTGGCGAAACCCGCAGCGGTGCGCATGCACTGTGCGCGGTAGCAGCTGGCGAGCACCTCGCCCTCGGCGCGCTGGCAGCAATCGTCACCCTTGAGGCAGTGCGCTCCGGTCGGATCGCTCTTGTGCAGATGGCGCTCGGGCAGGCCGTGGAAGCTCAGCAGCAGATGATCGAAGTCCTGTTGCAGAAAGGGCGCGGCACTGGCGGTCAGCGCATCGAGGTATTCGGGCTGATCGTAGAACGGCTGCAGGATCGACAGCTGCAATTGCAGCCCATGCGCGCGGATCACCCGCCGGGCCTCCTCGATGACCGTGGTCGTCGTGCTGTCGGCGAACTGCGGATAAAGCGGTGCCAGGGTGACCCGCTGGATGCCCTGCCCGGCCAGCTCGACCAACCGGGTTTCGATGGACGGCTCGCCGTAACGCATCGCCAGCTCGACCGGCCCCTGCGTCCAGTGCGGCCGCACCGCTTCCTGCAACTGCCGGCTCAGCACCACCAATGGCGAGCCCTCCGGCCACCAGATCGAGGCATAGGCATGTGCCGACTGCTCCGGCCGCTTGATCAGGATCAGCGATACCAGCAGGCGCCGCAGCGGCCAGGGCAGGTCGATGACATACGGGTCCATGAGGAACTGGTTGAGATAGCGGCGCACATCGGCGACTTCGGTGGAGGCTGGCGAACCCAGGTTGACCAACAACAACGCCTGCTCTGTCATGCAACATTCCTGACTACGGTTTGGGGGGCGCGCCGCCATGCTGCACGCGGCGCGGTATTTTCACACATGGCGCAGGCGCTGGGAGCCGGGCTGCGTCAACAGATCAGCCAGCGCGGCATCGAGGCTGTCGAAGTGAAAGACGAAGCCCTCCGCCTGCGCCCGAGCAGGCAACGCCCGCTGGCCGCCGAGCAGCAGACCGGACAACTCGCCAAGGCTCAGCTTGAGCACAGGCGCCGGCACTGGCAGCAGCGCCGGACGATGCAGCGCCCGGCCCAAGGCACGGGCAAAGTCGGCGTTGCGCACCGGCTGTGGCGCGCAGGCATTGTAGGGGCCGCGCGCCTGTGGCTGATGCAGAAGAAAATCTATCAGGCCGATTTGGTCGTCGATGTGAATCCAGGGCATCCACTGCCGGCCACTGCCGATGCGCCCACCCAGCCCCAGACGGAACGGCGGCAGCAGCCGCTGCAGGAATCCGCCATCGGCGGCCAGCACCAGACCGGTGCGCACCAGTACCACGCGAATACCGAGCGACTCGGCCTCGCGCGCGGTTTCTTCCCAGGCGCCGCAGAGCTGGCTGGCGAAGTCGCCCGTGACCACCTGGCTATCCTCGGTCAGCGTGTGCTCACCGCCATCGCCATACCAACCGACTGCGGAACCGGAGATCAGCACCTGCGGCTTGGGCTCGCGCTGCCCCAGCCAGGTCACCAGTTGTTCGGTCAGGCGCACCCGGCTTTGCCACAACAGTGCGCGGCGCGCCTTGGTCCAGGGTCGGTCGGCAATGGGCGCGCCGGCCAGGTTGACCACCGCATCCAGTGCCTGTGAATCGAGTTCGCGCAGCTCGCCGACACCGCGAACCTGCGGCCCGCACAGCTGCGCGACACGCTGCGGTGTACGGCTCCAGACCCAGAGATTGTGTCCCTGCGCGGTCCAGTGCCGACACAGTGCCCGACCGATCAAGCCGGTACCGCCAGTGAGCAGGATGTTCATGCGGGTCTCCTCGTAGCACGTGCGGATTGTTCGCTGATCTCAGCATACACCTGTACGCGATGATTTTATTGTATAAGTTTTTACGCTCGCGTAGCCTGCCCGACCCAACGGGAGGTGAACGATGTCCCAGAAGATCGCCATCATCGGTGCCGGCATGGCTGGCCTTTCGGCAGCCAATGCGCTGCGTCAGGCCGGCCTGCCTTTACAGCTGTTCGACAAGAGCCGTGGCAGCGGCGGCCGCCTCTCCAGCAAGCGCAGCGAGATCGGCGCGCTGGACCTCGGCACGCCCGGATTCCTCGCGCACGACCCTGCGTTGCGTACGATGCTCGTTGAATGGACCTCCGCAGGTTCCTGTGCGAGCTGGGCTGCCGTCGACGACCCGCAACCATACTGGGTGGGCACGCCGCGCATGAGCGCGATCAGCCGTGGCTTGCTCGGCGACCTGCCGGCCGCCTTTTCCTGCCGGATCAGCGAAGTGTTTCGCGGCGAGCACCACTGGCAGCTGCTCGATACCGAGGGCGTTAGCCATGGGCCGTTCAGCCACATCATCGTCGCGGTACCGGCTCCGCAGGCCGCAGCCCTGCTGAGCGCCGCGCCAGTGCTCGCCGCGCGCGCCGCCAGCGTCGTCATGGAGCCGGTGTGGGCGGTGGCGCTCGGTTTTGCCGAGGCGCTGCCATGTGTGCGCCACAGCCTCCGGTTCGACGACGAAATCCTGCGCCAAGCAACGCACGACAGTGCCAAACCAGGCCGCGACAACCGGCTCGACAGCTGGGTGCTGCACGCGACTGCCGGCTGGACGCGCCGGCATCTGGATCTGCCGAAAGAAGCCGTTATCGACCGCCTCGCCCACGCCTTCGCCGAGCGCTTGGGCCAGTGCTTGCCGCCAGCCGAGTTTGCCATCGCCCACCGCTGGCTGTACGCCTACCCGGCCCGGCGTAATGACTGGGGCGCATTGGCCGACTCGCAACGAGGCCTGTTCGCCTGTGGCGACTGGTGCCTGGACGGCACGGTCGAAGGCGCCTGGCGCAGCGGAGCACGCGCCGCACAGTTGCTGCTGGCCAGCCTGTGAACCGCTTCAATCCAGCCAAGCTCAGGCTGTCCAAGTGGACGGCCTGCGAGCCGCGCAACCGCGAAAAGCACTTCCTCGTCATCGATCTGCAGTACGACGACGCCGGCGTGCTGCAGCAGGTCGAGCTGCAGGCGGTGTACAGCCTGCGCAGCGAATGGATCGACTGGCGCCAGCTGCGCGACGACCTGAGCTGGCGCATGGGCTGGCATTGAGCGCCGCCGGCCTGCGCCAAACCTATACACAGTTTGTAATTACCTATACAAGATCGCTTGACTTGTACAACTCAATATCTATGATGACCTCAGGTTGTACAGAACCACCGCTTGTACAAGACGAGGTCATCCCATGCTCAGCTCCGTCGCCACGCCCAAGATCGGCATCAGTGCCTGCTTGCTCGGTAATCCGGTGCGCTTCAACGGCGGCCACAAGCAATCGTCGCTGTGCAGCGATGTGCTGGCGCGGCATGTCGAGTTCGTCCCGCTCTGCCCGGAGGTCGCCATCGGCCTGGGCACGCCGCGCGAGCCGATTCGTCTGGTCGGCGAGCCGGAAAATCCCCGCGCCCGCGGCACCGTGCGCAGCGAGCTGGACGTCACCGACGCATTGGCCGCCTACGGCCGGCAAATGGCGACGCAGCTGGACGACATCAGCGGCTTCATTCTCATGCAGAAGTCGCCGTCCTGCGGCATGGAGCGGGTCAAGGTCTATCGCGACAACGGTCACACCGTCCCCGGCGGCGGCACCGGCATCTTCGCCCGCGCGCTGATGGAGGCGCGCCCCGACCTGCCGGTCGAGGAAGACGGCCGCCTGAACGACCCGGTGCTGCGCGAGAACTTCCTCACCCGCGTCTACGCCTATGCGCAATGGCAGCGTCTGGTGCAGACCGGCCTGACGCGCAAGGCCATCGTCGATTTCCACTCACGTTACAAATACCAGCTGATGGCTGCGCACCCGCAGCAGTACCGCGCGCTGGGGCGGATGGTGGCGAACCTGCGTGACTGCTCGGTGCACGAGTTCGCGCCCGGCTATTTCAGCCAGTTCATGCAGGCGCTCAAGCGTCCGGCCACCCGCGGCACCCACAGCAATGTATTGCAGCACCTGAGCGGTTATCTGAAGAACGCGCTTGCGCCGGAGGATCGCCGCGAGATGCGCCGGCTGATCGACCAGTACCGCGCCGGCATCGTCCCGCTGGTGGTGCCGCTGACGCTGCTCAAGCACCACTTCCGCCGCCACCCGCATCACTACATCGAGCGCCAGGCCTACCTGCAGCCGCACCCGGAAGACCTCAGCCTGCGTAACGGAATCTGATCATGAGCGATGCGTTCGACAACACTCCGGCCGACCTCGAGCCGGGCTGGCGGCCGATCCGCGACGTTGCCCGGCTGACCGGCGTGAACCCCGTGACGCTGCGCGCCTGGGAGCGTCGCTACGGGCTGATCGTGCCGCGCCGCACCGCCAAGGGCCACCGGCTCTATGACGACGGCCATGTCCAGCGCATCCGCGACATCCTCACCTGGCTCGACCGTGGCGTGGCCGTCAGCCAGATCAAACAGCTGCTGACTGCCGGCCGCGCGGCCGCTCCGGTCGAACAGAACCTCTGGATCGATCTGCAGGACGAGCTACTCACGGCGGTCGAGCGGCTCAACGAACGGCAACTCGACGATGCCTTCAACCGCGCCTTGAGCATCTACCCGCCGCTCACGCTCTGCCAGCACCTGGTGTTGCCGCTGCAGGCGCGACTGAGCCAACGTTGGCACGGCCAGTTTGGCGCCGCGCTGGAGCGCGCGCTGTTCGATAGCTGGCTGCGCAGCAAACTGGCCACCCGCATCTATTTCAACAATCGCCAGCACGCCGGCGCCCCGCTGCTGCTGGCGACGCTCGGTGACGAGCCGTTCGATGCCGGCCTGTGGCTGACCGCCTGGCTGGTGTCCAGCAGCGGCTGCCCGGTGGAGCTGGTCGAATGGAAGGTACCGCTGGCCGAACTCAGCCTCGCCGTGGAACGCATCGCCCCACGCGTCCTGCTGCTGCACGCCGCGCACAGCCTGGATGCCGATTGCCTGCAGCGCCATCTGCCGCGGCTGCTGGCGCAGCATGCCGACGCGCTGTTGGTCGGCCCGGCCGTGCACATCCACGCCGAGTCGCTGAGCCAGCATGGCGCCCTGCGTCTGGCCGGCGATCCACTGGCGGCGCTGCACCAGCTGCAAGCAGACGGGCTCCTGCCTGACGCCACGGAGAACGACGCATGACCCAATTGATCTGGCTGCGCCGCGACCTGCGCGTGAGCGACAACACCGCCCTGAGCGCCGCCATGGCCGCGGGGCCGACCATCGCGCTGTTCCTGCTCACGCCGGGACAATGGCGTATCCACGACGATGCGCCGTGCAAGGTGGACTTCTGGCTGCGCAACCTTGCCGAGCTGGCCACCGAGCTGCGCCGCCTCAACGTGCCGCTGCTGATTCGCCACGCCGATGACTGGCAAACCGTCCCCGACGCGTTGCGGCAGGTATGCCACGAGCACGCGGTGCGCGCCGTGCATTTCAACGACGATTACGGCGTCGACGAGCAGCGCCGCGACCACGCGGTGAGCGAAGCCTTGCATCGGGATGGCATCGTCACCCAGCGCTATCTCGACCGCCTGCTGTTCGCCCCGGGCACGCTGCTGACGCAAAGCGGCGGCTACTTCAAGGTGTTCGGCCAGTTCCGCAAGACCTGCCTGGCACGCCTGCACCTGTCGCTGCCGCCGTGCCTGCCGCCGCTCGCGCCGCAGGCGCCGCTGGCAATGACGGGCGATCCGCTGCCATCCGCCGTACCGGGCTTCGCCGCGCCGTCCAGCACGCTCCAGGCACGCTGGCCGGCTGGCGAAGCCCACGCTCACCAGCGTCTGACGAGCTTCATCGACGAGGCGCTGGATGACTACCAGCAGCGCCGCGACTTGCCCGCCGAAGCCGGCACCAGCCAGCTGTCGCCGTACCTCGCGGCCGGCGTGATCTCGATCCGCCAGTGCCTGCACGCCGCACTCGCCGGCAACCGCGGCGAACTGGACAGCGGCAGCAGCGGCGCCGTCACCTGGATCAATGAACTGCTCTGGCGCGAGTTCTACACGCACATCCTGGTCGGCTATCCGCGCGTCTCGATGCACCGCGCCTTCCGCGCCGAAACCGAGGCGTTGCCGTGGCGCCACGCGCCCGATGACCTCGCCGCCTGGCAGGAAGGCCGTACCGGCTTTCCCATCGTCGACGCGGCCATGCGCCAGCTGCGCGAAACCGGCTGGATGCACAACCGCCTGCGCATGATCACGGCAATGTTTCTCAGCAAGAACCTGCTGATCGACTGGCGCGAAGGCGAGCGCTGGTTCATGCGCCAGCTGATCGACGGCGATCTGGCCGCCAACAACGGCGGCTGGCAGTGGAGCGCCTCCACCGGCACCGACGCGGTGCCCTACTTCCGCCTGTTCAACCCGATCAGCCAGTCGCAGCGCTTCGACCCCGAGGGTCGCTTCCTGCGGCACTGGCTGCCCGAGCTGCAAGGGCTCAGCCGCCGCGACATCCACAACCCGTCCGCGCTCGGCGGGCTGTTCGCACCGGCGAACTACCCGACGCCGATCGTCGATCTCGGTGAGAGTCGCGCGCGGGTACTGGCGGCGTTCCGCGATCTGCCGCAGGTGCAGCCATGAGCGACTTCCTGCACGACTTCGCCCGCCGTTTCGCCAGTCTCGATGCCGGGAACCTGCATCGTCTGGGCGAGCTGTACACCAGCGACGTGCACTTCACCGATCCGCTGCACGAAGTCATCGGTCTCGACGCGCTGCAGGACTACTTCGCCGCGCTGTACGCCAATGTCGAGCAGTTGGACTTCGAGTTCATCGGTTTCGACCCCGTGCGCGACGGCGAAGGCTATCTGCGCTGGGTGATGAGCTACCGCCATCCCAGCCTCAAGCGCGGCCGCCTGATCAGCCTCGAAGGCTGCTCGCTGCTGCGTTGGAATGCCGAGGGCAAGGTGGAGCGGCACCGCGACTTCTTCGATGCCGGCGCCCTGCTCTACGAGCACGTGCCGCTGCTCGGCCCGGCGATCCGCTGGCTGCAGCGGAGGCTGGCATGACCGCCATGCAGCGTGTCTGGCTGACTGGCGCCAGCAGCGGCATCGGTCACGAACTGGCGCGTCTGCTGCTGGCGCAGGGGCATCGGCTGGCGCTGTCGGCGCGCAGCAGCGAGCCGCTGCATGCCCTTGCCCGGCAGTACCCCGAGCAGGTGCTGGTGCTGCCGGGCGACCTGACCGACGCGACGCAGGTGCGCACCATCGCCGCCGAAATCGGCGCGCACTGGGGCGCGCTGGACAGCGTGATCCTCAATGCCGGCACCTGCGAGTACATCGACGTGCGGCATTTCGAGGCCGATCTGCTCGAGCGAGTGCTGCGCGCCAACCTGATCGCACCCGGCTACTGCATCGAGGCAGCGTTGCCGTTGCTGCGCCGCGGTGAGCGCCCCCTGCTGGTGGGCGTCGGCAGTTCGGTGACCTGGTTGCCGCTGCCGCGCGCCGGTGCCTATGGCGCATCCAAGGCCGGCCTGCGCTACCTGCTCGAATCGTTGCGCCTGGACCTGGCCGCCGAGCGCATCGACGTCACGCTGGTCAGCCCGGGATTCGTCGACACGCCGCTGACCCGTCGCAACGATTTCCCCATGCCGCTGCGCTGGCCTGCGGAGAAGGCCGCGCGCTACATCGCCGACCGGCTGGAGCATCGGCCGCTGCACATCCAGTTTCCCGCGCCGTTCATTGCCGGACTGCGCCTGCTGTCCCTCCTGCCCGCACGCCTGCAGTACGCCCTGGGCCAGCGCATGGCGCGCACGGACCATCACGGATAAGACCATCATGAAGATCGCCATCATCGGCAGCGGCATCGCTGGCCTGACCTGTGCCCACCTGCTCAATCGCCAGCACGACATCAGCGTGTTCGAGGCCGCCAGCTGGATCGGCGGCCACACGCATACCGTGGACGTGCGCCTGGAAGGCCAGGACTACGCGGTGGACACCGGCTTCATCGTCTTCAACGACTGGACCTACCCCAACTTCATCCGCCTGCTGGACCAGCTCGGCGTGGCCTACAAGCCGACCGAAATGAGCTTTTCGGTATGCGATCCCCGGCGTGACCTGGAGTACAACGGCCACGATCTCGATACGCTGTTCGCCCAGCGTAGCAACATGCTTTCGCCGCCCTTCTGGGGCATGCTCCGTGACATCCTGCGCTTCAACCGCGAAGCGCTGGACGACTACCAGAGCGGTCGCATCGGCGCGCACGTCACCCTCGGCGACTACCTGCGCCTGGGGCGCTACAGCCAGCGCTTCATCGACCATTACATCGTGCCGATGGGTGCGGCGATCTGGTCGATGTCGCTGAGCGACATGCTCGATTTCCCGCTGCAGTTCTTCGTGCGTTTCTTCAAGAACCACGGCCTGCTGTCGGTCAGCCGGCGCCCGCAGTGGTACGTGGTCGAGGGCGGCTCGAGCGCCTACATCGAACCGCTGACGCGCGCATTCAGTGAGCGCATTCGCCTCAACTGCCCGGTGGATTCGGTGCAGCGCGATGCGCAGGGCGTGACGATCCACACCTGGACCGGCGCCGAGCGCTTCGACAAGGTGGTATTTGCCTGCCACAGCGACCAGGCCCTGCGTCTGCTCAGCGCGCCGACGGCGACCGAGCATGCCGTGCTCGGTGCGCTGCGCTACGCCGACAACGACGTGGTGCTGCACACCGACACCCGCCTGCTGCCACGCCGCAAGCGCGCCTGGGCGAGCTGGAACTACCGGCTCGGCGGCCCGAGCGAGCAGCCGGCCGCGGTGACCTACAACATGAACATCCTGCAGGGCATCGAGGCGCCGGAAACCTTCTGCGTCAGCCTTAACCAGACCGCCGCCATCGACCCGGAGCAGGTGCTCGCGCGTTTCACCTATGCCCACCCGCAATTCAGCCTCGACGGCATCGCCGCACAGGCGCGTGCCGACGAGCTGCTCGGTGCGCAGCACAGCTATTACTGCGGCGCCTACTGGGGCAACGGTTTCCACGAAGACGGCGTGGTCAGCGCGTTGCGCGTGGCGGCGGCCTTCGGTGAATCGTTATGAGCGGCGCCATCGTCCACAGCGCGCTGTACCACGGCTGGGTGCAGCACCGCCGCTTCGCCCCGCGCGCGCATGCCTTTCACTACCGCATGGGCCTGCTCTATCTGGACCTTGCCGAGCAGGACGCGGTGCTCGGGCTGTCCGCGCTGTGCGGCCGCGGTCGTTTCGCTGCGTTCGCCTTCCGCGAAACCGACTACCTGCCGGAGTTCACCCGGCGCGGCATGCCGCTGGCCGATGCGGTGCGCCAGCGTGTCAGCGAGGCGCTGGGGCGCGCGATCAACGGGCCGGTACGCCTGCTGACCCAGCCGCGCAGCTGGGGCCTGAGTTTCAATCCGGTGAGCTTCTTCTACTGCTTCGACGAGCAGCAGCAGCTGGCGGCGATCCTCTGCGAAGTCAGCAACACGCCCTGGCGCGAGCGCTATCACTACGTGCTGCCGGCCAGCGGCAATGCCAACCTGCGCTGCAACGTGGCGAAGACCTTTCACGTGTCGCCGTTCCTGCCCGGCAACCTCGAATACCGCATGCGCTTCAACCCACCGGGAGAGGCCATCGGCGTACACATGGAGGACTGGCAGGACGAGCACAAGCTGTTCGACGCCACCCTCGGCCTCAAGCGCGAGGCGCTGTCGCGCGCCGCCGTGCATCGCTACCTGCTGCGCTTCCCGTGGATGACCGGCAAGACGCTGCTCGCCATCTACTGGCAGGCGCTGCGGCTGGCGATCAAGCGCACCCCGTTCTTTGCCCACCAACCCACCACCGGCCGTTATGCCGTGGCCACCGTCGCGGCCAAGGAGTCTCGCCATGAAAAGCTCTAGCCTGAGCGTCAAAGCCACACCGGCGACCGCCCTGGGACTGGCCGGCGGTCTGCTGCGTCGCAGCGTGCTGCGCCAGCTGGCGCAGTTGCGTCACGGCCAGTTGAACGTGTTCGAGGGTGACGATTGCCTGATTTTCGGCGCCGGAAGCGGCATCCATGCCGAAATCCACGTGCATGACGGCGCCGCCTGGGGCCTGATCGCCAGCAATGGCTCCATCGGCGCCGGCGAAGCCTATATCCATGGTTACTGGAGCAGCCCGGACCTGACCGCCGTGGTCCGTCTGTTCGTCGCCAACCTCGAGGTGCTCGATGGCCTGGAAGGCGGCCTGGCACTGCTCGGTCGCCCGCTGCTCAAGGGCCTGCACTGGCTCAATCGCAACAACCGCGCCGGTTCGCAGCGCAACATTGCGGCGCACTACGACCTGGGCAACGCGCTGTTCGAGCGTTTTCTCGACCCGACCATGATGTATTCCGCCGCGCTGTTCGAGCACGCCGACGACAGCCTGGAGCAGGCCCAGCTGAACAAGCTGGAGCGCATCTGCGACAAGCTCGAACTCAAGCCAACCGATCATCTGCTGGAGATCGGCACCGGCTGGGGCAGCATGGCGCTGTACGCCGCCATCAACTACGGCTGCCGGGTGACCACCACCACGCTGTCGCGCGAGCAGTTCGCCTACACCCAGGCGCGCATCGAGAAGGAAGGCCTGCAAGAGCGCGTCACCCTGCTGCTCAGGGACTACCGCGACCTCGACGGCCAGTACGACAAGCTGGTGTCCATCGAGATGATCGAGGCCGTCGGCCACGGCTTCCTGCCGACCTACTTCCGTCAGTGCGCGCGCCTGCTCAAGCCCGACGGGCTGATGCTGCTGCAGGCCATCACCATCCGCGACCAGCGCTACGAGCAGGCGCGGCGCAGCGTCGACTTCATCCAGCGCTACATCTTTCCCGGTGGCGCGCTGCCCTCGGTACAGCGGATGACCGAGCTGGTCGGCAGCGAAACTGACATGAACCTGCTGCACCTGGAAGACATCGGCTGGCACTACGCGCGCACCCTGCGCCTGTGGCACGAGAACTTCCGCCGCGCGCGCAGCGAGCTGGAAACGCTGGGCTACGACGATCAGTTCTACCGGCTCTGGGAGTTCTACCTCTGCTACTGCGAGGGCGGCTTCCTCGAACGCAGCATCGGCACAGCGCAATTGCTGCTGGCCAAGCCGCAGGCACGCCCGGCAAGCCGACAGCCGGAAAGCGCAACACCGCGCTGAGCCACGCTTCCCGACCGTCGCCCCGCACCTGCGCAGCCGGGCCGTCACCATCGCCCCAAAGCGGGGAATGCGTGCACCGCGCCGCACCCTTCTGGTTCAACGCGCTGCCGGCGTGCAATCTCGCCGGCCACTCCTCCGCCCGCGCAGCGAAGTGGCCGCGCACCCCGCTGAACCGCACTTTCCGGCGCTGCGCCAGCGCCGGAGCGCGGTTTCAGATGACTTGGCACGCTAGCTGCAAATACCCAGGCAACACCTGCCCGAATCAGGCAGGTCGTCCCAGGCGGTCAGCGGCGACCGCCCGCCAGCAGGCGCGGGACCGGGTAACGGCAGGCAACGACGCCTGATCCACTACCCCCAAAACTTCACGGAAACCAGGCAAAGGCGCCTGGAGCTGATACCAGCTCCAGGCGCCTTTTTGCGTTTTGCCGGCCCAGTGCCGCAGCAGCTCGACTGAGGAAAGGCCATGAGTTCTACCGTCACTCCGCTCACGCACAAAAAACTGGTCATCGTCGGCAACGGCATGGTCGGCCACCACTGCATCGAACAGCTGATCGAGCGCGGCGCCCTCTCCCGCTACGAATTGCATGTGTTCGGCGAGGAGCGCCAGCGTGCCTACGACCGCGTGCACCTGTCCGAGTACTTCGGCGGTCGCGACGCCGAGTCGCTGGCCATGTGCGATGCCGACTACTACAGCCGCCACGGCGTCTACACCCATCTGGGCGTTCAGGTGCTGGGCATCGACCGTGAGCGCAAGGAGGTCGTCACCAACGCCGGCCGCCAGCCCTACGACCAACTGATCCTCGCCACCGGCTCCTACCCCTTCGTGCCGCCGATCACTGGCGCCGAAGGCAGTGCGCGACTGGTCTACCGCACCCTCGACGACCTCGATGCGATTCGTGCGGCAGCCAGCAGCGCCAGGCGCGGTGTGGTGGTCGGTGGCGGCCTGCTCGGCCTGGAAGCGGCCAATGCGCTGAAGTCGCTCGGTCTGGAAGCCCATGTCGTCGAATTCGCTCCGCGCCTGATGCCAGTGCAACTGGACGGCGAAGGCGGCGCGGCATTGAAGGCGCGCATCGAGGCGCTGGGCGTCGGCGTGCACCTGTCGCGCGCCACCCAGGAGATCGTCGCCGGCGAGAACTACGCCTGGCGGATGAACTTCACCGACGGCGAATTTCTCGAAACCGACCTGATCGTGTTTTCCGCCGGCATCCGCCCGCAGGACGCCCTCGGCCGAGTCGCGGAGCTGGAGATTGCCCCGCGCGGCGGCATCGTGATCGACAGCGAATGCCGCACCTCGGACCCGGCGATCTTCGCCATCGGCGAATGCGCCAGCTGGAACGGCAGCGTGTTCGGCCTGGTCGCCCCCGGCTACAGCATGGCGCGCAGTGTCGCCGCGCAGCTGGCCGAGGAACCGCACGAGCCCTTCTACGGCGCCGACATGTCGACCAAGCTCAAGCTGCTCGGCGTGGATGTCGGCTCCATCGGCGATGCCCACGGCGCCACGCCGGGCAGCCGAAGCTATCGTTTCATCGATGAGGCCAGCGCCAGCTACCGCCGCCTGGTGGTATCCGCCGATGGCAAGACCGTGCTCGGCGCGGTGCTGGTAGGCGACAACAGCTACTACGACACCCTGCTGCAGTACGCGCAGAACGGCATCAAGCTGCCGGCCGATCCGTCCGCGCTGATCCTGCCGCAGACCGAGGGCGCTCCGACGCTTGGCCCGGACGCCCTGCCGGCCAGCGCGACCATCTGCTCCTGTCACAACGTCAGCAAGGGCGCGGTGTGCTGCCAGGTCGACGCCGGCGTCACCGATCTCGGCGAACTCAAGGCCGCGACCAAGGCGGCCACCGGCTGCGGCGGCTGCAGCGCCCTGCTCAAGCTGGTGTTCGATGCCGAGCTGGCCGCGCGCGGCGTGGCGGTGGACAAGAGCCTGTGCGAGCACTTCGCCTACACCCGCCAGGAGCTCTACGGCATCGTCCGCGTCGAGGGCATCCAGAGCTTCGCCGAACTGCTGGCCAAACACGGCCGCGGCCATGTCGGCTGCGACATCTGCAAGCCGACGGTGGGTTCGATCCTCGCCTCATGCTGGAACCAGCCGATCACCGATCCGGCGCTGATTCCGCTGCAGGACACCAACGACACCTTCATGGCCAACATGCAGAAGAACGGCACCTACTCGGTGGTGCCGCGCATCCCGGGTGGTGAGATCACCCCCGAGGGGCTGATCGCCATCGGCCAGGTGGCGAAGAAATACGACCTCTACACCAAGATCACCGGCGGCCAGCGCATCGACCTGTTCGGCGCCCAGCTGCACGAACTGCCGGACATCTGGGGCGAGCTGATCGCCGCCGGCTTCGAAACCGGTCACGCCTACGGCAAGAGCCTACGCACGGTGAAATCCTGCGTCGGCAGCACCTGGTGCCGTTACGGCGTGCAGGACAGCGTCGGCATGGCGCTGCGCCTGGAGGACCGCTACAAGGGGTTGCGCGCGCCGCACAAGATCAAGTTCGCCGTCTCCGGCTGCACCCGCGAATGCGCCGAGGCGCAGAGCAAGGACATCGGCGTGATCGCCACCGACAAAGGCTGGAACCTCTACATCTGCGGCAACGGCGGCATGCGCCCGCGGCACGCCGAGCTGTTCGCCACCGACCTCGACGACGAGGCGCTGATCCGCACCATCGACCGGGTGCTGATGTTCTACGTGCGTACCGCGGACAAGCTGCAGCGCACCTCTGTCTGGCGCGAGAGCCTGGAAGGCGGCCTCGATTACCTAAAGGCCGTGATCCTCGACGACAGCCTGGGGCTGGCCGCCGAACTGGAAAGCCAGATGCAGCACGTGGTCGACAGCTACCAGTGCGAATGGGCCAACGCCATCTCCGATCCGGAAAAGCTCAAGCGCTTCCGCACCTTCGTCAACGACGGCCGCGCCGACCCCGACATCCACTTCGTCAAGGAGCGCGGCCAGCGTCGGCCGGTACGCGCCAGCGAACTTCACCTGATCCCACTTACCCAGGAGGTGCTCTGATGAGCCAGTCCAACGTCGTTCGTCTCGACTCCCGTTCCGCAGCCCCGGCGGCCTGGCAGGCACTGTGCAGCCGTGCCGATCTGGTCGCCAATTCCGGTGTAGTGGCCTGGCACGAAGGCGCCCAGGTGGCGCTGTTCCACCTGCCCGAGAATGCTGAAGGCGAGCAGTTGTTCGCCATCGACAACCGCGACCCCAAGTCCGGCGCCAACGTCATCGGTCGCGGCATCGTCGGCAGCCTTAAGGGCGAGCTGGTGATCGCCTCGCCGCTGTACAAGCAGCACTTCCGCCTGGCCGATGGCAGCTGCCTGGAATACCCCGAACAAAGCCTGCGGGTCTGGCCGGTGCGCCTCAATGGCGATGCCGTGGAAATCGCCGTCGCCTGAATCCGCCGCCGGCGACGCGGCACAACCCACAACTTGCAAGTTTCTGCCCACTATTCGAGAGCATCCGCCATGTCCTACATAATCCCTTCGGAGTTCGCCACCAAGATGGTGGACGCCGGCGAATCGAAGATATTCATGTCCACCCGCGACACCCTGATCCGCGCCTTCATGGCCGGGGCGATCCTCGCCCTCGCCGCGGTGTTCGCGGTCACCATCACCGTGCAAACCGGCTCGCCGCTGATCGGCGCCATGCTCTTTCCCGTAGGCTTCGTCATGCTTTACCTGATGGGCTTCGACCTGCTGACCGGGGTGTTCATGCTCACCCCGCTGGCCCTGCTCGACCGTCGCCCCGGGGTAACCGTCGGCGGTGTGCTGCGCAACTGGGGCTGGGTGTTCCTCGGCAACTTCGGCGGTGCGCTGACCGTGGCCTTCATGATGGCCTTCGTCTTCACCATGGGCTTTTCCACGGAGCCGGGGCCGATCGGCGAGAAGATCTCGCACATCGGCGAGGCGCGCACCCTGGGCTACGCCGAGTTCGGCGCGGCCGGCTGGGCGACCATTTTCCTGCGCGGCATGCTGTGCAACTGGATGGTGTCGATGGGCGTGGTCGGCGCGATGATCTCCACCTCGGTCAGCGGCAAGGTGATCGCCATGTGGATGCCGATCATGCTGTTCTTCTTCATGGGCTTCGAGCATTCGGTGGTGAACATGTTTCTGTTCCCCTCGGCGATGATCATGGGCGGCGACTTCTCGGTGATGGATTACATGCTGTGGAACGAGATCCCCACCGCTTTGGGCAACCTGGTCGGCGGCCTGGCCTTCACCGGCCTGACGCTCTACACCACCCATGTGCGCACCGCACCCAAGCGCACCATCTACTGACCCTGGAGTGAACGAAGGCCCCGGCTCGCATGCGCGCCGGGGCTTTTGCGCAGATGAAGATGCCCAGCCAACTCGCCATTTCCCTCGGCCAGCATTCGGACCGCGGACGCAAACCGGCCAACCAGGACTTTCACGGCGCCTGCGTGCCCAGCGATGCCCAGCTCGCCAGCAAGGGCATCGTCATCGCGCTGGCCGATGGCATCAGCAGCAGCGAGGTCAGCCATATCGCCAGCGAAACCGCGGTGGCGAGCTTTCTTTCCGACTACTTCTGCACCTCCGACGCCTGGTCGGTGAAGCAGTCGGCGCAGCGGGTACTGGTGGCGATCAATTCCTGGCTGCATGCGCAGACCCGCCACAGCCCGCACCGCTATGACCGCGACCGCGGCTATGTCTGCACCTTCAGCGCGCTGGTGCTCAAGTCCGCCAGCGCGCACCTGTTCCACGTCGGCGATGCGCGCATCTATCGACTGCGCGACGGCGACCTGGAACAGCTGACCGAGGATCACCGCGTGCGCGTGTCGGCGGATACCAGCTACCTCGGCCGCGCGCTGGGCATCGACCGGCACCTGGAGATCGACTACCGCACTCTGCCGCTGGCGGTCGGCGATCTGTTCCTGCTCGCCACCGATGGTGTCTACGAGCACATCGGCGCACGGGAGGTAGCGCAGCTCGTTGCCGAGCATGGGGACGAGCTCGACCTGGTGGCGCGCCGGATCGTCGAGCGGGCACTGGCCAACGGCAGCGACGACAACCTCACCGCACAGCTGGTACGCATCGACAGCCTGCCGGAGCAGGCCGTCGACGACGTGCAGCGGCAACTCGGCGAACTGGCGCTGCCGCCACTGCTGGAGCCGCGCATGCAGTTCGACGGCTACCGCATCGTTCGCGAGCTGCACATCAGCAGCCGCAGCCACGTGCATCTGGCCGTCGACGAAGCCAGCGGCGCCAAAGTGGTGCTGAAGACGCCGTCGATGGATCTGCGGGGCGACGCGGCCTATCTGGAGCGCTTCCTGCTGGAGGAGTGGATCGCCCGCCGCCTGGACAATCCCCACGTGGTCAAAGCCTGTCCGCCACCGCGGCAGCGCCGCTACCTGTACACGGTGAGCGAATTCATCGATGGCCAGACGCTGGCGCAGTGGATGCTCGACCATCCACAGCCGGACCTGGAAACCGTGCGCGGCATCGTCGAGCAGATCGCCCGCGGCCTGCGCGCCTTCCACCGCCTGGAAATGCTGCACCAGGACCTGCGCCCGCAGAACCTGATGATCGACGCCACCGGCACGCTGAAGATCATCGATTTCGGCTCGACCCGCGTCGCCGGGCTGGCCGAGCGCAATGCGCCGGGTACGCAGGACAACCTGCTCGGCACCGCCGCCTATACCGCCCCGGAATACTTACTCGGCGAGGCCGGCACGCCGCGTTCGGATCAGTATTCGCTGGCGGTGATTGCCTATCAGCTGCTCAGCGGCCGCTTGCCCTACGGCGCCGACGTCGCCAGGGCACGCAGCCGCGCAGTACAGCGGCGCCTGCGCTATCAGCCGCTGCGCCATGCGCAGCGCGATATCCCGGCGTGGATCGACGAAGTGCTGGGCAAGGCGCTGCATCCCGATCCGGCGCGGCGCTATGCCGAGCTGTCGGAGTTCGTCTTCGAGCTGCGCCAGCCTAACCCGGCGTTTCTCAACCGGGCCCGCCCGCCGCTGCTGGAGCGCAATCCATTGCTGTTCTGGAAAGGCCTGTCGTTGCTGCTGAGCATCACCGTCGCGCTGTTGCTGCTGCGCTAGCCGCGCTGGCGCAACAGCGCCGCGGCGCCCTGCACCTTCTGCGTGTACCACAGCACCCGGCTGACACCGCGGGTGATCGCCACGTAGGCCAGGCGCAGGCTCTCATCGGCCTGCGCCTGGTCGTAACTGTTGCGAAAGAAGCCGGACGCGGCATACAGCGCGTTGCGCAGCGGGTGTTTTTCCGCGGGCAGGCAATCGTCGACGATGATCGCGACTTCGGCCTGCAAACCCTTGGCGCGGTGAATAGTGTAGGCCTTAACCGGCAGCTTGCGGTCCAGCTGCGCCTGGATCTGCCGCAGCGGCTCGTTGCGCCGGCTGAGCAGCAGCACCGCGGTGCGCTCGCGGCTCTGGCGTTCAGCCGCATGGGCACACTGCGCGTTGATCTGCTCGATCAGCTGCGCCAAGCCCTTGTTGAGGTCGAAGCGCGGCACCAATTTCACTCCGTGATCGCCCGGCTGCATCGGTCTGGCCGCCTTACTGGCCTTGGCCTGTTTGAACGCGACGCCCGCCAGCACGGCCTCGGCATCGCGAATCACCGGCTCGATGGAGCGATAGTTGGTGTCCAGCAGCAGCGTCTTGCTGCCCTTCGCCCTGCCGCGGCGCGGGAAATACTTGTCGAAGTCCATGAACAGCTCCGGCGAGCTGCCGCGCCAGCCATAGATCGACTGCCAGTCGTCACCGATGGCCATCAGGCTCGGTGCCTTGCCGTCGCGCACCACGCGGCGATGCAGCGCCTGCAGCCACTGGACGATCTGCGGGGAGATGTCCTGGAACTCGTCGATCAGCAGGTGCGTGAATGGCGCCAGCTGCTCCGCTGCGATGCCTTCGCCGCTGGTCAGGCGCTCGCTGAGTTGCACGAAGGCGCCGTTGAACGTCTGCAAACCCTGCTCGGCCAGGCAGGCCTCGAAATGCCGATGGAAGGCCACCAGTGCCTCGATGAACAGCCGTTCACGCGGCGCGCACTGCAGCGCGCCAGGTTGCAGCCGGTCGATGCGCAGGCCGATGCTTTCGATGAAACCGATCTGCACATGGAACGCCTCGTACAGCGGCAGCGCGCGAAACTCGCCGGCCAGCTTGAAATCATCCAGCGGCGCCTTCGCTGTCGCACGCTTGCCCCTGGACGACTCGGCCGCGGGCGGCGGCAGCCCGAGCAGCTCATGCACCTGCCGGCGAAACGCCTCCTCGGCGCTGTAACAGCGCTGGTAGGCCTGCTTCAGCAGCCGCTGCTGCGCAGGACGCAGGCGCGCGGCCGTCAGCGGATTGTCCGGCTGGTCGGCCGACGCGGCCTTGTCGTCAAGCTGCTCGAACCACTGCTGGCGGCCCAGCACCTCGCGCGCCAGCATGCCCATCGCGGCATGGAAGGTACGGACGCATTCGCGCGCCTGCGCGGCATCGAAAGGAAATCCCCAGAACCCGAGCAGCTTGAGCAATTGTTCGCGTAGCTCTGCGCAGGAGGCATTGGTGAAGGAAATCACCGTCAACCGCGCCGGTTCGATGCCCAGATGACAGAGCATGAACACGACCCGCAGTACCAGCGTGGTGGACTTGCCCGAACCCGCCCCGGCGAATATCCGCGTCAGCGGGCTGCGGCAGAGAATCATCGCCCACTGCTCATCCGACGGCATGTTGATGACGCCGGCCGCCACCGCGCGGCCAACCTGTTCGCGCATAGCCTCGATCTGCGCCGCGCTGACCGGCAGCTCACCGGACGCGTAGATACCGTCGGCAGCCACCGGCCGCGCGCTTCGTTGGCGTGCCGGCGGACTCTTCGCAGGTTTGCCTGCGTCCTGCTTGCCCTTCCCCTTGCGTGCTTTCCCTGCCTTGCCACCGGCCGGTGCTGCGACCGATTTGCCCCAGCGGCGAAATACCAGCTCGTCCTCGTTGCGCAGATGTGCCGCTGTACGTGGGAAGCAGCGCGCCAGCGTTCCAGCAACGAGCAGGGTGTAGCGCTTCACGGCAGCCAACATGCGAGATCCGATGAGATGTATGTCATTGATATAGTAAGTTTTTTTCACGACCGCGGGCGGCTGGCGAGAGGAACGGTCGTACGCTTCGCGGGCCTGCACCGTTGTGGTGCGACAAATAGCCACAATGATTCAACGATATTGTTATCAAGCTGCATTTGTATTCATTAGATATCACTTAAAGCGCGACGGACAATTGCAGCGAGGCTCCCAGGTGCCTGACCTGGGAGTCGTCGCGATTTCGCTGAGTCAGCGAAATCGCGACCGTCATAACCCAAAGGAAATACCCATGAAAAAAATCGTGATCTCCATGCTCGCCCTCGGCGGCGCTCTGGCTCTGCAGCCGGCGCTGGCGCAGGACGGCGAATCGCTGTTCAAGAGCAAGGCCTGCGCGGCCTGTCATTCGATCGACGCCAAGCTGGTCGGCCCGGCCTACAAGGAAGTCGCCGCCAAGTACGCAGGCCAGGCGGACGCCGCCACCATGCTCGCCGGCAAGATCAAGAACGGCTCTCAGGGCACCTGGGGCCCGATCCCGATGCCGCCAAACGCGGTAACCGACGAAGAGGCGAAGATTCTCGCCGAGTGGGTGCTGAGCCAGAAGTAACACCCAACGCCAAAGGCAGCTTGCTTGGCCGCGACGACTGCCTTTGGTGCATTGCGTCACCCCTTAACCCACTAATCAACTAGGTCTTGACCCTTATCAACGCTCCAAGAGGCTTCTATGACCACATTGCCAATACATACGCGCCGTTCGGAGGCTCAAATGTTTGGCTCTGTACGCTGGAACGACCACTTGATGCAACGCTACGGGCAACTTGACCTGCATCAGTGCGGCTACCCGCGAACCGCCGATTTCACCACCGCAATCGCACCGCTCGACCTGCTGCGCGCGTTGCGCGACAGCCGCAAGGCACAGCGCCCCCTTTCCCTCGCCGTACAGCTGCCGCTGCTGCCGCACGACGAGCTGACGCTCTACATCGCCGATCTGGAGCGCGAAATCGACCTGCACGCCTGCCACCTCGGCGAGCATCCTCGCGTCGAACGTCTGCAGCTCAACGCCGGCCGCGCCAGTCTCGACCAGTTGCGTCGGCTGATCGGCCATGTGCAATCGCGCTTCGAGCTCAACCCTCATGAGCCGAACGAATTCAGCGTCGAGGTCGAACTCGCCCATGCCGACTGGCCGCTGGTCGGCGTCCTGCGTGAACTGGGCTTCAACCAGTTGAGCGTCAGCGTCCCCGATTTGCATGCCGATCTGGGCAATTCCGTCGAGTACTTCCAGAGCACCAGCCGCATTCGCGCGCTGATCGAGGCGGCACGCACGCTGCACTACCTCTCGGTGAACGTTGACCTCGGCTACGGCCGTTCCTGGCAGACACCGACCAGCTTCGCCCGCAAGCTCGATTCGATCATCGAGCTGCAACCCGACCGCGTCTCGATGTTCGATTACCGGCAACTGCCGGCCCCCGCCTCGCGGCGCCTCAGCCTTGCGCCCGCCGATGTCAGCCAGGTCTTGCACCGTTGCGGTATCGAGCGTCTCGCCGCGGCCGGCTACCGCTTCATCGGTCTGGGCCACTTTGCCCTTCCCCACGACGAACTGACGATGGCGCAAGAGCTTGGCTGTCTTCGCCATGATGTCGGCGGCTACACCACGCTCGCGCAGTTCGACCATCTCGGTCTGGGCGCCGGTGCGGTCAGCCGGGTCGGCGATCTCTATGTGCGCAATCACACGTCGATCGCGGATTACCGGCAGGCACTCGCCCAGGCCCAGCTTCCTACCGACCGCGGCTTGCTGCCTGCCAGTGTCGATCGTGGGCTGCGGGCGATCACCGAACAACTGCTGTGCGATGGCTATCTGGACTTCGTCAGCCTGCAGGCACGCGCCGGCGTCGTGTTCCAGGAACGCTACGCAACGCTGCAACCGCTGCTGGAACAGCTGCAACGTGAAGGCCTGCTGCACCTGCGTGCGCATGGCATCGAAATTCAGCCCGACGGCTGCCTGCTCATCCCCGCGCTCTGCGCGGTGCTGGCGCAGCCCGGACTGGCAGATCGGCTGACGGATGCGCTCTCGCCTGCCGATACCGCTTCGCTGAGCGCGAGGTAGCCCCATGGCCAAGAAGTTTCCGCTCAACCCGCCGCATCCCGAACGCATCTGCTGGGGCTGCGACCGCTACTGCCCGGCGACCTCGCTGGGCTGCGGCAACGGCGCCGACCGCACGATGCACCCCTCGGAAATGCTCGGCGAGGACTGGTACCTGTACGGCGACTGGGACATCGAGCCCGCCGATATCCCGCAGCAACCCGCCGATCCGGCGTTGATCGCCCGCCAGGGCTGATAGCGCCGCAGCCGCGGAACGCCTGTGGCACGCCGCAGTCAGTTGCTGCATCAGCCCTGACGAGGATTGCCCGATGAACTCACCCTACGAATCCCACGACCAGAACGTGCATGGCTGGGAACGCGCTGCCTCGCTGGCCGGCGGCCTGCTGTTGCTCGGTCTGGGGGCGCGCCGCGGCGGTGCGGGCGGACTGTTGCAGGCAGCGGCCGGCGCCTTGCTGCTGTTACGCGGCATCAATGGTCGCTGCGAGGCCAAGCGACTGCTCAGCGCGGCGCCCCAGCAGCGCCAACCGGCGCCTGCCCGCTACAGCCACATGCCGCTGGATTCGGAAGTCCACAGCCCGGATTTCGAGAACGCCGGCGTCAGCCTGCCCGACGCGACGCCGATGGGCCACGAGCTTTCCGCTCGTACCTGACGGTCACAACTGGAAAGAACCTGGCGCCGATGGTAAAGCTGACGGCTCCGGCCTGCGCCACGGCCAGCTTCGGTAACAGGAGTTCGCTTTGATTCCCGCAGCGCTCATCACCGCCTTGCGCGGCGCGCGTCACGTGCTGGTGTTCACCGGTGCTGGCGTCTCGGCCGAGAGCGGCATCGCCACCTTCCGTGATACGCCCAGCGGTCTGTGGGAGCGCTACGATCCGGCGACGCTGGCTACCGCGCATGCATTTCGCCAAGACCCTGCGCTGGTCTGGGGCTGGTACGAGTGGCGCCGCATGCAGGTGCTGCAGGCGCAGCCAAATCCAGCCCACCTCGCCATCGCAGCACTGGCGCAGCGGGTGCCGAAACTCACGCTGGTCACGCAGAACGTCGACGATCTGCATGAGCGCGCCGGCAGTACCGAGGTGATCCACCTGCACGGCAGCCTGCATCGGCCGCGTTGCTTCGCCTGCGCACGCTCACCGAGCCAACCGCTCGGCCTGCCCGATGAGCCCGAAGGCGGCCGCCACCTGGAGCCGCCGCGCTGCGAACACTGCGGCGGCAGGCTGCGCCCTGGCGTGGTCTGGTTCGGCGAGCGCTTGCCGGAAGCGGCACTGACGGCGGCATTCGCCGCGGCCGACAGCTGCGATGTGCTGATCTCCGTGGGCACATCCGGCGTAGTGCATCCCGCCGCACAGATCCCCGAACGTGCCTGGCGGGCCGGCGCCGTACTGGCGCACGTCAACCCGCAACCGCTCGGCAGCCATGCCGAACGCGAGTTCCTGCTGTGTGGTACGGCGGCGCAGCTGCTGCCGCAGTTGCTCCAGGCCGCCTTCAACGATTGACTGCGTCCCGCCAGGCCGCGCCGCTGAGCCTTCCGTTCATCCATCTCGCTTCGCTTATAGTGGCGGCCAGAACTAGACTGCTATCAGCAACTTGCAGGAAGCCAGGCACACGATATGGGCGCAGTATGGCGGTCCGACACTTCTCCCGCAGGGCGCTCGCAATGCGCTCCGCACAACCGTTCCCGAAAACCCTCACCAAAGAAGGATCGCCGCCGGATGCGCCCGCTCGGCCTGCTGTTGTTCACCACACTGCTGGGCGCGGGGGGCTATGCCGCCTGGCATGAGCTGCAGACCTCACAGTGGCAGGCCCGCTGGGTCAGCCGCTATGCCGCGAGCCTGGACTATCACGTCGCCCCCGGTCCGAGCAGCGAGATCCGCTTCCCCGAGGACGGCCCGTTCGACCGTCGGCTGGGCTACGTGCAGCTACCAACCTTCATCGAACGGCTGAGCGCGCGCGGCTTCGAGGTACAGGCGCAGGCGCGTTTTTCGCCAGCGCTGCTCGACTACGCCAGTCGCGGCTTCTTCGTGCCCTATCGGCACCAGTCGCAGGTGGGCCTGACCATCTTCGACTGCCGTGGCCTTCCGCTGTATGCCAACAGCTACCCGCAGCAGTTCTACGAGAGTTTCGAGGACATTCCGCCGCTGGTGGCGCTGAGCCTGCTGTTCATCGAGGATCGCGGCCTGTTGGACGCCAGCCGGCCGACCGTCAACCCGGCGGTGGACTGGCCGCGCTTCGCCAAGGCGGCGATCAGCCAGCTGGAGAAACGCCTCGGCCTCGGCGGCCAGGCATCCGGCGGCAGCACCCTGGCGACACAGGTGGAGAAATACCGCCATTCGCCCGAAGGACGCACCGGCGATCCGCAGGAGAAGCTACGGCAGATGGTTTCCGCCAGCGTGCGTACCTATCGCGAAGGGCCGCAGACCCTTGCGGCGCGTCAGCGCATCGTGCGCGACTACCTCAACAGCGTGCCGCTCTCGGCGGCGCCGGGGCATGGTGAGGTCCACGGCATCGCCGATGGCCTGCGGCTGTGGTACGGCGCCGATTTCGCCGAGGTCAACCGTCTGCTCGACCCGCGCCGCAACGCCGACAGCGACCTTCAGGCCCGCGGGCTGGCGCTGCGCCAGGTGCTTTCTCTGCTGATCGCACAGCGCCGGCCGTCCTACTACCTCGGCGCCGGTCGCAAGGAGCTGGCTTCGCTGACCGACAGCCACATTCGCCTGTTGGCCGCCGGCGGCATCGTCGATACGCGTCTGCGCGAAGCCGCCCTCGCCCAGCAGGTCCAGTTCCGCGACCTGCAGCGCGAGCCGGCGATCCGCACGGTGGAGGCCACCAAGGGCATCAGCGTCGCGCGCATGCGCCTGGCCGGCCTGCTGGGCATGCCGCTGTACGATCTCGACCGCCTCGACCTCACCGCCAGCACGCCGCTGCAGGGCGAATTGCAGACCAGGATCAGCGCCTATCTGGCGAGCCTTGCCGACCCACAGGTGGCCGCCGAGGTCGGCCTGTTCGGCGAACGCATGCTCTCACCAGAGAAAACCGCCGACGTGCGCTACAGCTTCACGCTGTTCGAGCGCGGCGAGCAGGGTTTCCGCGTGCGGGTACAGACCGACAACACCAACCAGCCGTTCGACATCAACGAAGGCAGCAAGCTGGAACTCGGCTCCACCGCCAAGCTGCGTGTGCTGACCACCTATCTGGAGATGATCGCCGAGCTGCACCAGCGCTACTCGATCCTCGACACGCGCCAGCTGCGCGAACTGGAAGTACGCGACCCGCTCAGCCGCTGGGCCGTGGCCTACCTGGCGCAAAGCAGCGATCGCAGCCTGCCGGCGATGCTCGATGCGGCGATGGAGCGGCGTTACTCGGCAAGCCCGGCCGAACGCTTCTTCACCGGCGCCGGACTGCACCACTTCAACAACTTCCGCCGCGAGGACGACCACCGCATCGCCAGCGTGCGTGACGCGTTGCGCGAATCGCTGAACCTGCCATTCGTGCGGCTGATGCGCGATCTGGTGAGCTACAGCACACACGAGGCGATCAACAGCGCCGAGTTGCTGAAGAACGACAAGGACCCGCGACGCCTGGAATACCTCACCCAGTTCGCCGACCGCGAGGGCTCGATCTTCCTGCAGCGTTTCTGGCGCAAGTACCGCGGCCAGTCCGCCGAGCAGCGCATCGAGACCTTCCTGCAGGGCATGCGCCCGACGCCGGTACGGCTGGCGGCGGTGCATCGCTATCTGCTGCCTGACGCGCCGCGCGCGGCGTTCGATCACTTCCTGACGTCGCGCCTGCCTGCCGCCGCTCTCGACGCCAAGGATCTGGACGCGCTGCACACCCGCTACGGCCCGGGCGCGTTCAGCCTGCCGGATCAGGCCTACATCGCGCGCACCCATCCGTTGGACCTGTGGCTGCTGGGTTACCTGATCCAGCACCCCGACGCCAATCTGTCGGAGGTGGTCGCCGCCAGCCGCGACGAACGCCAGGAAGTTTACGGCTGGCTGTTCCGCAGCCGGCACAAGAGCGCGCGCGACAGCCGTATCCGCATCATGCTGGAAGTCGAGGCCTTCACCGACATCCATCGGCGCTGGCAGCGCCTGGGCTATCCGTTCGACAATCTGGTGCCGTCACTGGCCACCGCGCTGGGCAGCTCGGGCGACCGCCCGGCTGCGCTGGCCGAACTGATGGGCATCATCCTCAACGACGGGGTGCGCCTGCCGAGCGTGCGCATCGACAGCCTGCACTTCGCCGAAGGCACGCCTTACGAGACCCGCCTCGGCATACGCCCGAACATCGGCGAGCAGGTACTGCCGCGCGAGGTGGCCGCGACCCTGCGCGAGGCCCTTGCCCAGGTTGTGGAAGGCGGCACCGCGCGGCGCCTGCAGGGCAGCTTCGTGCAGAGCGACGGCAGTCCGCTGCGCGTCGGTGGCAAGACCGGCACCGGCGACAACCGTATCGACACCGTCGCGGCCGGCGGCCGGCTGATCAGCTCGCTGGCGATGAACCGTACGGCCACCTTCGTCTTCTACCTGGGACCGAATCATTTCGGCACGCTGACGGCCTACGTACCCGGGCAGGCGGCCGACAGCTTCCGCTTCACCTCGGCGCTGCCGGTCCAGACGCTCAAGGGCATGGCGCCGATCCTGCAGCCCTACCTGCAGGCAGGCGCCGACAGCCTTTGCCAGCAGCCCCGACCAAGCCGCCAGGTACCGTCGACCCAACCGACGCGGCTCACCGCCGGTACGCCGGGCACGCAATAGGCAAAGTCAGAGGCGCGCCGGGGCGAGTCTGGCGCGCCTTAATTTGGAGGCAAGCCCAACAGCCGTGCCTGATTCTGCTGTGCCAGCTCCTTGAGGTAGTCCCAGGTGGTGCGCATGCGCGCCAGATCCTTGAACTCGATGGGCATCAGCATCCAGAACGTGCGGGTGAAGCTCACCGCGTCGGGCAACAGCAGCTGCAGGCGCGGATCGGCATCGGCGGAAAACGCCGGCAGGATGGCGATTCCCGCGCCCATCGCCACCGCTTCCTGCTGGGCCAGCAGGCTGGTGCTGCGCAGGCCGATGGAGCGGGCGTCGGCAATGCCGTCGAGAAACAGCAGCTCCTTGCTGAACAGCAGATCGTCGACATAGCTGACGAAGCGATGCGCGGCCAAATCGTCGCGACTGCGGATCGGCGCATGCTCGGCCAGGTAGGTGGGCGATGCATACAGCCGCAGCACGTAGTCGGTCAGTTTGGTGATGATGAACGGGCCGCGCTCCGGGCGCTCCAGGGTAATGACGATGTCTGCCTCGTGACGCGACAGGCGCACCGCGCGCGGCAGTGCCAGCAGATCGATGTTCAGATGCGGATAGCGCCGACTCAGACCGGTGAGCTGCCCAGCCAGCATCACCGTGCCGTAACCCTCGGTGGCGCCGATGCGCACCTGCCCGGAAAGACCGTCGCCCATGCTCGGCAGCGAATGCTCGATGGCGGCACTGGCGCTCTCCATCGCCTCGACCCGCGGCAGCAGGTTGCGCCCGGCTTCGGTGAGGCGGTAGCCGCCGGGTTCGCGCAGGAACAGCTGCGCGCCCATGCTTCTTTCCAATGCCTGCAGACGCCGCGAAACCGTGGTGTGATCGACCGCCAGCCGCCTTGCCGCCGTGGTCAGTCGCCCCGCGCGGGCCACTTCGAGAAAGTAACGCAGGTTGTCCCAGTCCATGTTTGCCGCTCTGGTCGATGGTTCCCGTGCATATTTGCACAACGACTCTGCAGCCGGCCGCATTGTCTTGCGTTTTTTTGCATTGCTAGGATCAAGGCAGCTTCTCGCAGCTGTCCGCGAGCCGATAACAACAACTGAGCCTAATCAGGCGGAGAGCGATATGACCGGTTCCATCCCCAGCGTGAAATTGCTGATCGGCGGCGAGTTCGTCGAATCCACCACCCAAGACTGGCGCGACGTCGTCAATCCCGCCACTCAGGAAGTGCTGGCCCGCGTGCCGTTCGCCACCGCGGCGGAAGTCAACCGCGCCGTCGCCAGCGCCGCCGAGGCATTCAAGACCTGGCGCAAGACGCCGATCGGTGCCCGTGCGCGCATCTTCCTCCGCTATCAGCAGCTGATCCGCGAGCATATGAAGGAGCTGGCGGCCATCCTCACCGCCGAACAGGGCAAGACCCTGCCCGATGCCGAGGGCGACGTGTTCCGCGGCCTGGAAGTGGTCGAGCATGCCGCCGGTATCGGCAACCTGCAGCTCGGCGAACTGGCCAACAACGTTGCCAGCGGTGTGGATACCTACACCCTGCTGCAGCCGCTGGGCGTCTGCGCCGGCATCACCCCGTTCAACTTCCCGGCGATGATCCCGCTGTGGATGTTCCCGATGGCCATCGCCACCGGCAACACCTTCGTCCTCAAGCCCTCCGAACAAGACCCGATGGTCACCATGCGCCTGTGCGAACTGGCGCTGGAAGCCGGCGTGCCGCCAGGCGTACTCAACGTGGTGCACGGCGGCCCGGACGTGGTGAATGCGCTGTGCGATCACCCGGTCATCAAGGCGGTGTCCTTCGTCGGCTCGACCCGCGTCGGTACTCACGTCTACAACCGCGCCAGCGCCGCCGGCAAGCGCGTGCAGTGCATGATGGGCGCGAAGAACCACGCCATCGTGCTGCCTGATGCGCACAAGGAGCAGAGCCTCAACGCCATCGCCGGCGCCGCCTTCGGTGCCGCCGGCCAGCGCTGCATGGCCTTGTCGGTCGTGGTGCTGGTCGGCGAGGCGCAGCAGTGGATTCCCGATCTGGTGGCCAAGGCGAAATCGCTCAAGATCAGCGCCGGCACCGAGCCGGGCGCCGACCTCGGCCCGCTGGTCTCCTGCGCCGCGCTGGATCGCGTCAGCGGGCTGATCGAACGCGGCGTCGCCGAAGGCGCGACCCTGGAGCTGGACGGCCGTAACCCGCAGGTGGCCGGCTTCGACAAGGGCAACTTCGTCGCACCGACGATCTTCTCCGGCGTGAAAGCCGAAATGAGCATCTACCAGGAAGAAATCTTCGGCCCGGTGCTGTGCGTGATGAGCGCGGCGACGATGGACGAAGCCATCGCGCTGATCAACGCCAACCCGAACGGCAACGGCACCGCCATCTTCACCCGCTCGGGCGCCGCGGCGCGGCACTTCCAGGAAGAGATCGACGTCGGCCAGGTGGGCATCAATGTGCCGATTCCGGTGCCGGTGCCGATGTTCTCCTTCACCGGCTCGCGCGCCTCCAAGCTCGGCGACCTCGGCCCCTACGGCAAGCAGGTGGTGCAGTTCTACACCCAGACCAAGACCGTCACCGAACGCTGGTTCGACGAGGATGCGGTCGGCTCCACAGTCAACACCACCATCAACCTCAAGTGACCCGCAATGGGCCGGCGAACACGCCGGCCCTCAAGGAACGCTCATGACATTCGAAACCCTGCTCGTCGACATCCAGGATCGCGTCGCGCTGATCACCCTGAACCGCCCGCACGCACTCAACGCCCTGAACAGCCAGCTGATCAGCGAGCTGAACAGCGCCCTCGGCCAGCTCGAGGCCGATCCTGAGGTCGGCTGCATCGTGCTCACCGGCTCGGCCAAGGCCTTCGCCGCTGGTGCCGACATCAAGGAAATGGCCGACCTCAACTACCCGCAGATCTACCTCGACGACTTCTTCGCCGAGGCGGACCGCATCGCCAGCCGGCGCAAGCCGTTGATCGCCGCGGTGGCCGGCTACGCACTGGGCGGCGGCTGCGAGCTGGCGCTGTTGTGCGACATGATCTACGCCGCTGACAACGCCCGCTTCGGCCAGCCGGAAATCAACCTCGGCGTGCTGCCGGGCATCGGTGGCACCCAGCGTCTGACCCGCGCGGTGGGCAAGGCCAAGGCCATGGACCTGTGCCTGACTGGCCGCCAGATGGACGCCGAGGAAGCCGAGCGCGCCGGCCTGGTGGCGCGCATCTTCCCGCAGGAAAGTCTGCTGGAGGAAACCCTGAAAGCCGCCCGGGTGATCGCCGAGAAGTCGCTGCCGGCCACCATGATGGTCAAGGAAAGCGTCAACCGCGCCTTCGAAACCACGCTGGCCGAAGGCATCCGCTTCGAGCGCCGGGTCTTTCACGCGGTGTTCGCCACCGCCGACCAGAAAGAAGGCATGGCGGCGTTCGCCGAGAAGCGCAAGCCGGAGTTCAAGAACCGCTGAGCCACGCCGCTCGGCAATGGCGCACAAGAACAAAAGGAACGAGCCATGCATATCGGATTCATCGGGTTAGGCAACATGGGCGCACCGATGGCGCGCAACCTGCTCAAGGCCGGCTACGCGCTCAGCGTGTTCGACCTCAACGACGCCGCAGTGCGCGAGCTGGTTCAAGCGGGTGGGCTGCCAGCCGAATCGCCGGGCGCCATCGCCCGCGGCAACGCTGACGTCATCATCACCATGCTGCCCGCCGCGCCTCACGTGCGCAGCGTCTACCTGGGCGACGACGGACTGATCCAGAACGTGCGCCCCGACGTCCTGCTGATCGACAGCTCGACCATCGACCCGCACAGCGCCCGCGACGTCGCCGCGGTGGCCGCCCAGCACGGCAACCCGATGCTCGATGCGCCGGTCTCCGGCGGCACCGGCGGCGCGGCCGCCGGCACCCTGACCTTCATGGTCGGCGGCAGCACGGCGGACTTCGCGCGCGCCCGGCCGATACTCGAGGCCATGGGCAAGAACATCATCCACTGCGGCGATAGCGGAAACGGCCAGGTGGCCAAGGTCGCCAACAACATGCTGCTGGGCATCTCCATGATCGGCGTGGCCGAAGCGATGGCGCTGGGCGTAGCACTGGGCATGGATGCCAAGACTCTGGCGGGGGTGATCAATACCTCCAGCGGTCGCTGCTGGAGTTCGGACACCTACAACCCGTTCCCTGGCGTGCTGGACAACGTGCCGGCTTCGCGCGGCTACAGTGGCGGCTTCGGCACCGACCTGATGCTCAAGGACCTGGGTCTGGCCACCGAAGCCGCCAAGCAGGCGCGCCAACCAGTGATTCTCGGCGCGCTGGCCCAGCAGCTCTACCAGGCCTTCAGTGCACAGGGCCACGGCGGCCTGGACTTCTCCGCGATCATCCATCAGTACCGCAAGGATTCCATCCATGAGTGAAACCGAACGCCCCGTGCTGGCGGCCGTGCGCAACCACATCGGCCACCTCACCCTCAACCGCCCGGCCGGGCTCAACGCAGTGAACCTGGAGATGGTGCGCCTGCTCGACCAGCAGTTGCGTGCGTGGGCGGTCGATCCGGCAATTCACGCCGTGGTGCTGCGCGCCAACGGCGAGAAGGCCTTCTGCGCCGGCGGCGACATCCGCTCGCTGTACGACAGCTTCAAGCGCGGCGATACCGAGCACGAGACCTTCTTCGAGGAGGAATATGCCCTCGACCAGTACATCCACGCCTACCCCAAGCCGCTGCTGGCGCTGATGGACGGCTTCGTCCTCGGCGGCGGCATGGGCCTGGTGCAAGGCGCTGCGCTGCGGGTGATCACCGAACGGGTGCGCATGGGCATGCCAGAAGTCGGCATCGGCTATTTCCCGGATGTCGGCGGCAGCTATTTCCTCTCGCGTCTGCCCGGTGAGCTGGGCACCTATATGGGCGTGACCGGCCTGCCGATCCGCGCGGCCGACGCGCTGCATGCCGGCCTGGCCGACTGGTGCATCAGTCACGAGCAGATCGCCGAGCTGGATCGCTGCCTCGATCACATGAGCTGGAGCATCCATGCACAGGAGGCGCTGCGCACGCTGGTGGCGACCCTTGGCACCAACCGCCTGCCCGGCTCCGAGCTGAAGGCCCTGCACCAGGCCATCGACGAGCATTTCGGCCAGCACGACGTAGCGGCCATTCGCGCTTCGCTGGCCGCCGAAACCCGCAGCGAGTTCAGCGATTGGGCCGAGGAAACCCTCAAGGTGCTCGACAGCCGCTCGCCGCTGGCGATGTGCGTCACGCGGGAGATGCTGCGTCGTGGTCGCAACCTGCCGCTGGCCGAGTGCTTCGCCCTGGAACTGCATCTGGATCGCCAGTGGTTCGCCCAGGGCGACATCATGGAAGGCGTGCGCGCGCTGATCATCGATAAGGACAAGTCGCCACGCTGGAATCCGCCGACGCTGGCCGAAGTCACCCCCGAGCGGGTACAGGCATTTTTCGCCGGCTTCAAGATCGTCTCCGGCAAAACCCGACGCAGCGCCACGGCCTGAGCACCGGCACGCCAACGACAAGAAGGACCGCGCTATGCATGACCTCGAACTCAGCGAAGACCAACGCATGATCCGCGACATGGCACGCAACTTCGCCCGCCGCGAGATCGCGCCTCACGCGCAGGCCTGGGAGAAGGCCGGCTGGATCGACGACACGCTGGTGGCGCAGATGGGCGAGCTGGGCCTGCTGGGCATGGTCGTCCCGGAGCAATGGGGCGGCAGCTATATCGACTACGTGGCGTACGCCCTGGCCGTGGAGGAAATCTCCGCCGGCGACGGCGCCACCGGCGCGCTGATGAGCATCCACAACTCGGTCGGCTGCGGCCCCCTGCTCAACTACGGCTCGCAGGCGCAGAAGGACGAGTGGCTGGCGGAGCTCGCCAGCGGCCGCGCCATTGGCTGCTTCGCCCTCACCGAACCGCAGGCCGGTTCGGAAGCGCACAACCTGCGTACCCGCGCCGAGCTGGTCGACGACCATTGGGTGCTCAACGGCAGCAAGCAGTTCTGCAGCAACGCCAAGCGGGCGAAGTTGGCCATCGTCTTCGCGGTGACCGATCCGGACCTCGGCAAGAAGGGTCTTTCCGCGTTTCTGGTGCCCACCGATACACCCGGCTTTGCGGTGGAGCGCAGCGAACACAAGATGGGCATTCGCGCCTCGGACACCTGCGCGGTCTCGCTCAGCGACTGCCGAATCCCGGAGGCAAACCTGCTGGGCGAACGCGGCAAGGGCCTGGCCATCGCGCTGTCGAACCTGGAAGGCGGCCGCATCGGCATCGCCGCGCAGGCGCTGGGCATCGCCCGCGCCGCGTTCGAGGCCGCGTTGCGCTATGCCCGCGAGCGCGTGCAGTTCGGCAAGCCGATCGCCGAGCACCAGAGCATCGCCAACATGCTCGCCGACATGCAGACCCAGCTGAACGCCGCGCGCCTGCTGATCCTGCATGCCGCGCGACTGAAAAGCGCCGGCCTGCCGTGCCTGTCCGAGGCGTCACAGGCCAAGCTGTTCGCCTCGGAGATGGCCGAGAAGGTCTGCTCGCAGGCGGTGCAGATTCACGGCGGCTACGGCTACCTGGAGGACTACCCGGTCGAACGCTATTACCGCGATGCGCGCATCACGCAGATTTACGAAGGTTCCAGCGAGATCCAGCGCTTGCTGATCGCCCGCGAGCTGGCCCACTACCCCCTGTAATCCGCACGGAAACGCGAAGGCCCGCCCTCGCCCCTTCATTCACTGGAACGTGAATGAAGGGGCGAAAGGCGGGCCTTTTTCAGCCGTTGCTTCCGGTCAGGCGGACAGTTCCACCAATAGCTTGTTCAGGCGCTGCACGTAGGCAGCCGGATCCTTCAGGCTGTCGCCGGCGGCCAGCGCGGCCTGGTCGAAGAGGATGTGCGAGAGGTCGGCGAAGCGGTCTTCGTCGGCCTCGGCATCCAGCTTCTCGATCAGCGGGTGCTGCGGGTTGAACTCGAAGATCGGCTTGGCTTCCGGCACCTGCTGCCCACTGGCTTCGAGAATCTGGCGCATCTGCAGGCCCAGATCCTGTTCGCCGATGGCGAGGATCGCCGGCGAATCGGTCAGACGATGGGACACACGCACCTCGGCCACTTCGTCACCGAGCGCACCTTTCAGGCGTTCGATCAGCCCTTCCTTGGCCTTGGCGATTTCTTCCTGGGCCTTCTTGTCTTCTTCGGAGTCCAGTTTGCCGAGGTCCAGATCACCGCGGGCCACATCGACGAACTGCTTGCCGTCGAACTCGGTGAGGTAGCTCATCAGCCACTCGTCGATGCGGTCGGTGAGCAGCAGCACTTCGATGCCCTTCTTGCGGAAGACTTCCAGGTGCGGGCTGTTCTTGACCTGCGCATAGCTTTCGCCGGTGAGGAAGTAGATCTTGTCCTGGCCTTCCTTGACGCGACCGAGGTAGTCGGCGAGCGACACCGACTGCTCGCCGGAGGCGTCGCTGGTGGAGGCGAAGCGCAGCAGGCCGGCAATCTTCTCCTTGTTGGCGAAATCCTCCGCCGGACCTTCCTTGAGCACCTGGCCGAACTGCTTCCAGAAGCTCTGGTAGTCCTCGGGCTTGTCCTTGGCGAGCTTCTCCAGCATGTCCAGCACACGCTTGGTCAGCGCGGATTTCATGCTGTCGATCACCGGGTCCTTCTGCAGGATTTCGCGCGAGACGTTCAGCGACAGGTCGTTGGAGTCGACCACACCCTTGATGAAGCGCAGGTACAGCGGCAGGAACTCGTCGGCCTGGTCCATGATGAACACGCGCTGCACATACAGCTTGAGGCCCTTGGGCGCTTCGCGATGGTACAGATCGAACGGCGCGCGACCTGGCACGTAGAGCAGCGAGGTGTATTCCAGCTTGCCTTCGACTTTGTTGTGGCTCCAGGCCAGCGGGTTCTCGAAGTCATGGGCGACGTGCTTGTAGAACTCCTGATATTCCTCGTCCTTCACGTCGCTGCGCGGACGGGTCCACAGGGCGCTGGCGCGGTTGACGGTTTCCCACTCGGGTTCGGTCGGCTTGTCCTTCTCCTCGCCATGGAATTCTTTCGGCAGTTCGATGGGCAGCGCGATGTGGTCGGAGTATTTCTTGACGATGTTGCGCAGGCGCCAGCCATCGGCGAACTCTTCCTCGCCCTTCTTCAGGTGCAGGACGATGCGGGTGCCGCGCTCGGCTTTGTCGATGGTGGCAACTTCGAATTCGCCCTCACCCTGCGAGGACCAGTGCACGCCCTCGCTCGCCGGTGTTCCGGCGCGGCGGCTGTAGACATCGACCTTGTCGGCGACGATGAAAGCCGAGTAGAAGCCGACACCGAACTGGCCGATCAGATGCGAATCTTTCTTCTGGTCGCCGGAGAGGTTCTTCAGGAAGTCAGCGGTACCGGATTTGGCGATGGTGCCCAGATGGGCGATGACGTCCTCGCGGTTCATGCCGATGCCGTTGTCCTCGAGGGTCACGGTCTTGGCATCCTTGTCGAACGACAGGCGGATCTTCAGCTCGGCGCCGCCTTCGAGCAGCTCGGGCTTGGCCAGCGCCTCGAAGCGCAGCTTGTCGGCCGCGTCGGAGGCGTTGGAGATCAGTTCGCGGAGGAAGATTTCCTTGTTCGAGTACAGCGAATGGATCATCAGGTGAAGCAGCTGCTTCACTTCGGTCTGGAAGCCCAGAGTTTCTTTTTGAGTCTCCACACTCATCGGTCACACACTCCACATCGTCGATTGGCACGGGCCGCGGCTGCGGCAGTGTCAGGCAGATGGGGTTCGAGTGACGGATTTCAAGGGTGGCGGCCGCCGCGCAGGCGTGCAACGGCCGAGTGGTTCACCGGGCAGCGTTTACGGTTCGAGGAGTTCCAGCAGGACGATCTCGCCCGGTGCCAGGTTGTAGTAAGCCTCGCCGGGACCGCTGATGACCCGGCGGATACGCAGGTTGCCGTCCTTGTCGAGCCCGGCGAAACGCCCTTCCGCAAGGCCTCCTCGCTCGGTGTGCGCGCGCACCAGCAGATGCTCGTAACGGCCTGGGTTTTGCAGCAGCCGCTCCAGCGAGAAGCGTGGCCGACGGTCGAGGTTGCTGGTCGGCGCTACGGCAACCGGCTGCGCCTCGGCCGCGCGCGGTTTCGCCTCGGGCTGCGACTCGACGGCCAGCGGCGGGTAATCGTCGCCATCCACTGCCCAGCCCTGCGCGGTCGTGAGCAGCACCAGCGGTTGCTCGGCCGCTTCACCGGCGATCTGCCCACGCACCGTCACCTCCAGCCGGGTGGCCGGGAGCTTGACGTCGTCCAGCGGCGCCAGCTCGACATCGCGGGTACGGTGGCGACGTTGCAGGTAGTCGCGTACGACATAGGCCAGCGTATCGGCGGAGTCGTGCCGGCGGTCGACAGCACCGTCGCGAAAGCGCAGGTGGCTGCTGTAAAGCTCGACCTTGCCGCTCAGGCTGGTCGCAAAGTGCGGCGGCATGACCAGATGAAAATCCCCGCGCAGCCGGTTGGGCGCCTCCGGCACCAGATTGAGATGCAGGGTATAGCCGCGCGTGATGCGCCGAGACTCGGGCAGTTCACGCCCCGGCTCCAGCCATGAAAGATGGACCACCGGCAGCGCGCCTTCATCGTCCGGCAGCACATCCAACGCCAGTGCCCCGCTGACCGCTGCGGGCAGATGGATGCTGACTTCCTGCTGGGCAAAGAACTCCGTGCCGGCACGCAACGTCAGCACGCCGTCGATCAGCTCACCATATTGCGGCTTGAAGGTGCGGCCGTTCAGCTGGCCGCGCAGCTCGGTGTCCAGTTCGGGCTTCACCTCCCGCGGCAGCCACTGCAGGCTGAAGATCGCCGTCAGCCGCTCCGGATCGCGCGCGGCCAGCAAGGAAAGGCCGACGATCGTCGGGATGAAACCCAGCCCGATGACCAGCATGGCCTTGCGCGCCACGTTCCAGTGGCGCACCACATATGCCAGGGTGATAGGCGGCAGCAGACTGCCGATGCCCCAGAACAGGCTGGTCGCGAAAGCGAGGCTTACCAGCCAGACGAGCCCGACGAGGGTCAACAGCACACCGCCGAGAATCAACAACGCATCCATTCACAATCCTTGAATCACACGTGGGTGGTCGCCAGCCGGCCGCCCCATGTGCGAACGTCAGGGTTCGTCGATCTTGAAATGGCAGCGTGCGGTGGCGATGGGTTCAGCCTGAGTGGTCTGCCAGGCAGTGATCGCGACGTTGGCGACCCTGCGGCCCTGGCGCCAGACCTGGCAGGCAGCGAAGGTGTCACGATAGTGACCGGCCCGCAGATAATCTATCGAGAAGTCGATGATTTTCGGCAAATGCGGAGCGCCCATGAACATCAGCAGATGCAGCATCGCGGCGTGTTCCATGAAGCCCGCGATGACGCCGCCGTGAATCGCCGGCAGCATCGGATTGCCGATGTTGTCTTCGTTCTGCGGCAGGCGGAACACCATGTCGTCGCCCAGGCGCAGACACTCGATGCCGATCAGGCGTGCGTAGGGCACCAGATTGATCAGCGGGTCGTAATCGTTGCTGGCATGCGCCTGACGGACCAGCTCGTTGAAGTTCATCTTGCTCATGCCTGCGTGCCCTTCCCGCCTGCCGGCTGCGTGCCCTTACCCATACGCATGAAAGCACCGACCACATGGGCGATCGGTTCGTTGATATCGCGCTGGTAGGCGACGCCGCGGGTGAAGATCACCGTGGGGGTCACTCGATAGCACTCGGCGAAGCCGAACACATCGTGCCCCGGTTCGGCCGGATGCATGTAGTCGATACGCAGGTCGAGCGTCGGACAGACCTCCAGCTCGGGCAAGGCGCAGGCCGTGGAGATGCCGCAGGTGGTATCCATCAACGTGGTGATCGCGCCGCCGTGAATGCCGCCGGTTTCGGGATTGCCGATCAGCTTTTCACTGTACGGCAGGCGCAGGGTCAGTCCGCTGCGGTCGGCATGTTCAACGCTCAGGCCCAGCACCTGGCAGTGCCGCAGCAGGGAAAGAAAACGCTGGGTACGTTCGAGAATCTGGCTATCGCTCATCTGCACGCTCGGATGATCAATCGAGCCGGGCATCATAGCGGCTCGCCAGTACCTGCCCTACTCCTTGAGCGAATCGCTGATGGAAGTTGGCGTGAACACCATGACCCTGAGCACGTCGGAGTGGAACTCCCGACGATAGAGCACCAGGACCACACCCGTGGTGACCGCCATGAAGAACCACGGGTGGATGAACCAGGCCAGCGTCGCCATGCCGAAGTAGTAGGCGCGCAGACCGAAGTTGAACTGGTTGGCCGCCATCGAGAGTACACGCGCCGCGCGCTGGCCGAACGCCTTGCGCTCGTGATCGCTGACGTTGCGCTCACCGGCCATCGGCGCGGAAGCCACCAGCACCGCCGCGAAGTTGTACTGGCGCATGCACCAGCTGAAGGTGAAGAAAGCGTAGACGAACACCACCGCCAGCCCCAGCAGCTTGATTTCCGAGAGGCCGCGACTGACCGGCTGGGCGAAGGGCAGATCCGCCAGCAGCGAGACCGCGCGATCGGAAGCACCCAGCGCGGTGAGCACACCGGCGAGGATGATCAGCGTACTGGAGGCGAAGAACGAGGCATTGCGCTCGAGATTGCCGATCACGTTGGCATCGGCAATGCGGTTGTCGCGCAACAGCAGGCGCTGCATCCAGTCCTGGCGGTACAAATGCAGCACACTAGCCAGGCAGGCGGTGTCGCGGCCGCGCCAGGTGGCATAGCGGGTATAGCCAACCCAGCAAATGATGAACCAGACAACCGCGACTACATGCGGCAGAAGATGATCGGCAAACATCATGGGCAGCCCCTCGTGAACTGCGCCGGATTATAGCGAGGTCGCATGATCGCCAGCACCCGTGCGCGGTAGCGAGGAGCCACCCGTGCGCTCATACCTGCCGATGCTTGCCGAGCAGACGATCGACCAGCGCGGCAACGATGAGGGTCACCAAGGCCGGCACCAGCCAGCCCATGCTCTGCGCGGCCAGCGGCAGCGCGCCGAACCAGGCGGGAACCAGCTGGGTGAAACCAGCCGCAGCCAGCCCGTCGGTCACACCAAAAATCAGCGTCACCGCCATCACCGGCCGGAACACCCGCGCCTGCGAGACCCAGAGCCGATCGAGCAGACTCAGCGCGATCAACACGATGGCCAGCGGATACAGACCTACCAGCACCGGTACCGAAACGCTGATCAGCTGGGTAAGACCCTGGTTGGCCACCAGCAGGCTGAACAGGCTGAACACAATCACCACGTTGCGGTACGAAACCGGCAGCAGCGCGCTGAAGAACTCACCGCAAGCGGCCGTCAGGCCAACTGCCGTGGTCAGGCAGGCCAACGTGATAACCACGGCCAGCAACATGCTGCCCATCGTACCGAAGGTGTGCTGGACGTAGCTGGTCAGGATCTGCACGCCATTTTGCGCGTCCCCGGCGATACCCTGGCTGGTGGCCCCGAGGTAGAACAGCGACAGGTAGACCAGCGACAGGCCGATCGCTGCAATCACGCCGGCCGTCATCGAGTACCGAGTCACCAGTGTCGCGTCGCTCACGCCCTTGTCGCGGATCGCAGTGGCAATGACGATACCGAAGACCAGCGCGCCGAGCGTATCCATCGTCAGGTAGCCTTCGAGAAAGCCCTTGATCATCGGACTGGCACGATAGCTCTCGGCGGCGCTGCCGATTTCACCTGCCGGCAGAAACAGCGCAGCTCCACCGAGTACCAGCAGCGCCGCCAGCAGCACGGGCGTGATGATCTTGCCGACACTGTCGACCAGACGCCCGGGGTTCAGTACCAGGAACAGCACAGCGGTGAAGAACAGCGCGGTGTAGACCAGCAGCGGCGCCGCCGTATTGCCGGTGAACGGCGCGATGCCCATCTCGAACGACACCACGGCCGTGCGCGGGGTGGCGAACAGCGGACCGATTGCCAGGTACACCGCGATCGCCAGCAACGTACCGGCGCCCCGGCCGAGCGGCGCGGTGAGCCGGTCCATGCCGCCGCCCACGCGAGCGAGTGCCACGACCGTCAACAGCGGCAGCCCTACGCCGGTGAACAAGAAGCCTAGCGCCGCCTGCCAGATGAATTCACCAGCGGCCATACCAGCGCTGGGCGGGAAGATGATATTGCCGGCGCCAAGGAACAGCGCGAATGTCATGAAGCCAAGGGCCAGCAGATCGAAGCCTTTCAAACGATTCATGCGAAACAACTACCGGAAAGGATGTGGCCATCGAGAACAGCAATGCCGCCAGAACCTGAAGAGGCACCGGCATTCTGATCGCAACGGCGGAAATGGATTGGGAAGTCTCCGTGAGTTTGGAAATCGGATCTCGGCCTGATTGGGTCGGTCCATTGTTGCGCGCCGGCATCTCTCGTGAAGACAGCAGACGACGCTGAGGGCGGCAATGATGCCATTGTCCTGCCATGTATGCCGAGGCAAACCGTCGGTTCAGGCGTAGAAAACGCAAAGGCCACCGCGGGGGTGGCCTTCGACAAGCATCAGAGCGATCAGGCGCCCTTCATGCTCCAACCGGTGACCTCGGCAAGCGCTTTGCCAATGTCCGCCAGCGAGCGCACGGTCTTCACACCGGCGTCCTGCAGGGCGGCGAACTTCTCATCAGCCGTCCCCTTGCCGCCGGAAATGATCGCACCTGCGTGGCCCATACGCTTGCCCGCCGGGGCGGTGACGCCCGCGATGTAGGACACCACCGGTTTGGTGACGTTGGCCTTGATGAACGCGGCGGCCTCTTCTTCGGCCGAACCGCCGATTTCGCCGATCATGACGATGGCTTCGGTCTGCGGATCGTTCTGGAACAGGGTCAGAATATCAATGAACGTCGAACCCGGAATCGGGTCGCCACCGATACCGACGCAGGTGGACTGGCCGAAACCGGCGTCCGTCGTCTGCTTGACCGCTTCATAAGTCAGCGTGCCGGAACGGGAAACGATGCCAACCTTGCCCGGCTGGTGGATATGACCGGGCTGGATACCGATCTTGCACTCGCCGGGAGTGATCACGCCCGGGCAGTTCGGCCCGATCAGGCGCACGCCCAGTTCATCGCACTTGATCTTCACTTCGAGCATGTCCAGCGTCGGAATGCCCTCGGTGATGCAGACGATCAGCTTGATACCACCAAAAGCGGCCTCAAGGATCGAATCCTTGCAGAACGGCGCCGGCACGTAGATCACCGAAGCATCGGCACCCGTCGCTTCGACCGCTTCCTTGACCGTATTGAACACCGGCAGGCCGAGATGCAGCGTGCCGCCCTTGCCGGGCGTTACGCCACCGACCATCTGTGTGCCATAGGCAATCGCCTGCTCGGAATGGAAGGTACCCTGCGAGCCGGTAAAACCCTGGCAGATCACTTTGGTGTTCTTGTTGATCAGCACGCTCATTACTTGCCCTCCGCGGCTTTGACAACCTGAATGGCCGCATCGGTCAGGCTTTGCGCACCGATGATGTTCAGCCCGCTTTCGCTCAGCATCTTGGCGCCCAGGTCGGCATTATTGCCCTCCAGCCGCACCACTACCGGTACCTGCACGCCAACTTCGCGCACCGCACCGATGATGCCTTCGGCGATCATGTCGCAACGCACGATGCCACCGAAGATATTCACCAGCACCGCGGCGACATTGCTGTCGGAGAGGATAATCTTGAACGCCTCGGTAACGCGCTCCTCGGTGGCGCCGCCGCCGACGTCGAGGAAATTGGCCGGCTTGCCGCCGTGCAGGTTGACGATATCCATCGTGCCCATCGCCAGCCCCGCACCGTTGACCATGCAACCGATGTTGCCGTCCAGAGCGACGTAGTTGAGCTCCCACTTGGCGGCGTGCGCCTCGCGCGGGTCATCCTGCGACGGGTCGGCCATGTCGCGCAGCTTCGGCTGGCGATAGATAGCGTTGCTGTCGATGTTGATCTTGGCGTCCAGGCAATGCAGGTTGCCGTCCTTCTTGATCACCAGCGGATTCACTTCCAGCAGCGCAAGGTCGTAATCCTTGAACAGCTGCGCCAGGCCGACGAAGATGTGCACGAACTGTTTGACCTGATCGCCTTTCAACCCTAGCTGGAACGCCAGTTCACGCGCTTGGAACGGCTGCGCGCCTACCAGCGGATCGATGGTCGCCTTGAGAATCTTTTCCGGGGTGTCATGCGCGACCTTCTCGATATCCACACCGCCTTCGGTGGACGCCATGAACACGATGCGCCGGCTGGCACGATCGACGACCGCGCCCAGGTAGAGTTCCTTGTCGATATCCGTGCAGGCTTCGACGAGGATCTTGCTGACCGGCTGCCCGTTGGCATCGGTCTGATAGGTTACCAGTCGCTTGTCTAGCCATTGCTGGGCAAAAGCTCGGGCCTCGTCCTTGCTGCGAACCAGCTTGACGCCGCCAGCCTTGCCGCGACCGCCGGCATGGACCTGTGCCTTGACTACCCACTCGGTGCCACCGATCTTGTCGCAGGCCTCGGCAGCCTCTTTCGGGCTATCAACCGCATAGCCCTTGGAAACCGGTAGACCATATTCAGCGAACAGCTGCTTACCTTGGTACTCGTGAAGATTCATGCTTCTTACCGTTGTTTTAGGTACTGCATTCAAGCAGGGCCCCTGACGCACCCTGCCCCCTCCAACGCAAGTTCCTGAAAACTATTCGAGATACCTTTCAGGAACCTGTATTGACCGAAAAGCATTCTACTTTAGTCAAAGAAAAGCCCGGCGTGTTCCTAGGAACAGGCCGGGCTTTTTTTTCACAAAAAGCGTTTAGCGCTTTTTGCGATTGGCGATGTGAATGGCATGGCCATTGACCGCCAGAGCTGCTTCATGCAGCGCTTCGGACATCGTCGGGTGCGAGAACACCATCATGCCCAGGTCTTCGGCACTGGTACCGAACTCCATGCCGATGGCGCCCTGCTGGACCAGTTCGGCAGCGCTCGGCCCCATTACATGGACGCCCAGTACGCGATCGGTCTTGGCATCGGCGATGACCTTGACCAGACCTGCGGTGTCGTTGGCCGCCATCGCACGACCGCTGGCCGCGAACGGGAACACACCCACGTTCACTTCGACGCCCTCGGCCTTCAGAGCCTGCTCGCTCTTGCCGACCCAAGCGATCTCCGGGTGGGTGTAGATGACCGACGGAATCAGATCGTAGTTCATCTGGGTCTTGTGACCGGCGATGCGCTCGGCAACCATCACGCCCTCTTCGGACGCTTTGTGCGCCAACATCGCGCCGCGTACCACGTCACCGATCGCATAGACGCCCGGAACGCTGGTAGCGCACTGGTCGTTAACGAAGATGAAGCCACGCTCGTCCATGTCGACACCCGCATCGGCAGCCAACAGATCGGTAGTAACCGGGCGGCGACCAACAGCAACGATGAGCTTGTCGAACGTCATCTGCTGCTCGCCTTCGGCGCTGGTGAAGCTGACGGTGACCTGATCACCGGACACCTGCGAACCGGTCAAACGCGCACCCAGCAGAATCTTCAGCCCCTGCTTGGTCAGGACCTTGAAGGCTTCCTTGGCGATCTGCTCGTCGGCGGCCGGCAGGAACTTGTCCATCGCCTCGATTACAGTCACTTCGGCACCCAGACGCGCCCATACCGAACCCAGTTCCAGACCGATAACGCCAGCGCCGATCACGCCCAGCTTCTTCGGCACGCTCTGGAAATCCAGGGCGCCGGTGGAATCGACGATGACCTTCTGGTCGACCGGAGCCGGTGGAATGTTCACCGGAGTGGAACCGGACGCCAGAATGACGTTCTCGGCCGCCAGGGTCTGGACATTGCCGTCCAGCCCGGTCACCTCGACCTGCTTACCGGCCAGCAGCTTGCCGTGGCCTTCGAAGACAGTTACGCCATTGGCTTTCATCAGCGCAGAAACGCCGCCGGTGAGGTTTTTGACGATCTGATCCTTGCGCGCGACCATTGTCGGCACATCCATCGCCACTTCACCGGTGCTGATGCCGTGGACTTTGAAGCTCTCGTGGGCCTCATGGTACTTGTACGAGCTGTCCAGCAGCGCCTTGGAAGGGATGCAACCAACGTTCAGGCAGGTTCCGCCCAGCGCGGTCTTGCCATCCTTGCCCTGATACTTCTCGATACAGGCGGTTTTCAACCCCAGCTGTGCGGCCTTGATAGCGGCCACATAGCCACCGGGGCCAGCCCCGATGACGACTACGTCGAACTTCTGGCTCATTACGAATCCTCTTTCTAAGCAGCAGGCAACGAGCCACAAGCCACAAGCGGGGCTGCTCTTTCAAACAGCGTGCCGCTTGTCGCTTGTAGCCGTTTTTGTCAGATATCCAGCAGCAGGCGAGCCGGATCTTCCAGCAGGTCCTTCATGGTGACCAGGAAGGTAACTGCTTCCTTACCATCGATCAGGCGGTGGTCGTAGGATAGCGCCAGGTACATCATCGGCAGGATGACCACCTGACCATTAACGGCCATCGGACGTTCCTGGATCTTGTGCATACCGAGAATAGCGGTTTGCGGCGGGTTGACGATCGGCGTGGAAAGCAGCGAACCGAAGACACCACCGTTGGAAATGGTGAAGGTACCGCCAGTCATTTCTTCGATGGTCAGCTTGCCCGCCTTGGCCTTCTTGCCGAAGTTGTTGATGCCGCCTTCGATCTCGGCCAGCGTCATGTGCTCAGCGTTGCGCAGGACCGGCACCACTAGGCCACGATCGCTAGACACGGCAACGCCGATGTCCTGGTAGCCGTGGTAGACGATGTCGTTGCCATCGATCGAAGCGTTGACGCCGGGCTGACGCTTGAGCGCCTCCACCGCAGCCTTGACGAAGAAGGACATGAAACCCAGGCGAACACCGTTGTGGGTCTTCTCGAACAGGTCCTTGTACTTGGCGCGCAGCTCCATGATCGGCTTCATGTTGACTTCGTTGAACGTGGTCAGCATGGCCATCGACGATTGAGCTTCGACCAGACGCTCGGCAACCTTGGCACGCAGGCGGGTCATCGGCACGCGCTTCTCGACGCGATCCCCGGCAGCAAAAATCGGTGCGGCGGCAGCCGGAGCAGCGGGTTTGGCGGCAGCGGCCGGAGCGGATTTCTTGGCCTCGACGGCAGCAACCACATCTTCCTTGGTCACGCGACCATCCTTGCCGGTGCCGCGGATGCTGTTCGGATCGATGCCATTCTCTTCGGCCAGCTTGCGCGCGGCCGGAGCCAGGATCGGCTCTTCGCTGGCAACGGCCGGAGCAGCGGCTGCCGCAGGCGTCTGAGCCGGGGCAGCCGCAGCTGTCGGCGCCGCAGCAGTGGCACCTGCTTCCAGCTTGCCGAGCAGCTCGCCGCTGAGAACGGTGTCGCCCTCGTTCTTGACGATTTCGACGAGAACGCCGTCAGCCTCGGCCAGTACTTCCATGACCACCTTGTCGGTTTCGATGTCGACGATCAGCTCGTCGCGCTTGACCGCCTCACCCGGCTGCTTGTGCCAGGTTGCCACGGTGCCGTCGGCAACCGATTCCGGGAAGGTAGGGGCTTTGATCTCGATAGCCATTATCAGGAGTCCTATTTGATTCGATTTCTGCGTCGAGGCCGCGTTCGTGCGCGGCCTCTCGCAATAGCATGATTAAACGGTGAAGGCGTCCTGCAGGAGCTTTTCCTGCTGCTCGGCATGCATTGACGCATAACCGACCGCCGGAGCCGCGGATGCATCACGACCAGCGTATTGCAGGAACAGTTCCTTCTTGTGAGCAGTCGCGACGCGACGCATATGGTGCTGGCTGCAGTACCACGCGCCCTGGTTCATCGGCTCTTCCTGACACCAGATGATGTGCTTGACGTTCTGATAAGGTGCCAGCACCTCGGCGAGGTCCTCCTCAGGGAAGGGATAGAGCTGCTCGATACGCACGATGGCAATATCGTCGCGACCTTCGTTGCGGCGCTTTTCCAGAAGATCGTAGTAGACCTTGCCGCTGCACATGATCACGCGCTCGACCTTCGCCGCTTCGATCGGATCGATCTCCGGGATAACGGTCTGGAACGAACCCTCGGTAAGCTCCTCCAGCGTCGAGATAGCGAGCTTGTGACGCAACAGCGACTTCGGCGTCAGGGCAACCAGCGGCTTGCGCAGCGGACGAATCGCCTGCCGACGCAGCATGTGATAGACCTGAGCTGGTGTGGTCGGCACGCAGACCTGGATGTTCTGCTCGGCACACAGTTGCAGGTAGCGCTCCAGACGCGCGGAGGAGTGCTCCGGGCCCTGCCCCTCATAACCGTGCGGCAGCAGCATGGTCAGACCGCAGAGACGGCCCCACTTGTGTTCGCCGCTAGTGATGAACTGGTCGATAACGACCTGCGCGCCGTTGGCGAAGTCGCCGAACTGCGCCTCCCAAACCACGAGGGCGTTGGGAGTAGTAGTGGCATATCCGTACTCGAACGCCAGAACCGCTTCCTCGGAAAGGAACGAGTCATACAGATCGAAGCGCGGCTGCCCTTCGTAGAGGTGCTGAAGCGGAATGTAGGTACTGCCGTCTTTCTGATTGTGCAACGCAGCATGGCGATGCGAGAAGGTACCGCGACCGACGTCCTGACCGGAAATACGCACCGGATGGCCTTCGAACAGCAGCGTAGCGTAGGCCATGGTCTCCGCGAAGCCCCAGTTGATGGCCAGCGCGCCCGCTCCCATCTTCTGCCGATCCTCAAGGATCTTCGCAACCTGACGCTGGACAACGAAGCCTTCCGGGACATTCAACAGTTTGCTGGACAGATCCTGCAAGGTCTTCAGATCGAAGCTGGTGTCGTGACGTGCGGTCCACGCATGGCCCAGATATGGACGCCAGTCAACGAAGAGCTCCTTGTTCGGTTCCTTGACCAGGCTCTTGACCACGTGCAGGCCGTTATCCAGCGCGGTGCGATACTCATCGACCTTAGCCTGAACGCGCTCGGCGTCCAGTACATTCGACTGGATGAGCGCATCAGCGTACAGCTCACGAGTGGTGCGCTGCTTAGCGATCTTCTGATACATCAGCGGCTGGGTGCCGCTTGGCTCGTCAGCCTCGTTATGACCGCGACGGCGATAGCAGATCAGATCCAGCACGATATCGCGCTTGAACTGCATCCGATAATCCACAGCGAGCTGGGTAACGAACAGCACCGCCTCGGGGTCGTCTGCGTTAACGTGGAAGATCGGTGCTTGAATCATCTTCGCCACGTCAGTAGCGTACTCGGTTGAACGAGCATCTTCCTGCTTGTTAGTGGTGAAGCCGACCTGGTTGTTGACCACGATGCGAATCGTGCCGCCGGTGCGGTAAGCACGCGTCTGCGACATCTGGAAGGTTTCCATCACCACGCCCTGACCGGCGACAGCGGCATCACCGTGGATGGTTACCGGAAGAACCTTGTCTCCGGCCGGATCACAGCGACGGTCCTGGCGAGCACGCACCGAACCCTCAACCACCGGCGAAACGATTTCCAGGTGCGAGGGGTTGAAAGCCATCGCCAGATGGATCTCGCCACCGGGAGTCATGACGTTGGAAGAGAAGCCCTGGTGATACTTGACATCACCGGAGCTGAGCCCTTCGACCTTCTTGCCTTCGAATTCGTCGAACAGATCGCGCGGATTCTTGCCGAAGGTGTTGACCAGCACGTTGAGACGGCCACGGTGGGCCATACCGATGACGATTTCCTTGGTGCCGTAGGAGCCGGAGCGCTGGATGATTTCGTCCAGCATCGGAATCAGGCTCTCACCACCTTCCAGACCAAAACGCTTGGTCCCCGGATATTTGGTGCCGAGATACTTTTCCAGTCCTTCGGCGGCTGTCAGACGCTCCAGTAGATGACTCTTGATTTCCGGCGAGAAATCCGGACGGCCACGTACGCTTTCGACGCGCTGGATGAACCAGTTGCGCTGCTCGGAATCGACGATATGGGCAAACTCCGCGCCGATGGTGCGGCAATACGTCTCTTGCAACGCTTTCAGGATTTCACGCAAGCTGGCTTCGTCTTTGCCTATCGCCAGATCGCCCGTGCGGAAAACGGTATCCAAATCCGCATCGGTCAGACCATAGTTGGTGATCGCAAGATCAGCGGGAACCGGACGCTGCTGCAGTGCCAGGGGATCAAGCTGCGCCGCTTGATGACCACGCAGCCGATACGCCTGGATCAGCCGCAGAACTTCGACCTGCTTCTTCTCATGCTCGCTGCTGACGCTGCCTGCGGAGACAGGTTGTGCGCGACGCTGGTTCTTCGCCAGCAACACGAAATGATCGCGAATCGTCGAGTGCGACACGTCTGCTGCCGCGCTGCCACCAGAAGGCAACTTCTGGAAATAAGTGCGCCACTCTTCGGGCACTGCGTTGGGGTCGTGCAGGTAGAGCTCATAAAGCTCTTCCACATAGGCAGCGTTACCACCGGATAGGTGGGCGCTGTCCCACATGCGCTGCATTACGCTTTCTTGCATGTCTGGTCACCTTTGATAAGGAGACACCACCAGCGTGGAGACCGCAGCATGACTTCCCAAGTTCTGAAGCAGCGACTCAGGTAAAGCCACTACGGACCGCGCAGATAGTTTCCGGGAACTGCCCCGGATGCTCCTGCTGGTCAACAAATTTTCAGAGTGGAATTCCGGCTTTTTGGGCTGAAATTCCTACTAAAGCTACGGCGCCTGGATATTACTCCGGCGCCGCAGGTACCACAGCAATCGGGTATCGGCCGCTCGCAGCCAGCGAAGCGCTTACGACCGCCCTTCCATCACGTACCGCTCTGCAGCAGCATGTTGCGAATGTGACCAATCGCCCTGGTCGGGTTCAGCCCTTTCGGGCAGACGTCAACGCAGTTCATGATGCCACGGCAACGGAACACGCTGAACGGATCGTCCAGTGCCGCCAGACGCTCTTCGGTTTCCGTATCCCGGCTATCCGCCAGGAAACGATAGGCTTGCAGCGATGCAGCCGGGCCGAGGAACTTGTCCGGGTTCCACCAGAAAGACGGGCAACTGGTCGAGCAGCAAGCGCACAAAATGCACTCGTACAGGCCGTCCAGCTTCTCGCGATCTTCCGGACTCTGCAGACGTTCGATAGCCGGAGGCGGCGTATCGTTCATCAGATAAGGGCGCACCTTCTCGTACTGCTTATAGAAGATGCTCATATCGACCACCAGGTCACGAATGACCGGCAGCCCCGGCAACGGACGAATGACCAACTTGTTGCCCTTCACCACAGCAGACAGCGGGGTGATGCAGGCCAGGCCGTTCTTGCCGTTGATGTTCATGCCGTCGGAGCCACACACACCTTCACGGCAGGAGCGACGATAAGAGAAACCTTGGTCCTGTTCCTTGATCAGAGCCAAGACGTCGAGAACCATCAGGTCTTTCCCATCGGTATTGACCTGAAAATCCTGCATGAACGGCTTTTCGTCCTGATCGGGGTTGTAGCGATAAACACTCACTTGCAACATATTCGGCGACCTCAATAAGTCCGAACCTTGGGCTCGAAGGCCGGAACGGTCTTCGGAGCGAAGTTCACGGCACGCTTGGCAACGCGCTTCTCACCCGGGAAATACAGGGTGTGGCACAGCCAGTTCTCATCGTCACGCTCTTCGAAGTCCTCGCGAGCATGTGCACCACGGGATTCTTTGCGGGTTTCCGCCGCAATCGCCGTAGCTTCGGCAACTTCCAGCAGGTTCTGCAACTCGAGCGCTTCAATGCGCGCAGTGTTGAACGCCTGGCTCTTGTCGGAGATCTTGACGTTGGCGATGCGCTGACGCAGATCGACCAGCTGGGCGATACCTTTCTGCATGTATTCGCCGGTACGGAACACGCCGAAGTAATTCTGCATGCAGTTCTGCAGCTCCTTTCGTAGCGGAGCCACGTCTTCACCCGTGGTGCGTTCGTTGATGCCTGCCAGACGAGCAAGGGCAACATCAAGATCGGTTTCGCTAGCGCCGCGATGCTCGATGCCCTCCTTGAGCGCCTTCTCCAGGTGCAGACCAGCCGCGCGACCGAAGACCACCAGATCGAGCAACGAGTTGCCACCCAGGCGATTGGCACCGTGCACGGATACACAAGCCACTTCGCCGACAGCAAAAAGGCCATCGATGATTTTGTCGTTGCCGCTGGCGTCCTGCGTGATTGCCTGACCATGAATGTTGGTGGCGATACCACCCATCATGTAGTGGCAGGTCGGAACGACCGGCACTGGTGCCGTAACCGGGTCGACGTGGGCGAAGGTCTTCGACAGTTCGCAGATACCCGGCAGGCGGCTGTGCAGCACTTCCTCGCCCAAGTGGTCCAGCTTCAGCATCACGTGGTCGCCATCCGGACCACAGCCGTTGCCCGCCAGGATTTCTTTGACCATCGAACGCGCAACGACGTCGCGACCGGCCAGGTCCTTCGCGTTCGGCGCGTAGCGCTCCATGAAGCGCTCGCCGTGCTTGTTGATCAGGTAGCCACCTTCACCGCGGCAACCTTCGGTCACCAGCACGCCGGCACCGGCAATACCGGTCGGGTGGAACTGCCACATCTCGATATCCTGAACCGGCACACCGGCACGCAGTGCCATGCCGACACCGTCGCCAGTGTTGATCAGGGCGTTGGTGGTCGATGCGTAGATCCGACCAGCGCCACCGGTAGCAAGCACGGTAGCCTTGGAACGGATGTAAACGGTTTCGCCGGTTTCGATGCAGATGGCAATGACACCCACGACTGCGCCATCCTGGTTCTTCACCAGATCGACTGCGTACCACTCGTTGAGGAAAACGGTGTCGTTCTTCAGGTTGCCCTGATAAAGCGTGTGCAGCAGCGCATGACCGGTACGGTCGGCAGCGGCGCACGTACGAGCGGCCTGACCACCCTTACCGAAGTCCTTCGACTGACCGCCGAACGGACGCTGATAGATGCGGCCCTGCTCGGTACGGGAGAAAGGCAGACCCATGTGCTCGAGCTCGAACACAGCCTCAGGACCGACGGAACACATGTACTCGATCGCATCCTGGTCACCGATGTAGTCGGAGCCCTTGACCGTATCGTACATGTGCCAGCGCCAGTCATCGTTCGGATCGGCCGAAGCGATGGCGCAGGTGATGCCGCCCTGAGCGGAAACGGTGTGCGAACGAGTCGGGAAAACCTTGGTGACCACAGCGGTCTTGTGACCGGACTGGGACAGCTGGAGCGCCGCGCGCATACCGGCGCCACCGCCACCGACGATGATGGCGTCAAAAGAAAGCGTACGAATGTTAGCCATGAATCAGATACCCCAAAGAATCTGCACGCCCCAGACGAAGAAGGTGAACATGGCAATGCCACACACCGCCTGGAACAGGAAACGAACGCCGGTAGCCCACTTACCGATCGCCATATTGGTCAGGTAGTCGGTGGAGATCGTCCACATGCCTACCCACGCGTGCACACTCAGGGCGACTAGAGCCAGCAAGCTGAAGATGCGCATCCAGTTGGCCGAGAACAGCGCGTGCCACTGGGTGTACTCCAACCCTGGGTTCGCAATCAGGTACCCAAGCAGGAACAGAAAATAAGCCGCAAGAACCACTGCAGAAACGCGCTGCGCCATCCAGTCATACAGACCCGAGCGCGAAAAGTTGGTGACATTGGTTACCATATCCACACTCCCGCCAGAACGATCAGCACCACCGAAACGGCGATTACGATTTTCGAGCCCAGCTTGCCGCCTTCCAGCGTCTCACCGTGGCCGGCATCCATGATCAGGTGACGAACACCTGCCACGAGGTGGTACAGCAGTGCGGACAGCAGCCCCCAGCTAATCAGCTTCGCCAGCGGGCCACCCAAATACTCCCGAACCTCCTCGAAGCCTTCTGGAGAAGACAGCGAGGTATCGAGCGCAAGCAACAACAGGGCGATACCGACGAACAGAATGACACCGGATACACGGTGGAGAATCGACGTGTAAGCAGTGATTGGGAGTTTTATTGTCCTAAGATCTAGGTTTACAGGTCGTTGGCTTTTCACGGCTTCTTTTCACACTTGAGAGCCCCTGAACGCAGGGCAAAGTTGTTGGGAAGAGTACGCAGCAGTACCCGCTACCCACGAGTGACAACCTACAGAATGTCGCCTGTAAGGCCCCTGCCGGTCGGTTTCCGAGTATAAACAGTTAGGTCACTAATGACAATGTGGTGAAGTGCCACTAAAGGCGGATGGCAGCCCCTATATAAATGCCGTAAACAGTCGCCCCATGCTGCACCGATACCCCGCAAACCCCTCTGCAGCATGGGTTCGAGCAAATTGACTTTGCGATTTATCACACTATAGTGATGCGGGCCCTGCGTGGGGGGCCATGATGATTCCAAGCACAAAACAGGAGGCCATACATGGCTGACAAGAAAGCGCAGTTGATCATCGAGGGCACCGCCCCCGTCGAACTGCCCGTTTTAACCGGTACCGTAGGGCCTGATGTAATTGACGTCCGAAGCCTGACCTCCACGGGTCACTTCACCTTCGATCCCGGCTTCATGTCGACCGCCTCTTGCGAGTCCAAGATCACCTATATCGACGGCGACAAGGGCATCCTGCTTCATCGCGGCTACCCCATCGAGCAGCTGGCGGAAAAATCCGACTATCTGGAAACCTGCTATCTCCTGCTCAACGGCGAACTACCGACCACCGAGCAGAAGGCCCAGTTCGTCAGCACCATCAAGAACCACACCATTGTTCATGAGCAACTGAAGACCTTCCTCAACGGCTTCCGTCGCGACGCCCACCCGATGGCCGTGATGTGCGGCATCGTAGGCGCCCTGTCCGCGTTCTATCACGACTCACTGGACATCAATAACCCGCAGCATCGCGAAATCTCTGCGCATCGTCTGATCGCCAAGATGCCGACCATCGCCGCCATGGTGTACAAGTACTCCATGGGCCAGCCGATCATGTATCCGCGCAATGATCTGAGCTATTCGGAAAACTTCCTGCACATGATGTTCAACACCCCGGCCGAGATCAAACCGATCAGTCCGGTGCTGGCGAATGCCATGGATCGCATCTTCATCCTGCACGCTGATCACGAGCAGAACGCATCGACTTCTACCGTGCGACTGGCCGGCTCCACCGGCGCCAACCCGTTCGCCTGTATCGCAGCTGGCATCGCCGCCCTCTGGGGACCTGCTCACGGCGGCGCCAACGAAGCCGTGCTGACCATGCTGGATGAAATCGGCGACGTATCGAACATCGAGAAGTTCCTGGCCAAGGCCAAGGACAAGAACGATCCGTTCAAACTGATGGGCTTCGGCCATCGCGTCTACAAGAACTTCGATCCGCGCGCCAAGGTCATGAAGAAGACCTGCGACGAGGTGCTGGGCGAGCTGGGCATCAATGACCCGCAGCTGGAACTGGCGATGAAGCTCGAAGAAATCGCCCTGAAGGATCCCTACTTCGCCGAACGCAACCTGTACCCGAACGTGGACTTCTATTCGGGCATCATCCTCAAGGCTATCGGCATTCCGACGAGCATGTTCACCGTGATCTTCGCGATGTCGCGCACTGTGGGCTGGATTTCGCACTGGAAGGAAATGATCGCCTCCGGTCAGAAAATCGGGCGTCCGCGCCAGCTTTACACTGGCCATGCACAGCGCGATCTGCCGCGCTAAGCACTAGAGCCAAACGAGAAGGCTGCCCACGGGCAGCCTTTCTTTTTGCTGAATCCGACGCACCTAGCAGGATTATTGCTGCCCACGATTCACTCAGGCTGTCGCCTGCTCCAACCATCCCAGCAAGCGAATCGCCTCATCGCGATCGGCTCCACAACATAACGGGTCGGCACCAAATGCCACGCATACCGCCGGCCGTCGCGGATCATCGAAAAGCTGGCAGAGGTATTGCGACGACAAATGCACACAGCGCTCACCTGCGGCCTTGCCATGCGGCATGCCAGGTATCGGCGAACTGATAGAAGGGGCGATGCAACAAGCACCGCAACCAGGACGGCAATCCATGAATGAACGACCAGCAAAAAACAGGGAGACGATAATAATTCAGACGAAGTTGCGCACACCAGAAGCGCGTATTGCGACGTAACCACGCCCAGAATAGGCTTTGACGCCCATCTCCTCACGAGCCTTCCGCTATGCCCATCTGGCTGCAAACCGCCACCCTGCTCTGCTGCTCCAACCTGTTCATGACGTTCGCTTGGTATGGCCACCTCAAAACCTTGAACGGCAAGCCGTGGCTGATCGCCGCCCTGATCAGTTGGGGCATCGCTTTCTTCGAGTACATGCTGATGGTGCCGGCGAATCGCATCGGTTACACCGAACTATCGATCGGCCAGCTAAAGATCATGCAGGAAGTCGTCACCCTGGCAGTTTTCGTACCCTTCAGCGTCCTTTACATGCAACAGCCGCTAAAGCTCGATTACCTATGGGCCGGCCTGTGCCTGGTCGGGGCGGTGTACTTCATCTTTCGCAGCTGATCGCTCAGACAACCACTCAACTCACTGCGCAACCGCACCCGCGACCGGCAGATGACGCCCACGTAGCACTTGGGCATACTGACCACCCTTTTTTTCACCCTTCAGGTAATCGCCATGTTCAAGGTCAACGAATACTTCGACGGCACCGTAAAATCCATCGCGTTCGACATGGCCGCAGGCCCAGCCACCATCGGCGTCATGGCCGCGGGCGACTATGAGTTCGGTACTGGTCAGTTGGAAATCATGCATGTGATTGCCGGCAGTTTGGACGTGAAGTTACCCGGCAGCGAGAAATACGAAACCTTCGGCGCGGGCACCCAGTTCACCGTGCCGGCGAACAGCAAGTTCCAACTGAAGGTCGCTACCGATACTGCCTATCTCTGCGAGTATCGTTAAGCGACAAGAGGTCGGCGCTGCGAGACAAGCCGGCCTCGATGTAAATCTCGTGCAACCTTTTTCACATCCGCACTAGGCGAGCGCACTCCGCGCTGGCTTCTGAATCAGTCGAGCGGCTTATACGCGTTTGCGACCTGCTTCGACTGACTCAGACGCGTCAGTTCCAGTGCCAGCCGTTCCCGCTCAGCGCGACTATCCTGCCGCAGTTGCGCATACAGACGCACCAGATCGTCCAGTTGCTGACGCAACACCTGATCGGCCTCCGCCTCATCCGCCGCGACTTCGCCAAGCAGTGCGCTAACTTGTGTATCAAGCTCGGTAATGGCGTCCCAATCTTGGCACGCCAGAGCCTCGCGCAACGCACGACCAAGCTCCTCAAAACGCAGCGCCGAAATGGACATCAGGGACTCCTTGGGCTGAATACTCAGGCAATGCTATCCCAGCCGGATTTGATTTCACCAAGCAACTTCGCCACCTCATCCAGCTTGCTCACGTCGTTGTGACGGCTAGCTTCGAACAGGCGCATCGTCATGTATTCGTACAGACGCTCAAGATTGATGGCCAGCTCGCCACCCGCCTCCTTGTCCAGCACGTCGCGCAGCCCGCCGATGATGTTGATCGCCTTGCCGATCAGCACGCCTTTCTCAGCATAGGCCTCGCGTTCCATAGCCCCCCTGGCCTGCGCTATACGATCCAGCCCGCCCTGCATCAGCATTTGGATCAGACGATGCGGATCGGCCTCGGTAACCTGCGCCTTTACGCCGACCTGCTGGTACTGCCGCATTGCTGCCATAGCATTCATCTGGATGAGCCTCTTACCACATCAATTTCACATACCTACTTATCGGTCGCCTAGCGCAGGACTTGAGTTTGTTCTGAAAACAAAAAACCGCCTGGCGGCGGCTTTTTTCTTGAAGCGGAGCCCCTTACTTCTTCGAGTTATTCGCTGCCCACGGCAGGTTTTCCAGCGAAGCCAACAAACTCGACGACGTATTGGACAACTGACCCACCAGCAGATCCATCGCATTGAACTGCTTGTACAGACGCTCCTGCAGTGAGGTGAGGCGACGGGTGAGAGCTTCCTTCTGATCATCAATTTTGGTGATCGTCTCAGTCATTGCCTTATTGCGTTGCTCGAGTATTCCGCCGGTCTCGGTGTATGGCTTCAGCTTGGCGTCGAGTCTGGAAGCCAATCCCTTGTCACCCGTGAACAGACCCGCCAATTCGCCGAAGTTACTGGCCATCGCCTTGTCCAGCTTGGCGCTGTCAATGGCGAGGGTGCCATCCTTCTGTGTGGTAATACCAATATCGGTCAGCGCTCGCAGTGCACCATCACCCTGCACGTTAACCAGCTCGTTGCGAATCGTGTTGAGCAAGGTGCGCGCCGTGGCATCGCCCACCAATGCGCCTGTTACGGGCGCCTTGCCCTCGCCTACTGATGTGACCTTGGTCTGCGCGTTAATCACACCGATCAGCTTGTTATAGCTGTCGACAAAGGACTGGATCTGCTTTTTAACACCCGCCTTGTCTTCCGCTACCGCGATGGTCAGCGGTTCGTTTGCAACGGTTTTGGCCTTAAGGTCGAGCGTGATGCCCTCAATGGCCCCATCGACTTTGTTGGTCTCGCTGATCACCTTCAAACCGTCGACATACAATTCAGCACTCTGTGCCGAGGTCAGCACGCGAGCATCTTTGCCGGTGCCTGACGTACCGGTGAAGTTCAATGCGGAAAGACCTATGAGCCCAGGTTCGTCTGCCCCGGTTGCAGTGACGGTAATATCGCGCCCTGCGCCAGTTTTGCTGCTACTCAGCACCAGTCGAGAGCCATACTCGTCCGTAACGATGGTGGCGCTAACACCCATGTCTTTCCCGGCCGTGTTGATTGCATCACGCACACCGGCGAGCGTGTTGTTGTTCTCTTCAATCGTGACTGAAAAGGATTCCTTGGTGTTTGGCGCGGGCGGGATGCCTGGCACACCAAGCGAGACCTCGAACGTTCCACTGGTAAAACGCGCGGGGGCTTCGGCCGTATTGGGAATCGCGGCCAGTGCAACCTTGCTGCTGCTCGCCAGTGATTTGACTTCCAGTTGATAGCTGCCAGCTCCCGCGGCGGTTGTCGCCGTAACGCCGACGAGATCCGACTTGCTGGAGGTAGCCGAGCGCGCTTGGAACAGCTCTGGTTTGTTCAGCGCAGCCAGCGCTGTCTGGAAATCACTGATTGCGCCCTTTAGCGCACCAACAGCCGTTATCTGCGTTGTCGTCTTCTTTTCGAGGTTGGCAAGCTGGGTTTCCTTCGGAGCCCGCTCGGCGGCGACCATCCCCGCCACGATACTGTCGATGTCGAGACCGGAACCGATGCCTGATACGCCTGCCATAGCCTTACCTCGTCAAATAAACCACACGACCGTATTCGATCTGCTGCGAAACAAGAAACGTGCCGTTAGGCCTTAGCCTCGAACAACAGGCTACGCATCTCGTCCAAACGCTCTGCCAGGCGCAGGATATCCTCGGAAGGAATCTGCCGCACCACCTTGCCCGAGTCGCCATCCAGCACCTGCACCACAACCTGACCGGTGGAATCATCCACGCTGAAGTTCAAATCGCGCTGCAAGGTCTGCACCTGCGTGCGAATGCGCTCTACTGCTTCGTTTACATCTGCTTTCTGTGGAGCCTTGCCAGAGCCACCTTCGCCCTGCAACGAATAAAGCCCAGCTTCCTGACGAAAGCTGGGCATCGCGTTGCTCGACGAGGATGACGCAAGCGTGGCACTCGCTGCTCTTGCGACGTCCATGATTCACCTCTCAATGAATCGATGGGGTGGAATAACCACCCCATCGGTGAGCTTCGCTTACTGCAGTAGACTGAGAACGGCCTGCGGCAGCTGCTTGGCCTGGGCCAGGATCGCAGTACCAGCCTGTTGCAGAATCTGGTTCTTGCTCAGATTCGCGGTTTCGGCGGCGAAGTCAGTGTCCTGGATGCGGCCACGAGCTGCGGAGGAGTTTTCTGAAATATTCTGCAGATTCGCAATAGTGTTATCGAAGCGATTTTGCACCGCACCCAAGTCTGCACGCTGAGAATCAATCTGAGCGATCGCACCATCGATAATCTGGATAGCCTCCTGCGCACCCTCAGCATCCGTCACGTCTACATCCTGGACGAATTTGGTTTGCGCCGGGGTCGTGGCACTCGCCTCATCGGCTGATGCCGCTGCAGCGAAAACAGCCGCAGCCGTTCCCGTGGCAGCAACGACGTCAGTTACTTTAATTTCAGCATCAGCAGCCGTTCCGGATTTTACGGAGCTGGAAAGCATAACCTTCCCTGCATCAGCACCGGTCCCCTCCTCAGCAACCAATCCGCTGATACTTTTACCGTTAATACGGTCGACAATATCCGCAGCGGTATCTCCCTCTGCGATAGTTATCGTTGCTTTAGCGCCGTCTCCAATCTGAATTTCTATATCACCGCCCTTACCTGCCGCGACGCCGGCAGTTAGATCAATGCCTGCAAGCGTTGCCGTAGCTTCGATCTTCTCAGCTACTTTCCCGGAAAGACTGCCGATATCCATCTTTGCAACCGAAACGGAGATTGTTTCGTTAGCGTTTGCACCGACTTGGAAGTCCTGAGACCCGAACGAGCCATCCAGCAGCTTACGGCCACCAAAAGTGGTGGTTTCACTGATTCTGGTCAGCTCTTCTTTCAACTGACTTACTTCTTTCTGAATCGATTCACGATCGTTCTTGTTGTTACTGCCATTCGCAGATTGAAGCGCTAGGTCGCGCATACGCTGCAGAATATTGGTGGACTGCTGCAACGCGCCTTCAGCAGTCTGAGCCAAGGAAATACCGTCATTAGCGTTTCGAACAGCTACGCCAAGGCCATTAATTTGGCTGGTCAAACGGTTAGAAATCTGCAGGCCAGCGGCATCATCCTTGGCGCTGTTGATGCGGCTACCAGTGGACAGACGCTGCATGGACGTTTGCAGCGCACTGGAAGAATTGCTGAGGTTACGCTGGGTGTTCAGCGAAGCAATATTTGTATTGACGGTAAGAGCCATGGTGTTTGCCTCCAAGGGCGCTAGTTACTTTGGTTGCCTGAGCTTGCGACTCCGGGCCGGCTTGTGCCCAGGCACCCATTGAGTTCGCATTCGATTAGCTTATCGGCGTCGTTTCGGTGAGCTTTAGGAGGCGTTTGAAAAAATTTGCAAGCCCCGCAGACAACCTGTACGACACCGGCGAACTCGGAACCAAACGCGAGTCCACCTGCCCAGCTTTTCGGACGAGGCGGCGAATTCTTTAATGCCAAGGGCGAGAACGAAACGCCCCGCGGCGGCACCACCGCGGAGAGCGTTGAGTATGAAGACGCGCACTCGGTCAGATTGCCGGGCGCGCTAGGCTTGCAGCTGACCGAGGTGCCGCAGGAAGGTTTCTTCGTCGAGCACGGTGAGCCCCAGCTCGTTGGCCTTGGTCAACTTCGAGCCGGCACCCGGTCCCGCTACAACCACGCTGGTCTTCGCTGATACCGAGCCGGACACCTTCGCCCCCAAAGCTTCGAGTCGCGCCTTGGCGTCGTCGCGGCTCATGCTGTCCAGCGTGCCGGTCAGCACCCAGGTCTGCCCGGCCAGCGGCAGGCCTTCCACAGATTTCCTCTCGCTCTCCCAGTGCATGCCGAACTCGCGCAATTGGGCTTCGATGGCCCGGGCGCGCTCGGCGTTCGCGGACTTGTCGAAGTAATCGCGCAGCGAGCGCGCGGCCTTCTCGGTGAGACGTTCGACCTGGCGCAGATCGAGCCAGTCGGCGGCGATGATCGCGTCCAGGCTACCGAAGCGCTCTGCCAGACGCTGGGCGCCGGTGCTGGCGATGAACGGAATATTCAGCTTGTCGAGCAGGCCGGCCAGGGTGGCGCACGCGGCGAACTCCGGATGCAATTCCCCCTCCCCCTGCAACTCCACGCCACGCTCGCGCAGTTGCGCGATGACTGTGCGGTTGTGCTCGTCCTCGAAGAAACTGTGGATCTCGTGCGCGACTTCCAGGCCGACGTCGGGCAGGTACACCAGCACGTCCGGCAATGCACATGCGATGCGATCCAGCGAGCCCAGCGCTCGCGCCAGCAACTTGGCGGTTTCCTCGCCGACATCGGGGATGCCGAGGGCGAAGATGAAACGCGCCAGCGTGGGCTTGCGGCTGGCGTCAATGGCGTCGAGCAAATTGCGCGTGGAGAGATCGGCGAAGCCTTCCAACTCGACTATCTGCTCGTACGACAGGCAATAAAGGTCAGCGGGCGAGCCGACCAGACCGCGATCGACCAGCTGCTCGACGATCTTGTCGCCTAGCCCGTCGATATCCATTGCGCGGCGCGAGACGAAGTGGATGATCGCCTGCTTCAGCTGCGCCTGGCACGCCAGCCGGCCGACGCAACGGTAGATCGAACCTTCGCTGACCGATTCGCGCCCTTTGCTGCGCTTGATCAGCTGGGTGCGCTCCACGGCAGAACCGCAGACCGGACAACGCTCCGGCACATGTACGGGCCGCGCGTGTGCCGGCCGGCGCTCGGCGATCACACCGAGGATCTGCGGAATGACATCGCCGGCGCGCCGCACGATTACCGTATCGCCGATCATCACGCCCAGGCGCGCGACTTCATCCATGTTGTGCAGGGTCGCGTTGGAGACGGTGACGCCAGCGACCTGTACCGGCTTTAGCCGTGCCACCGGGGTGATCGCACCAGTACGACCGACCTGGAATTCGACGCCGAGCAACTCGGTGATCTCCTCGCGCGCGGGGAACTTGTGGGCGATCGCCCAACGCGGCTCGCGCGCTCGAAAGCCCAGCTCGCGCTGCTGCGCGACGGAGTTAACCTTGAACACCACACCGTCGATCTCGTAGGCCAGCGCGTCACGCTTCTCGCCAATGGCCTCGTAGTAGGCGCGACATTCGACAACGCCCTTGGCCAGTTTCAGCTCTCGACTGATGGGCAATCCCCACTCTCTGAGCGCGTTGAGAATACCGACATGGGTATCCGGCAGCTCGCCATCGCTACGCCCTACACCGTAGGCGCACAGTTCAAGCGGACGCGCGGCGGTGATCTTAGGGTCCAGCTGGCGCAGGCTGCCGGCCGCGGCGTTGCGCGGATTGGCGAAGGGCTTGCCGCCACTTTCCACCTGCCGCGCATTGAGCGCTTCGAAGCCTGCCTTGGGCATGTAGATTTCGCCGCGCACTTCGAGCACTGACGGCCAACCGCTGCCGTGCAGCTTGAGCGGAATATTGCGCACGGTGCGTACATTGGCGCTGATGTCTTCGCCAGTGCTGCCGTCGCCGCGCGTAGCACCACGCACCAGATGACCGTTCTCGTAGAGCAGGCTGACGGCCAAGCCGTCGAGTTTGGGTTCGCAGCTGTATTCAACCTCGGCGCCAGCGCTGAACAGGTCGCCGCCGGGCAGGTCCAGCCCGTCGCGGACCCGGCGGTCGAAGTCGAGCAGATCCTGTTCGTCAAAGGCGTTGCCGAGGCTCAGCATCGGCACTTCGTGGCGTACCTGGCCGAACGCCGCCAACGCCGCACCACCGACGCGCTGGGTCGGCGACTCGGGCGTCACCAACTCAGGATGTTCGGCTTCCAGCGCCTTTAGTTCATTGAACAGACGGTCGTACTCGGCATCCGGAACGCTCGGCTCGTCGAGAACGTAATAACGGTAGTTGTGGGCGTCGATTTCGCTACGCAGTTCGGCGATGCGTTCGGCAGCGGTCTGGGCAGAAGGCATATAGCAAGCGGGGCCGTAGGCTGTGGCCGTGCCAATCGCAACCGCATCAGCACGCCGAAGATTGATGAGAACGCGGATTCTAGCCGATCAGCCCGGATGATGCGGCTCACTACCGAGGCGAATAACCGTCGACGCGGAAGCCACGTCGCAGCGAACGGATTCTCTCTCGGCGTGACAGGCCATTCTTACCGACCGAAATGCCGTTGCGTGCCGCCCCCCGTATTGATCATGGACGAGGTATAGGATTGCAAGAAATGATATGTTATAACAACTTCAGTAAGAACATCTGACGAGACCCAACGTGATTAGCGAAACCGAGCTGCTTGCCATGCCTGCCGACGCCTACATGAACGAGGTGCAGCAGGCATTTTTCCGCCAGCGCCTGCTCGACCAGCGGACCGAGTTGCAGGACCGTATCGAGGAAGAATTCGGCCGACTGCGTGAGCAGGAGTCTTACAGCGACCCGGTCGATCTCGGGAGTGCCGAGGAGCAGCGCCGGTGGCAGCTGCGACTGCTGGAGCGGGCGAAGAAGCTGCTCGACAAGATCGACGAGGCGCTGGAACGGTTAGCCCTTGGCGAGTACGGCTGGTGTCGCGAAACCGGTGAGCCGATCGGGCTGCGTCGGCTGCTGCTACGCCCTACTGCCAGCCTGTGCATCGAGGCCAAGGAACGTCAGGAACAACGCGAACGCCATACCCTTGATGCGCGAGGAATCCTCAATGGATAACCGACTCCCGGTGACCGTGCTGTCCGGCTTTCTAGGTGCCGGCAAGAGCACGCTGCTCAACCATGTGCTGAAGAACCGTGACGGCCTGCGCGTGGCGCTGATCGTCAATGACATGAGTGAAATCAACATCGATGGCAGCGAGGTGCAGCGTGACGTCAGCCTCAACCGCGCCGACGAGAAGCTGGTCGAGATGAGCAATGGCTGCATCTGCTGCACGCTGCGCGAAGACCTGCTGGAGGAAGTGGCCCGGCTGGCGCGCGACGGCCGCTTCGATTATCTGCTGATCGAATCCACCGGTATCAGCGAACCGCTGCCGGTGGCCGAAACCTTTACCTTCCGCGACGAACAAGGACAGAGCCTGTCCGACCTGGCGCGCCTGGACACCCTGGTGACCGTGGTCGACGGGGTGAACTTCCTACGCGACTTTCACGATGCCGAGAGCCTCGCCAGCCGTGGCGAAACACTGGGGGAGGAAGACGAGCGGGCAATAACGGACCTGCTGATCGAGCAGGTGGAGTTCGCCGATGTCATCCTGATCAGCAAGATCGATCTGATCACCAGGGCCGAGCGGGAGGAGCTGACCGCCATTCTGCGCGGGCTAAACACCGAGGCCGAGATTCTGCCGATGGTGATGGGTCAGGCACCGCTGCCGAGGATCTTGAACACCGGCCGCTTCGACTTCGAACGCGCCGCCCGGGCGCCCGGCTGGCTCAAGGAGCTACGCGGCGAGCATCTGCCGGAGACTGAGGAATACGGCATCGCCTCGACAGTCTATCGGGCACGGCGGCCTTTCCATCCCGAACGCTTCTTCAGCTTTCTCGGTCGAGAATGGACCAATGGCCGCCTGCTGCGCTCCAAGGGCTATTTCTGGCTGGCCAGTCGGTACCAAGATGCCGGCAGCTGGTCGCAGGCCGGCGGCCTGATGCGCCATGGCCATGCCGGGCAATGGTGGAGATTCGTACCGAGGGCCCAATGGCCTCAGGATAGAGAAGAACGACGCGCGCTGATGGCCAAGTGGGACGTCGAGGTTGGCGATTGCCGCCAGGAGTTGGTTTTCATCGGCCAGAACATCGACTTCGACCGTTTGCGCATCGAACTGGATGCCTGCCGGCTCAACGATGCCGAGATGGCGGCCGGTCCCGAGGCGTGGCAACAGCTACCAGACCCCTTCGGCGCATGGACCGAGGAAGCGGCCTGATGCGAATTACCGGTTGCGCTTTTTTTACCTGTCGCTCTAGCAGCAAGCGCGGCGTGGGGCAGGTTTTCGGTGCACCGCCCCGCCCCGACGCAGCCGCGTAACAAAGCGTCAAACCCCGCCCGCAGCTCCCCCGGCCCCCGCGTACCCGCCAGCAGAAGCAG
>NZ_JAYDXP010000072.1:0-452 GCF_036701605.1 Pseudomonas sp. FIP_A4 | reverse complement strand
TGGCGATCAAACAGGGGCGGGCAGCGGGCATGGTCTCGGCTCCGGGACGCGGACTGTCTGATTTACGACCCCCCTGGCGGCGTCATCGTTCGCGCGTTCGTCAGCACCATTGTCGACCGCACTCAGCGGCGCCTGGCAGATCGGGCAGATCAGCATGCGAGCAGGTTCACCAGGGTCTGGTAGTAGATTTCGGGACAAACACGATGGCAACCACGGACCGAAGCTCAACGCCGGCCCGGTGATCAAGCAGTACCTGGACGGCGGCAAGCGCGTGTCCTACGGCGCCCGCGCCGAGCAGGCCGTCCAGGGCACACTGCTGCGCGTCATGGATAGGCCTCCAGCAGGGCGCTCGGCGTACTCCTCGCTCAGCCGCTTGCCCTCGGGAGACTTGGGCCGCTCGAGCATATCGCTGACCTTGTTGTAGGTCAGCCGCGCATGGGAGTGGATCACCG
>NZ_JAYDXP010000063.1:0-312 GCF_036701605.1 Pseudomonas sp. FIP_A4 | reverse complement strand
TGGCGCCCTGCACGGCCTTGCCGGTCATCGTCATCACGCACGCTGGGCCGTTGCCGGGGTCGAACCGCAGCTGCCGAAGCCTTTGATCTGCTCGAAGATACGCGTGATGAATTCCGGCTCGGAGTGCTGGGCGTGCATCCGCGCGGTCAGCCGTGCGCGATGATGTTCGAGGCCGCCGTGGCGCTGGGCGAGCGTTCCGCCGAGTTTCTGCGGCTCAAGGTCGAAGGCATCCATGTCTGCGCCGAGCTGCTGGTGGCGGCGCTGATGGAGGGGCGCGAGGCGCACGTGTTCGGTCGGCGCACCCTGCCGGAG
>NZ_JAYDXP010000035.1:0-535 GCF_036701605.1 Pseudomonas sp. FIP_A4 | reverse complement strand
GCTGGTCGACGAACAGGCGCTGGCCGACGCCCTGCGCCGTGGCCACCTGGGCGGCGCGGCCACCGACGTGCTGACCAGCGAACCACCCAGCGATGACAATCCGCTGCTGGCCGCCGATGTGCCACGGCTGAGCGTCACGCCGCACAGCGCGTGGGGCAGCCGCGAGGCACGCCAGCGCATCGTCGGCCAGCTGGCGGTAAAGATCGAACTGCTCTACAGCGGCGATGCCAGCAAGGCGCTCGACGAAGTGCGCAGCGGTCGGGTCGATATCCTGGCCGATGCGCGGCTGGTGACGCTGCGTCTTGTCGAGATGGTTTTCGTTCATCCGTCCATCGCTTCGCTGCAGACGGTGGACTGTGTGCGCTTCGAGCCGGGTTTCTTCTATGCCGCCCGCGTCGACGCCGGGGAACAGCTCGGCACGCTGGATGCGGTGCAACGCGCGGTAGGCCTCGACGTTCAGCGCGGCCTGACGCAGGTCGCGGTTGTGGCGGCCTTGGCGCACATGATGGTGCAGAGGCCGATGGTGCCGGCGCCG
>NZ_JAYDXP010000016.1:0-528 GCF_036701605.1 Pseudomonas sp. FIP_A4 | reverse complement strand
AAAACACTACAAGTCCATCGGCCACCATCTGAAACCGGTTCTGATCGTAGCCGAAAACGGCCTCAGCGAAGGCGTGCTGGCCGAACTGGTGCAGTTCCATTGCTCGCTGCCGAGGATCGGCTTCTGGAAGCGCACCTTGCCGTGCTGGAAAGGCGCGACTGCGCTGACCAGCAGGCCTACACACCGATAACCTCGCCCTGCGCGGTGCCGGACTGGGGGGTGCCGACCTCGGCGGCCTGTACTTTCTGGCGACGGGGCGCGGTGACGGCGTTGCGTGGAGCCGCCACGGGCGAGACGAATAGTTACCATGTGAACATCGTTCCTGTAGTCGGTGCTAACTTAAGGCACACACTTAAAATGGGTCAAGCTGCTGCTGAGCGTCGAGGATGAGCAGGACGGCACGCGCGCCGACGCCGTATTGCTGGTCAGCCACAACTTGCGCGGCAAGCTGCTGCTGAGCGTCGAGGATGAGCAGGACGGCACGCGCGCCGACGCCGTATTGCTGGTCAGCCACAACTTGCGCGGCAA
>NZ_JAYDXP010000008.1:0-374 GCF_036701605.1 Pseudomonas sp. FIP_A4 | reverse complement strand
GACGGCACCGGCAGCTCGACCCCGGCCAGCCTGGTCATCGAAATCGTCGACGACGTCCCGCACGCCGTGGCCGACAGCGCCAGCGTGGGCGAGGACAGCGTCACCGCGATCACCGGCAACGTGCTGACCAACGACCTGCATGCCAACGGCCAGCCGGGCGCCGACACCCCGACCAGCTTCGTCAACTGGACCAGCACCACGGCGACGCACGGCACCTTCACCGACCTGGGCGGCGGCAACTACAGCTACCTGATCAACCCGAACGATGCCGCGGTGCAGGGCCTGGATGACGGTGAAACCCTCACCGAAACCTTCACCTACACCATGCAGGACGCCGACGGTGACCCGTCCAGCGCCACGCTGACCATCACCAT
>NZ_JAYDXP010000129.1:0-506 GCF_036701605.1 Pseudomonas sp. FIP_A4 | reverse complement strand
TGACGCGGCCTTCAGGGGCCTTGGAGAAGTACTCGCGGGAAATTTCCTTGAGCGGGAGGAAGCCGTGGCGCTCGGCGCCGAAATCGACGAAGGCAGCTTCCAGGCTGGGTTCTACGCGGGTGCGCTGTACCTTGGCGGCTCGCTGGAACGCGGCCGCGCCTGGAACAACGACAACGAATTCGACAGCGGCTACATCAACGCCGCCAGCGGGGTGTCGTAGCCGATGAACACGCTGGCGGTGCTCCTCGCTCAGGCATTCCAGGCCACTGCCCGCCCCCTCAAGACGCTGAGCAAGGTATTCACGCGTTTCGTCGCCAGCATCCGGACGTCAGCCTGCAACTGAGCGTGGTCATCGATGATTTCGATGACCAGGCTGGCCGGGGTCGAGCTGCCGGTGCCGTCGGTCACGCTCAGGCTGAAGGTGTCGGTCTCGGTGCCGGCGCCGTCGGTGGTCGCGAGAATCGCGGCCTGCGCCTGGCGCGTACGGATACGCTGGAGGCGCGCCT
>NZ_JAYDXP010000128.1:0-717 GCF_036701605.1 Pseudomonas sp. FIP_A4 | reverse complement strand
TCGCCGACGCCGAGGCCGAGAGCACGCTCAAGCGCGAGCTGACCGTGCCGGGTGCTGAGCGCATCTGGTACGTCGCTGACGCCTTCCGCGCCGGCAAGAGCGTCGAGGACGTATTCGCCCTGACCAAGATCGCCGAGCTGTTCAACCGCTGGATCGTGCCGATGGAGGAAAAACGCGACTTCCTCAACCTCGGGGGCGGCCGCCTCGGTCAGGCGCGGGCGCACCACCTTCTCGTTACCGGCAACGATCTGCGCCGGGTCTTTCGATTCGATGTTGGCCACGGTGATGAAGCTCGGCAGCAGCTTGCCGTCGGCATCCAGCAGGTGGTCGGCCCGCTGGGCTTTCGCGCGTTCGTCGACAGCGCACCGGTGCTGGAAAAGGCCGCCGGGCAACAGGCCGGGCTCGGCACCAACACCCAGAGCATCCTCGACCAGCCGCACAAGGACCTGCGCCGTGCCCGCGCATTCGTCTTCGCCGCCGAGGAGGACTTCGGCATTGCGCCGATCGAAGCCCAGGCCTGCGGCACGCCGGTCATTGCCTTCGCTCGCGGCGGCGTGCTGGAAACCATCCGCGGTCTTGGCCGCCGGCGCCGCCTCGGTGGACGTGGCCGTGACCCACGCGCTGTTCGCCGGCGATGCGCTGCAGGTGATCCGCGCCGCCGGTGTCGGGCACGTCTGGAGCACCGATTGCATCGCCCATGAAAGCAACGCGGTGTGC